>NZ_QKSX01000005.1:0-201665 GCF_003234305.1 Curtobacterium sp. MCLR17_055
GGGGCGGGCGGGTCGCACGGTGCGCGCTTGTCCGGTCGGTGCGAGGTTGGTCGCTCGGTGACGGACTGTAGGGCGGCACCGAGCGGTCAACGATGCACGGGCTCATCAACCTCGCACCGTGCGGGGTCGACCAACCTCGCACGAGCCGAGCGAACCCGCACCGTGCGCCGCGTCAGCCGGCGAAGGTCTGCTGTCCGACGACGCCGAGGAGCTCGAGCTTCTGCGCGTCCTCTGATCCTGGAGGCGCGGTGAAGAGCAACAGGGCCTGCGCCTGGTCGTCGGTGTGCAGCACCTGGCAGTCGACGGTGATGCGGCCGAGCTCCGGCTGCACGATGGTCTTGTTGTCCGACCAGCGCGTGGCCACCTCGTGCTTGGCCCAGAGGTCGCGGAACTCGCCACTGCGCGTCTGCAGCTCGGCGATGAGTTCCGTCGCCCGGCGGTCACCCGGACCCGCGAGCCCGACGGCCGCCCGGAGCGACGCGACCACCACCCGACCCAGCCGCTCGTGCTGCTCGGGTGCGTACTTCGTGAGCTCCTCACCCGTCACGAACCACCGCCACGCCTGGTACCGGCGGTTGCCCGGCAAGCCGACCGAGCTGGTGAGGAGCGCCGCCGCGAGCCGGTTCTCGACCAGGGTCTCGCCCAGGTGACTGACGACGATCGCCGGGGTGTCCTCGAGCCGGTCCAGAACCCGCAGGATCGCCGGGTCGACGTGGTCGGCGCGGTGCATCCGGGTCGGGGCGTTCTGCCCGGACAGGTGGAACAGGTGGTCGCGCTCGTCGAGGCTGCACCGCAGGGCCCGGGCGATCGCGGCGATCATCTGCTCGGACGGCTGCGGTCCGCGCTGCTGCTCGAGTCGCGTGTAGTAGTCGACGGACATGCCGGCGAGGGCAGCGACCTCTTCACGGCGGAGCCCCGGGGTCCGGCGTCGTGGCCCCTGCCCGAGACCGACGTCCTCGGGGCGCAGCAGCTCACGGCGACGGCGGAGGAAGTCGGCGAGCGCGGCACGGTCCATGGGTCGATTGTCGTCCGCTTCCGGCCCGGGTGCCAGGGATCGCCGATCCCCCGATGACCGCGCTCTGGTTGCGTCCCTGTCCACGGAGCATCGTGGTGGTCATGGACATCACGAACTCCACCGTCTTCATCCCCGGCGCGACCTCGGGCATCGGTCTCGCGCTCGCCCAGCGCCTGCAGGCCGCCGGCAGCACCGTCGTCATCGGCGGCCGTCGCCAGGCGCTCCTCGACTCCCTCGCTACCGAGCACGGCTTCGGCACCGTGCAGATCGACGTCGCCGACGCGGCGTCCATCGAAGCCGCCGCCACCTCGGTGCTCGAGGCGTACCCGTCGCTCGATGCCCTGATCACCATGTCCGGGATCATGCGCGACGAGGACCTCCGCGACCCCGAGCACATCCACGACGCCCTCGAGCTCGTCCAGACGAACCTGGTCGGCACGATCCGCCTCATCGACGCGTTCCTGCCGCACCTGCTCGCCCAGCCCTCGGCCACCCTGATGACCGTCACCTCCGGTCTCGCGTTCGTCCCGCTCACCGCATCACCGACGTACAGCGCGACGAAGGCCGGTGTGCACGCCTACACGCAGGCCCTCCGTCAGCAGCTCGTGGGGTCGTCGCTCGAGGTGCTCGAGCTCGCCCCGCCGGCCGTCATGACCGACCTGATGGGCGGCGCCGACTTCGGTGGGATGCCGCTCGACGCCTTCGCCGACGAGGTCATGGCGCTCATCGAGTCCGGCGCTGCCCCGGAGATCCTGGTGCAGAACGTGCACCCGCTGCGCTTCGCCGAGCGGAACGGCAACCACCAGCAGATCCTCGAGATGATGGCGTCCCGCGAGCACTGACCCGGGCGACGGCCGGCGTTCGCACGGTGCGAGGTTCCGTGTTCCGTGCGAGGCACTTCGGCTCGCACGGAACACGGAACCTCGCACCATCGCGGTCAGCTGGCCCGCAGGCGACGCGCCAGCTGCGCACCCTTCGCCGGGCGAGGAACGAGCTACTCCGCGGCCGCCAGGACCGTCCGCCCGAGCCGCACGAAGTCGTCCACACCGATCGCCTCACCGCGGGCGGTCGGGTCGATGCCCGCCGCCGTCAGGACCTCGGACGCGTGCGCACTGCCACCGAGCACCCCGGACAGGCTCTGCCGCAGCATCTTGCGCCGCTGCTGGAACGCCGCGTCCACCAGCGTGAACACCCGCGACCGCAGGAGTTCGTCACCCGGGGGCTCGTGCCGGTCGAACGCCACCAGGACACTGTCGACGTTCGGCACCGGCCAGAAGACCTGACGGCTCACCAACCCGGCGGTGCTCCACGACCCGTACCAGGCGGCCTTGACGCTCGGCGAACCGTAGACCTTGCTGCCGGGGCCCGCGGCGAGCCGGTACCCGACCTCGGCCTGCACCATGACGAGCGACCGCTCGATCGACGGGAAGGTCGCGAGCAGGTGCAGCAGCACCGGCACGGAGATGTTGTACGGCAGGTTCGCGACGAGGTGCGTCGGCTCGACGTCGAGGTCCGTGGCGGCGACGGTCATGGCGTCCTGCTGCACGACCGTCAGCCTGGCGTCCGGCTGCATCGACGACACCGTCGACGGGAGCTTGGCGGCCAGGCGCTTGTCGATCTCGACCGCGGTGACGGGGGCGCCGGTCTCGGTGAGCCCGAGCGTCAACGACCCGAGCCCCGGCCCGATCTCGAGCACCCGTGCCGACGGGGTCACACCGGCGACCGACACGATCCGCCGCACGGTGTTGGCGTCGTGCACGAAGTTCTGGCCGAGCTTCTTCGTCGGGGTGACGTCGAGTTCGGCCGCGAGCTCCCGGATCTCCGCCGGGCCGAGCAGTGCGCCCACGACTACTCGTCCACCGTCACGGGCTCGGCGTCCCACGCGCCGTAGACGAGCTCGGTGTTCGAGGCGATCTGGGCCGCGAGCATCGAGGCGTCCGTGCCGAGCGTCTCCGCCATCGACCGCAGGGTGAGCGGGATGAGGTACGGCGCGTTCGGGCGGCCACGGAACGGGGTGGGCGTCAGGAACGGTGCGTCGGTCTCGATCATGATCAGGTGCCGCGGGGCGACGACCAGGGCCTCACGCAGCACGGCGGCGTTCTTGAACGTCACGGTGCCGGCGAACGACATGTACCAGCCGCGCTCGGCGCAGAGCCGGGCGAGGTCCGGCCCGCCGGAGAAGCAGTGGAAGACGGTGCGCTCCGGCGCGCCCACGCGGTCGAGGACCTCGACCACGGCGTCGTGCGCGTCGCGGTCGTGGATCGTCAGCGCGAGGTCGTGCTCCTTCGCGATGCGGATGTGCTCCTCGAACGAACGGACCTGGGCGTCACGGCCGTCCTCGCCGGTGCGGAAGAAGTCGAGGCCGGTCTCACCGATCGCCCGGACCCGCGGCAGCGCGGCGAGCCGTTCGATGCCGGCGAGGTGCTCGTCGAGCAGCCCCTGTTCCTGCAGCACGGGCGCTTCGTTCGGGTGCAGCGCGACGGCCGCGAGGACCCGGGGCTCCCGGGCGGCGATCGACGCGGACCACTCCGAGGTGGCGAGGTCGGTGCCGACCTGCACGACACCGCGCACGCCGACGCTCGAGGCACGGTCGAGGTGCTCGCGGTACTCGAGCGGACCGTCACCCCCGTCGCCGACACCGTCGGCGATCTCCATGTGGGTGTGGTTGTCGTACACCGGCACGACGAGCGCCTGCGGCAGCGGCGGGTACGTCAGGTCGCGCTTCGAGCCACCGGACGCCCCGTCACCGCGGGACCGGACGTGCGACTCGGCGTCGGTCACGCGGAGACCTGCTCGATCCGGGGGAACAGCCCGCTCTCGAGCGGCACCACGTGCGACGCACCCTGCCACTCGAACGCGCGGTCGACCCGCTGCTCGGCGACGGACCCGCCGGCACCGATCGAGGCCCAGAGCTTCTCGGTCGCCTTCGGCATGACCGGGGACAGCAGGACGGTGACGGTGCCGAGGCCGCGGAGCGCGGTGGTCAGGACCGTGCCGAGGCGCTCGCGGTTGGCGTCGTCCTTCGCCAGGGCCCAGGGCGCCTGCTCGGTGATGTAGCCGTTCAGGGCGTCGACGAGCTCCCACACGCTCGCGATCGCCTCGTGCGGGGCGAAGGCGGCGATGGCGGCGTCGGCACGCTCGGTGACCGAGACGGCCAGGGCGTCGATCGCCTGGTCGGACTCGGTCAGCGCACCGCGCTCCGGGACCTCGCCGTCGCAGTACTTCTGCAGCATGGCGACCAGGCGCGACGCCAGGTTGCCGTAGCCGTTCGCGAGCTCGGCCTGGTAGCGCGCCGAGATGTCTTCCCAGCTGAAGTTGCCGTCCTGCCCGAAGGTGATGGCGCGCAGGAAGTAGTAGCGGAAGGCGTCGGACCCGAACGTGTCGGTGATCTCCGACGGCGCGATGCCGGTCAGCTTCGACTTGGACATCTTCTCGCCGCCGACGAGCAGCCAGCCGTGGCCGAAGACGCGCTCCGGCACCGGCAGCCCGGCGGCCATGAGCATCGCCGGCCAGATGACGGCGTGGAAGCGGGCGATGTCCTTGCCGACGATGTGGACGCTCGGCCAGAGGCGCTTGAAGGCCTCGTCGTCGTCGGTGCCGTAGCCGAGCGCCGTGACGTAGTTGAGCAGGGCGTCGAACCACACGTACAGCACGTGGTCGCTGTCCCAGGGGATCTTGATGCCCCAGTCGAAGCTGGAGCGCGAGATCGACAGGTCGCGGAGCCCCTGCTTGACGAACGAGATGATCTCGTTGCGGACGCTCTCGGGCTGGATGAACAGCGGGTTCGACTCGTACAGGTCGAGCAGGCGCTGCTCGAAGTCGGACATCCGGAAGAAGTAGTTGCGCTCGGCCAGCACCTCGACCGGGATCGAGTGGATCGCGCAGACCTGCTGACCCTCGTACGCACCGGTGCCGGCGACCAGGTCGCTCGGCTGCTTGTACTCCTCGCAGCCCACGCAGTAGAAGCCCTCGAACTCGCCGGCGTAGATGAAGCCGTCGTCGTAGAGCTTCTGCAGGAACGCCGTCACGCCGCGCTCGTGCCGCTCGTCGGTGGTGCGGATGAAGTCGTCGTTCGCGACGTCGACCGTGTCGAGCAGTGGCTTCCAGGCGTCGTTGACCAGCCGGTCGGCCCATTCCTTGGGCGAGACGTCGTTCGCCGAGGCGGTGCGCAGGATCTTCTGCCCGTGCTCGTCGGTGCCGGTGAGCAGCCAGGTGTCGTCACCGCGCTGCCGGTGCCAGCGCGCTAGGAAGTCCGCGGCGACCTCGGTGTAGGCGTGCCCGATGTGGGGCACGTCGTTCACGTAGAAGATCGGCGTGGTGATGCTGAACGAGGACCCGGCGGACATGCGGACCATCCTACGGGCGCACCGAACCCTGATGACGCGTGCGGCGGTGGACTGTGGAGAACCGGGTCCTGGAGGCCCGTGACGGGCCCGCCCCGCGCCTCCAGACCGGCGGATGCGAACGTGACGAGCCCCGCTCAGCGCGCCGCGAGCGCCCCTTCGTAGAGGTCCCGCTTCGACAGCCCGGTCGCGTCCGCGACCGCCGCGGCGGCCTCCTTCATGCGCATGCCGGCGGCCACCCGCTCGAGCACCAGGCGCACGCCGTCGTCGAGCGTGGCTTCTTCGGTGGCCTCCGCGGCGCCGGCGACGACGATGCAGATCTCACCCCGGACACCCTCGGACGCCCACGCGACGAGTTCGTCCAGCGGCCCACGGCGGACCTCTTCGTACAGCTTCGTGAGCTCACGGCAGACCGCGGCGCGTCGGTCGCCGCCGAACCCGACGGCCATGTCCGCCAGGGTCTCGGCCAGCCGGTGCGGCGACTCGAAGAACACCATCGTCCGCTGCTCCCCCGCCAGCGCCTGGAACGC
This sequence comes from Curtobacterium sp. MCLR17_055, assembly GCF_003234305.1. Lineage (NCBI taxonomy): Bacteria > Bacillati > Actinomycetota > Actinomycetes > Micrococcales > Microbacteriaceae > Curtobacterium > Curtobacterium sp. MCLR17_055. Next base: position 5,889 of record NZ_QKSX01000005.1, read on the forward strand.
CCGACGGCGCTCCCCGGCCTTGCGGGTCGGGAACCCCTCGAACGTGAAGCGGTCGGTGGGCAGCCCGGACACGGCGAGCGCCATGAGCACGGCCGACGGCCCGGGCAGGGCGGTGACGGTGACCCCGGCGGCCGCGGCGGCCTCGACGAGGGGGAAGCCGGGGTCGCTGATCGCGGGCATGCCGGCGTCGGTCAGGACCACGACGTCCTCGTCGCGGGCGAGCTCGACGACCTCGGACGCCTTCGCCCGCTCGTTGTGCTCGTGCAGGGCGATGAGCCGCGGACGGTTCTCGATGCCGAGAGCGCGCATCAGGTGGATGGCGGTCCTGGTGTCCTCCGCCGCGACGACCGTGGCGTTGGAGAGGGTCTCGACGAGACGGCGCGAGGCGTCCCCGAGGTTGCCGATGGGCGTTGCTGCGAGGACGATCACGCACCCATTGTCCCCGCACCGCGACGCCGGCGTGGCCCGGAGCGGCCGCGCCACGGCGACACCCGGGTCGACCGGCGCGCCCCGCGGCGCGTGCACGCCCGTCGCAGCGGGGACATGTGGTCGATCCGTAGGATGCTCAGCGATGACCAGCGAGCTGAAGGACGACCGCACGGCCGTGCCCGACGGGCCGGTCGGCTCGCGCCTGGACGACTGGTGGGGCCGGGTGCTCTCCACGTCGCAGCGCGTCGCCGTGTGGCGGTGGACGGGTCCGCTCGCGGTGACGCTCCTCGCCGCCGTGCTGCGGCTGGTGAACCTCGGCACCCCGCACTCGCTCGTGTTCGACGAGACGTACTACGTCAAGGACGGCTGGTCGATCGTGCACCTCGGGTACGAGGGCACCTGGCCCGCGAACCCGAGCGGGGACGGCGCCCCGACGACCGACGACCGGTTCGTCCGCGGTGAGACGGACGTCTTCACGAGCGCCGCGGAGTTCATCGCGCACCCGCCGCTCGGCAAGTACCTCATCGGCCTCGGGATGCTGCTGTTCGGGGCGGACAACTCGTTCGGCTGGCGCTTCACGGTGGCCGTGCTCGGCATCGCGACGGTGTTCCTCACCGCCGTGATCGCCCGGTCGCTGTTCCGTTCGACGATGATCGGCACGCTCGCCGGCTTCCTGCTCGCGATCGACGGGCAGGCGATCGTGATGTCGCGGGTGACGCTCCTCGACGGCATCCTGACCTTCTTCGTCATCCTCGGCTTCGGGGCGCTGCTGCTCGACCGCCGGCAGAGCCAACGGCGGCTCGACGAGTGGGTCGCCGCCCGCGCCGCCGCGGGCCGGACCACCCTGTGGGGGCCGGTGTTCTGGTGGCGACCGTGGTTGTTCGCGATGGGCCTGGCACTCGGGCTGGCGGCGGCGACGAAGTGGTCGGGGATGTACTTCCTGGCGTTCTTCGCGGTGTACTCCGTGCTGAGCGACATGATGATGCGCCGCCGCGCCGGGGTGGAGTTCTGGTCGTCGAGCGCGCTGCTGCAGCAGGCACCGGTGTCGTTCCTGCTGACCGTGCCGATCGCCGCGGTGACCTACGTGGCGTCGTGGACCGGCTGGTTCGTCTCGAAGGACGGATGGGACCGCAACTGGCTGTCCTCGGGCGGCGACCGCTGGACCGGGCTGCTCGCCTGGGTGCCGGACAGCCTGCAGAACTGGTGGCACTACCAGTCGGAGATCTACGCCTTCAACATCGGGCTGCACACCCCGCACTCGTACCAGGCGAACCCGCTGCTCTGGCTCGTGATGCAGCGCCCCACGTCGATGTTCTACGTCGGCACGGACGCCGGACAGGACGGCTGCTGGGCGAACCGCTGCGGCGAGGCGATCACCGGCATCGCGAACCCGTTCATCTGGTACGCCTCGGTCATCGCCACGGTGGCGCTGCTCGTGCTCTGGATCCTGCGCCGGAAGTGGGAGTACGGCTTCGTCCTGCTCGGCGTCGCGGCGGGGTACCTGCCCTGGCTGATGTACGTCGACCGGACGGTGTTCCAGTTCTACACGATCGCCTTCGAGCCCTACATGGTGATGGCACTGGCCGCCGCGATCGGGTTGGTGCTCGGCAGGCGGAGCGACGAACGGTCACGCCGGTCACGGGCGATCCTGTGGGTCGGCGTGTACCTGGGCGTCGTCGTGCTGGCCTCGGTCTACTGGTACCCGATGTGGACGGCGATGCAGGTGCCGTGGGACTTCGTCCGGTCGCACTACTGGATCCCCAGCTGGCTGTAGCCGGTCCGGCAGGGCCGGCCGGGCTCGCCGCGCTCGCCGCGCTCGTCGCGCTGGGCGCTCTGGTGGCGACCACAGCCGGACTGGAGGCCCGTGGCGGCGCCGCCACGGGCCTCCCCTGCGTCCGTGGTCAGGACTGCGCGTGCAGCGCGCGCTCGATCGACTCGCGGTCCAGCGGGTCGCCGAGCATCGGCGCGGTGTCGTCCGTGCCCGGCAGGACGCCCTGGATCAGGAGTTCCGCGTAGCGGCGCCAGGCGTCCGGGTCGTGCTCGCGGGTGGCGTCGGCGACCGCACCGACCATCGCGGTGAGCATCGGCAGGTCCCGGTAGTCGAAGCCGGGGCGGACGACGCCGGCGGTCTCGGCACGGCCGATGATCGCGGCAACCTGGCGTTCGAGCCGGTCGCGCTCCTGCACGATGGACGGACGGGCCTTGCCGGCACGGACGATGGCGTCGGCGAGGGCTCGGTCGCGTGCACGGAACGCGAAGACGCCCATCAGGTACACCCGGAGCGCCTCGCGCGGGTCGGACACGTCCGCGGCGCGCGCTGCGGCGTCGTTCATGGCCTCGAACTTGGTGGCGAGCAGCGCCTCGATCAGGGAGTCCTTGTCGGCGAACCGTCGGTAGACGGTGCCGACCCCGACGCCGGCCTCGTGCGCGATGTCGTTCAACGTGACGGAGAGCCCGCGCTCGGCGAAGCACTTGCGCGCCGTCTGCAGGATCAGCTCGCGGTTGCGCGCAGCGTCGGCGCGCAGCGGTCGCTCGAGGTCGGACACGGAGTCGGTGGTGCTCACGATCCGACCGTAGTTGCACTTTCTGGGAACAAGTGGATGCCCTCCTTCCGTTTCGGTCTACACTGGCCACAAACGGATGCCTCGCATCCGGTTTCGTCACCACCACATCTCGGGAGTGCCCGACGGCGCGCACCTCCACCCCACCCTCCAACCTTCTCGAAGGAGGCTGCCGTGACGGCAGAACACACCGTGCCGACCCCCACCGGGACAGCACCCACGACTCCGGGCACCACCCCCGCCAAGAGCAACCACCGTTGGATCGCCCTGGCGGTCATCGCCCTCGCACAGCTGATGGTCGTGCTCGACGCGACCATCGTGAACATCGCCCTGCCCTCGGCCCAGGCCGACCTGGACTTCGGCACCGACCAGCGACAGTGGATCGTCACCGCGTACTCGCTGGCCTTCGGTTCGCTGCTGCTGCTCGGCGGTCGCCTCGGCGACCTGTTCGGGCGCAAGAACACCTTCATCATCGGGCTCGTCGGATTCGCCGTCGCCTCGGTGCTCGGTGGCCTCGCCGACTCGTTCGGCCTGCTCGTCGCGGCCCGCGCACTGCAGGGTGTCTTCGGCGCGCTGCTCGCCCCGTCCGCGCTCGGCATGCTGACCACCACGTTCCGCGATCCCAAGGAACGCGGTCGCGCGTTCGGCATCTTCGGGTCCATCGCCGGCTCGGGTGCGGCCATCGGCCTGCTGCTCGGCGGCGTGCTGACCGAGTACGCCTCGTGGCGCTGGTGCCTCTACGTCAACGTCGTCTTCGCCGTGCTCGGCGTGATCGGTGCCCTCGTCTTCATGGAGAAGCCGCCGAAGGTCGAGCGTCCGCGCATCGACGTGCTCGGCGTCATCACCATCACGCTCGGGCTGGTCGGCGTCGTCTACGGCTTCTCGAACGCCGAGACGAACGGTTGGGACTCCCCCGTCACGATCGCCATGCTCGCCGGCGGTGTCGTGCTGATCGCCGCGTTCGTGTTCATCGAGACCCGCGTCGCCCACCCACTGCTGCCCCTGCGCGTCGTCCTCGACCGTGACCGCGGCGGCTCGTTCATCGCGATCGGCCTCGTCGCGATCGGCATGTTCGGCATCTTCTTGTTCCTGACCTACTACCTGGAGCAGACCCTCGGGTTCAGCTCGCTGCAGACCGGTCTCGCGTTCCTGCCGATGCCGCTGTCGATCATGATCTCGGCGACGCAGATCGGTGGCCGGCTGCTGCCGCGCGTCGGGCCGAAGGTGCTCATCTTCGCCGGCGGCCTGGTCGCAGCGACCGGGCTCCTCCTGCTGCTCCGCACCGACCTGGACAGCTCCTACGCGGGCACCGTCCTGCCGGCGCTGATCGTCATCGGTCTCGGCATGGGCACGATCTTCTCGTCCGCGATGAACACCGCCACGACCGGGGTCGCCCGGGCCGATGCCGGTGTCGCCTCGGCGACGGTCAACACCATGCAGCAGATCGGTGGCTCGATCGGTACGGCGCTGCTGTCGACGATCTTCGCGGACGTCGTGTCGAACAGCCTGTCCGGGCTGACCGCCGCCCCGACCAAGCTGCAGCAGGCCCAGGCGACGCTCGACGGGTACCACGTGGCGTTCGGCATCTCGGCCGGCGTGCTCGTGCTCGTCGCCCTGGCCGGCGGACTGCTCATCAACCGGCAATCGGTGCGGGTCGAGCGGCTCGCGCGTGCCGGGTCCGCCACGACCGGGAGCATCCCCGCCGCGGCGCACTGACGCTGGCGGTTCGCTGCGCGTCTTCGGCCCGTTCCGGTTCTGCCGGGGCGGGCCGTCGTGCGTGGGGGGGGCGGCGACACCCGTTCCACGACGATCCACCTGTCGAACGACGCGTGCATCGTCGATCGATGCGCACGCACTCGGTGCCTGCGGTTGCGCCGTGTGTCCACGTCCCTGGCCCACGTCAGGGGTGCGGATTATGGTGTGCGACATGGCCCCCGTCCTGACCTCACCACTCGTGTCGACGCAGTGGCTCGCAGACCACCTCGGTGCTGACGAGCTCGTCGTGCTCGACGCCTCGGTGCACACCGTCGGGGCCGGGTTCGACACGAGCTGGCTCCCCGGGCGGGACGCCCACGAGCAGCGCGGCCACGTGCCCGGCGCCCGCTTCGCCGACCTGATCGACGACTTCTCCGCCGCCGACGCCGACGTCCCGTTCACCCGCCCCGGCGCCGAGCGCTTCGAGGTCGCCGCGGCACAGCTCGGCGTGACGAACACCTCGACCGTGGTGGTCTACGACGACAGCGTCGGCGAGTGGTCGGCACGCCTGTGGTGGATCTTCCGTTCGTTCGGCTTCGACTCGGTCGCGGTGCTCGACGGTGGCTTCACGAAGTGGCGCGACGAGGGCCGCCCGGTCCGCGTGGGCGCGCTCCACACTCGCGCGACGCCGTCCGACCCCGATGCCGGTGCGTTCCTGGCCGGCGAAGAACGTGCGCTCTGGGCCGACCACGATCGGGTCACCCGTGCGGTCTCCGGCGAAGAGCCGGCATCCCTGGTGTTCGCCGCGCCCTGGGCGGCCCTCGGTGACGACCACCCGCCGATCGTGCCGGGCAGCACCCCGATCACGGCGGACACCCTGGTGGACCCCGAGACGAACGCGTACCTGCGCGGTGCCGAACTCGAGCGGGCCTTCGCCGCGGTGATCGGTGCCGACGAGATCGTCACGTACTGCGGGGTGGGCAGCGCCGCGTGCGTCGACGCCCTCGCCCTGACGGTGCTCGGACACGACCGGGTGAAGGTCTACGACGGTTCGCTGGCCGACTGGTGGCGGCACGAGCAGCTCGCCTCCTGACGGAACCGATCGCGGAACGACGGCCGCGCCCGGCCGACGGCCGAGCACCGACAGCCGAGGACCGTCGGCCGTGCCGCGCCGCACTACCGTTGCACCATGAGCACCAGACGCGCGGTCATCCTCGGCGGCACCGGCGGCATCGGCTCGGCCGTCGCTCGTGAGCTCCTCGACGCCTCGGGCAGGGGCGGCGACGACTGGCAGGTGGACGTCCTCGCACGCCGAGGCGGCCCCGCAGCGGACGCGCTGACCGCTTCCGGCGCCACGTTCACGCCCGGTGACCGCCGCGACCGGTCCGTCCTGCGCGACCTGCTCCGCCCCGGAGCCGACCTGCTCGTCGACACCGTCGGCCTGACCCGCGACGACGCCCAGCAGCTCCTGCCGTTCCTCGACGACGTCGGCTCGACGGTCTTCGTCTCGTCCAGGTCGGTGTACGCCGACGAGCAGGGGCGGCACGCGAACTCGCTCGACAAGCCGGTGTTCGGCGGCGCGGTCACCGAGATCCAGCCCACCGTCACCGCCGGGGACGGCGACCCGACGAGCCGTGACGGCTACGGCGCCGCGAAGGTGGCGGCCGAGCAGGTCCTGCTCGACCACGGTGCCCCGGTCACGGTGCTCCGCCCGTCGAAGGTGTACGGCGTCGGCATCGGCCGCCCGCGGGAGTGGTTCGTCGTCCGCCGTGTGCTCGACGGCCGGGAGTGCATCCTGCTCGCCGACCACGGCCGCGGTGTGGACCACACGACGGCGGCGAGCGGCATCGGTTCGCTCGTCCGACTCGTCGCGGACGCGCCGGACCGCCGGATCCTCAACGTCGCGGATGCCTCGGCCCCGACCGCGCTCGAGATCGTCCGCACGATCGGCGGACACCTGGACCACCGGTTCGACGAGGTCCTGCTCGACGAGGACGCACCCGCGTTCGTGGGTGGCACGCCGTGGTCGTCACGACCGCCGTTCGTCCTCGACACCACGGCGGCACGCGCCCTCGGATGGGAACCACCGGAGTTCGCGACCGCCGTCGCCCCCGAACTCGATTGGCTGGTCGAGACCGCCCACGCGACGCCCGCCGACGGCGATGTCCCGTGGGCCGACGACCCGTTCTGGGAGCACATGTTCGACTACGGTCCCGAGGACGCCGCACTCGCACTCCTCTCCCTCAACCTGGGCTGACACGGTGCCCCGGTCCGAGGTCCTGTTCATCGGCGGACGTTCCGGCGTGGGCAAGTCCACCGCCGCCGAGGCACTGCACGACCTGCTCGTCGCGGCGGACGTCCGGCACGCGGTGATCGAGGGCGACCTGCTCGACCTCGCGCACCCGGCACCGCACGTCGAACACCCCGAGGCCCACCTGGCCGAGCGGAACCTCGACGCGATCTGGGCCGGCTACCGGGCGATCGGGCACCACCGGCTCGTCTACACGAACACCGTGTCCGTGCTCGAGCACGAGCGCCTCGCTGCGGCGATGGGCGACGATCCGCTGGTGCGCGTCGTCCTGCTCCGCGCATCCGACGGCGCGGCTGCCGACCGGCTCGCACGACGAGCGGGTGGCCCGGTCCCGCAGGCGCAGCTCGCGCACAGCACGCGGACGGCCGGGAGGCTCGACTCGGCCACCACGGACACGGTCACCCGGGTGGACACCGACGGCCAGAGCCCCGCCCAGGTGGCCGCACGGCTCGCGTCGATCACGGGCTGGCTCGAGCGCTGATCTCCCCGCACGACCTGTGCAGAGTGGGCGTTCCGTCCACAGTTGTCCCCGGGCGGTGGTCCGCCCAGTCGGCTGCGGGCACGCTGGAGCCATGAACGACAACCGCCTCGGCACCTCGGTCAGCCCCTACCTGCGTCTGCACGCCGACAACCCTGTCGACTGGCGCGAGTGGGGTCCCGAGGCGTTCGCCGAAGCGCGCGAGCGCGGGGTCCCGGTGCTGGTGTCGGTCGGGTACGCCACGTGCCACTGGTGCCACGTGATGGCGCGCGAGAGCTTCGACGACCCGGAGATCGGCGAGCTGCTCCGGCGGGACTTCGTGTCGGTGAAGGTCGACCGCGAAGAACGGCCGGACGTCGACGCGAGCCTGATGGCCTCTGCGAGTGCGTTCACGCAGCAGCTCGGCTGGCCGCTGACGACGTTCCTGACGCCCGACGGCCACGTCTTCTTCGCGGGGACGTACTTCCCACCCACTCCCGTCGGGCAGGTCCCGGCGTTCCGGCAGATCCTGGCCGCGGTGCTCGACGCCTGGACCGAGCGTCGGCACGAGGTCGACGCGAACGCGTCGGCCATCGCGACGGCGATCCGGCAAGGCGCCGTGGCGGACGCTGCCACCCCCTCGGGCGAGGGCGGTATCGGAGCCGACCCGGGCCTCCCGTCCGTCGATGCCATCCGGGCCGTCACGGACCAGCTGTCCCAGGCAGAGGACACCACCTACGGTGGTTTCGGCGGCGCGCCGAAGTTCCCGAGCACACCGCTGCTCGAGTTCCTCGCCGACGCGGCGGCCGACGGCGACGCCGAGGCCGACGGGTTGCTCGACCGGTCGTTGCACGCGATCCGCGCGTCCGAGCTGACCGACGCCGACGGCGGCGTCTTCCGGTACGCCACCAAGCGCGACTGGAGCGTGCCGCACTACGAACGGATGCTCTACGACAACGCGGGGCTGCTCGCGGTCGCGGGTGCCGAGCAGGCCCGAGGCATCGCCGACTTCCTCCGGGACACCCTGCGCCGTGCCGACGGGGCCTTCGTCGCCGCGCAGGACAGCGAGTCGACCATCGACGGCCGTCGGGTCGAGGGCGAGTGGTACCGCCGACCGATCGCCGAGCGCGCCCAGCTCGACCCGCCACCACTGGACGACCAGGTGCTCACGGGCTGGAACGGCCTGGCGATCCGGGGGCTCGCGATCGCCGGCGCACGGCACGGCGACCCGGAACTCGTCGCGCTATCGCGGGGAGCGGCCGACGCGGTCCTCGCCGCCCACGTGCAGGACGGCCACGTGACGGTGCGGTCCAGCACACCGCGCGGGGCGTCCTCCGCACCGGCCACCGTCGAGGACGTCGGACTGCTCGCCGAAGGGCTGCTCGAACTGGCCCTGGTGACGGGCGAGGTCTCCTACGCGACTGTCGCACGCTCGCTCGTCGACGACGGCCTGGCCGAGCGCTTCGACGTCGACCCGGTGCTGGCCGCAGCGGGGACGGCCACAGGGGAACAGCCGCAGACGGCGATGCGGTCCGGCACCGTGGCGCTGGCGTCGGCCGCCGCGACGCTCGGGGCACTGACGGGCGACGAGGCACTGCGGGTCGCCGCGGCGCGACTCATCGCCGACCGCGCCCGCACCGGGACCGAGCGACCCCTCGGTCACGCGGATGCCCTCGGTGTCGCCCTCGCCCTGCAACGGCCGTCGCGCGAGATCGTCGTCGTCACGAGCGGCACCGACGACCCGATGCGGGCCGTGGCACACCGTGGTCGGCGCCCCGGTACGGTCGTCGCCACCACGACGCCGGAGCAGGCACGCGACTGGGCCGAGGCGGGGTTCTCGGTGTTCGAGGGACGCGACGTGCTCGACCCTGCCGCGTACGTCTGCCACGACCGGGTGTGCGAACTGCCGTCCCGGTCGGCGGACGCCCTGTCCCGGCAGATCGCCTGACGCGCCTCCCGCCCGGCGCGCCTGTATCCTGGAATGCTCATGTCTTCTCCGCTGCCCGTCATCACGTACCCGCCCGAACTGCCGGTCTCGCAGCGGCGGGACGACATCGCGGCTGCCATCCGTGACAACCAGGTGGTCATCGTCGCCGGGGCCACCGGCTCGGGCAAGACGACGCAGCTGCCGAAGATCTGCCTCGAGCTCGGTCGTGAGCACATCGGGCACACCCAGCCCCGCCGGATCGCGGCGCGGACCATCGCCGAGCGTGTGGCGGAAGAACTCGGCGGCGGGGAGCTCGGCGGACTCGTCGGCTACCAGGTCCGCTTCACCGACAAGGTGAGCTCCGAGACCCGCGTGAAGCTGATGACCGACGGCATCCTGCTGAACGAGATCCACTTCGACCGCGACCTGAAGCGGTACGACACGATCATCATCGACGAGGCGCACGAGCGGTCCCTGACGATCGACTTCCTGCTGGGCTACCTGAAGCGGCTGCTCCCCCGTCGCCCCGACCTGAAGCTCATCATCACGAGTGCGACGATCGACCCGGAGTCGTTCTCGAAGCACTTCGACGACGCCCCCATCATCGAGGTGTCCGGCCGCACCTACCCGGTCGAGATCCGGTACCGCCCCCTCGTCGCCGAAGACCAGGACGACGACGCCGACGACGAGTCGGACTCCCGCACCGGCGACAGCGGCAACGCAGCCGACGACCGCGACACCCTGCAGGGCATCACCGACGCCCTCGACGAGCTGGCGCAGGAGGACCCGGGCGACGTGCTCGTGTTCCTGTCCGGCGAGAACGAGATCCGCGACGCGCAGGACGCGATCGAGGGCAAGCGCTACCCGGGCACCGAGGTCCTGCCGTTGTACGGCCGCCTGTCTGCCGCCGACCAGCACCGGGTCTTCGAGCGCCGCCACACCCCGGGCATCCGCCGTCGTGTCGTCCTCGCCACGAACGTCGCCGAGACCTCGCTGACCGTGCCCGGCATCAAGTACGTGATCGACACGGGGACGGCACGCATCTCGCGGTACTCCCCGCGGGCCAAGGTGCAGCGGCTGCCGATCGAGGCGATCTCGCAGGCCAGCGCCAGTCAGCGCTCCGGTCGAGCGGGCCGCACGAGTGCCGGCATCGCGATCCGGCTCTACTCCGAAGACGACTTCGGCCGGCGCCCCGAGTACACCGACCCCGAGATCCTCCGCACGAACCTCGCCGCGGTGATCCTGCAGATGATCTCGCTCGGCTTCGGGGACATCGAGTCGTTCCCGTTCCTGCAACCGCCGGACAGCCGGGGCGTGAAGGACGGCCTCGACCTGCTCCGCGAGCTCCGCGCCGTCGACAAGGACGGCCGCATCACCAAGTCCGGGCGACAGCTGACCCGGCTGCCGATCGACCCCCGGCTCGGTCGGATGGTGCTCGAGGCCGGGCGGCAGGGCGTCGGGCGCGAGGTCATCGCCATCGTCAGCGCCCTGAGCATCCAGGACCCCCGCGAGCGGCCCCTCGAGAAGCGTGCGCACGCCGATCAGCTGCACGCCCGCTTCGCCGACCCGACGAGCGACTTCCTGACCCTGCTGAACCTCTGGAACCACATCGAGGAGCAGCAGGAGGAACTGTCGTCGAGCGCGTTCCGCCGGCTGTGCAAGGCCGAGTTCCTGAACTACCTGCGCATCCGCGAGTGGCAGGACCTGTACCGGCAGCTCTCCCGTGCCGCGAAGCAGGTCGACGTCCGAGTCGGGCAGGCCCGCTCCGACGACGGCGACGCCGTGCACCGCGCGCTGCTCTCCGGACTCCTCAGCCAGATCGGGCTGCGCGACCGCGAGAAGCGCGACTACCTGGGCTCGCGGAACACCCGGTTCGTGGTGTTCCCGGGCAGCGTGCTCGCGAAGAAGCAGCCGGACGCCGTGATGGCCGCCGAGCTCGTCGAGACGAGCCGGTTGTTCGCCCGGACCGTCGGCCGGATCGACCCCGCCTGGGTGGAGCCGCTCGCCGGTGACCTGCTCAAGCGCACCTACGGCGAACCGCACTGGGAGAAGAAGCAGGGGGCGGTCGTCGCCTACGAGCGCGTGACCCTGTTCGGCGTCCCGATCGTGCAGCGCCGCCGCGTGCAGTACTCGCGGATCGACCCGGAACACTCCCGCGAGCTCTTCATCCGGCACGCCCTGGTCGAGGGCGAGTGGGAATCCCAGCAGGCCTTCGACCGCGCCAACCGGAAGCTCCGCAAGGAACTCGAGCAGCTCGAGGAACGCACCCGCCGCCGGGACATCCTGCTCGACGACGAGAACGTCTACGAGTTCTACGACGCCCGCATCCCGACCGACGTCGCCACGACCCGCGACTTCGAGGGGTGGTGGCGCACCACCCGCCGTGAGCAGCCGGACCTGCTCACGATGCGCCGGTCGGACCTGCTGGACGAATCAGCGGCCGAAGCCGCCGAGGACGACGTCGAGTACCCGACCCAGTGGCGGAGCGGCGACCAGCGTCTCGCCATCCAGTACCGCTTCGAGCCCGGCGCACAGGACGACGGCGTCAGCGTGCAGGTCCCCCTCGCGCTCCTGCCCCGGATGCGTGAAGAGGGCTTCGACTGGCAGGTGCGCGGCCTCCGCAAGGAACTCGTCACCGCGCTCATCAAGTCGCTGCCGAAGCAGATCCGCAAGAACGTCGTGCCCGCTGCCGACTGGGCCGAGAAGATCGTCGCCGAGCTGCCCGACGACGCCCCGACCGAGCCGACCGAGTCGTTCCGCGCCACCCTCGCCAAGGCGATCCAGCGCATGACCTACGTCCCGGTCTCCGAGTCCGACTTCGACCTGTCCCGCGTCCCCGCGCACCTGCTGCCGACGTGGGCCGTGGTCGACGAGCGTGGTCGCCGGGTCGAAACCGGCAAGGACCTGTCGGCCCTGCAGACGAAGCTCAAGGACCGGACCCAGCAGAGCGTCGCCTCCGCCACGGCGAAGGGCGCGGGACGGACCGGAGGCGCGGCTCGCGTCGCGTCCGCCGGCGCCGGTCGTCCGCTGGAACAGTCCGGACTCACCGCCTGGCCCGACCAGGACCTCCCGCAGACCCTCGACACCAAGCAGGCCGGCGGCGTCATCCGCGCGTACCCGTCCCTGGTCGAGGAAGGCACGGGTCCGAAGGCGACCGTCGGCGTGCAACTGCTCGCCACCCCGTCCGACCGCGTCGTCCGGATGCCTGCCGGGGTCCGCCGTCTGGTGATGCACGCGGTGCCGTCGCCCGTGTCGTACATCCAGTCGCACCTGACCGCGCAGGAGAAGCTCGCGCTCGCGGCCAGCCCCTACCCGTCGACCGCCGCGCTGTTCGACGACGTCCTGGCCGCCGTGGTCGATTCCGGCATCCGTCGGGCCCACCCGGACGGCCTGGTCTTCACGAAGGCCGAGTTCGAGTCGGTCCGCGATGCGGTGTCGGCCACCGTCGTCGACACCATGTTCACCGCCGTGTCCGAGGTCGCGGCCGTCCTGGCGGCGCAGCGCTCCGCCGAACGGGCACTCAAGCAGGCGAACTCGATGTCGCTGCTCGCCGCCCTCAGCGACATGCGGCAGCAGATGGAGCGCCTGGTGTTCCCCGGGTTCGTCGCCGTCGCGGGGCTCGACCGGCTGCGACGCATCCGCGTGTACCTGCAGGGCATCGAGGCGCGCGTGCAGAAACTGCTGCAGAACCCCGGACGCGACGCGACCTGGATGCGCGAGGTCACTGTGGCGACCGACCGCTACACCGATGCCGGCGGCACCTTCCCGCCCGCGGTCGGGGCGCACCCGGAGCTCGTGCACGCTCGGTGGATGCTCGAGGAGTTCCGGCTCAGCCTCTTCGCGCAGGAACTCGGGACCGCCGAGACCGTCTCGTTGCAGCGGATCACGAAAGCCCTGACCGCCGCGCGCTGATGGGTCTACCGTGTCGGCCATGATCGGCACACTCGACGTCGTCGTCCTGGACTGCCCGGACACCCGCGCCCTCGCCCGCTTCTACGCCGAGCTGCTCGGCGGGGAGATCGTCGGCTTCGACGAGGACTGGGCGGAGCTCGCCCTCCCGTTCACCGACCACCGTCCGATCCTCGCGTTCCAGCAGGTCGACGACTACCGGGCGCCGGAGTGGCCCGGGCAGGCGGTGCCGCAGCAGAGCCACCTCGACGTGAAGGTCGACGACCTCGATGACGGCGAGGCCGCGGTGCTCGCGATCGGTGCGACGGCCACGGGGTCGGGCACGGAGACGTTCCGCGTCTACCTCGACCCCGCGGGGCACCCGTTCTGCCTCATCCGGCCGTCGGACTGACCGGTTCGGTCGCCAGGCCCTCGACCACGGTGACGTTCGGCAGTGCGGTGAGTGCTGCGCCGGGCAGGAACAGCTTCGCGGCGCGGCGCCCGGCGCCGATGACGACCTCGGGGGCGTCGAGGACGCGCGCGTCGATGTAGAGCGGCCACGACGACGGCAGCCCGATCGGGGAGATGCCGCCGTACTCCATGCCGGTCAGCTCGACCGCTTCGTCCATCGGGGCGAAGCTCGCCTTGCGGACGTCGAGCAGTTGCTTCACGACCCGGTTCACGTCGAGCTTCGTCGATGCGAGGACGACGCAGGCGGCGTAGCGGACCTCGTCGCCGCGCTTCCCTGCGACGACGATGCAGTTCGCGCCGCCGGCCAGCGGGTAGCCGTACGCCTCCGAGAACGCGGCGGTGTCGGCGAGGTCGGCGTCGATCGGGGCCCCCTCGATCTTCATGACGACCTCGGTCGGCAACGCGACCAGGGCTTCGGCGACGGGGATCGCGAGGAATCCGGTGGCGACCAGGGCGGGAACACGTTCGAGCGTCGGCATGGCTCCACCGTAGGGAAGCGATCCCGCACGAGGGTGGAGCCATGACCGAACTCCGGGCGATCGACGTCGACCAGTGGCCCCGCCGGGAGCACTTCGAGCACTACCGGCACCGGGTGCCGTGCGCGTACGAGGTGACCGTCGAACTCGACGTCACCGCCTTCGTCGAGCGCGTCCGAGCGACCGGCCGTCGGACCTACGCGTCGCAGCTCTGGGCGATCGCGACCGTGGTGAACCGGCACGACGAGTTCCGGATGCAGCTGCTGGACGACGGCTCCCCCGCCGTGTGGGACTGCGTCCACCCGATGTTCACCGTGTTCCACGCGGACACCGAGACGTTCTCCGCCCTCGTCGTGCCGTACGACGACGACTTCGACACCTTCCACGACGCTGCGGTGTCGACGATGACGGAGTACCGGGACGACACCCGGATGTTCCCGCAGGACGACCGGCCCAGCAACGTGTTCGACGTCTCGACCCTGCCGGGAGCATCGTTCACCGGCTTCTCCTTGCAGGTGCGCGATGGCTGGGACCACCTGCTGCCGATCATCACGCTCGGCGGGTACCGGACCGCTGGTGACCGGACGCTGCTACCGCTGGCGCTGCAGGTCAACCACGCCGCTGCCGACGGCTTCCACACGACCCGACTGCTGCGCGAGCTCGAGGAGCTCTTCGCCGATCCCTCGTGGCTCAGGTCCTGAGTTCGGTCCGGCGGGGCTTCAGGCGGTCGGGTGCGTCCGTTGCCGGTACCCACTCGCACGTGAAGGTCCCGCGGTAGCCGAACAAGAACCCGAACAGCGCGTTGCGCACCTCGAGGTCGACGTGGAACGACTCGTCCTCGTCGGACCAGTACTCGTGCAACGTCGCCCGGCCGCTGAAGAGCATCGGGAACCGGAAGGCGATCGGCCCCTCGTAGAAGCGCTGGGCATCCGAGGTGAGCACCAGCCCACCCCGGTCGTCGACGACGAGGTCGAGGTCCACCGCCAGGTGCTGGTGCGAACCGAGGTAGTCCAGCACCCGCCCACCGACGAGGACCATCGTGGCGTCGAAGCGCGCGGTGCGCCCCGGGCGGGTCGTGTAGGTGCGGACGAAGGTGACGGTCTCGCGTCCGTGAGCATCCCGGTAGGGGTAGTTCTCGATGGTGAAGGGCACGTCGTCGCCGACGTCGGGGACCAGGATGTTCCGGAGCCGCCCGATCTGCAGGAACGGAACGGTCCACCACGGACCCCGGCGGATGGAGGTCATCACCCCGCGCCCGATGCACGCTTCGGCGGCATCCAAGCCGACGTCGAAGCGCCGTTGCATCATCGGGTGCAGTCGGTGGAAGTCTGCGCCGAGCGCCGCTCGGAACACCGAGGTCATCGCTGCTCCGCCGGGTCCGGCAGGACGGCGAGGGTCGCGGGCGCGTCGCGCAGGTGGTCGCCTCGTCGGCTGCCCCCACGCGGTGCTCGTGACGACCGGGAGGCCCGTGGCCGGCCCCGGCGCCACACCTGCAGCACACTCGCCAACTGCCAGGTCTCGGGGTCGCCGCCGCCTTCCAACCAGACGCGGAGCCGGTCGAAGCTCCATGCAGTCGCCCAACCGAGCAGCGGCCGGACGACCACGTCGAGTGGCCCCCATCCCGGGTCGTAGTCGTACCCCGTGATGAAACGGGTGCGGCCGTCCTCGGTCGGGACGTACTTCCAGTACCCACGACCGTGTCGGATCGGCGACAGGCGGTCCCGGGTGGAGAAGCGCAGAGCCGACGTCCGTGTGCCGTCCGACCGGAGTCGCTCGCCGAGGCTCACGCCCGTGCCGTGGACGTCGTGCACGGCGGACCGTCGGACGTACGTGAAGCGGGCTGCTCCGTCGGCGTCGGCCGGTTCCGGGACGATCTCGGAGAACCGGACGTCCCACCGCACGTGCTGTCCCGGGGTCTGCGTCGCTTCCCAGACCCGCTCGACGTCCGCGTCGATGATCGTCTCGACGTAGATGCCCCGGTTGCCCACACCCCGAGCGTAGGACACCACTGGCAACCGGTCCCCGCTGGCGCACCCCGCCGTCCCACCGCATCTCCTACGCTGACCCCATGACGTCGCAGTCGGACTCCCCCGCCCGCAAACGCATCGGGCTCGTCGGCGCGGGCGGCATCTCCGTCGCCCACCTGCCCGGGCTGCTCCGCCTGGGCGACGTGGTGGTGCACGCTCGCGAGGGCGCCCACGAACTCGTCGCCGCGTTCACCGACACCGCCCGGGCCGAGGGCGGCACGATCACCGTCGCCGACAGCCTCGACGAGCTCCTCGCCACGGTCGACGTCGTCGACGTCGTGGTCCCGACGCACGCTCACGCCGAGGTCGTGCGTGCGGCGATCGCGGCCGGCAAGGACGTCGTCTCCGAGAAACCCCTGGCCCGGACCGACGCGGACGCGGCGGACCTGGCGGCGCGCGCTGCGGACGCGGGCGTGCAGCTCTACCCGGCCCAGGTGGTGCGCTGGTTCCCCGCGTACGCGCGCCTGCACGAGGCCGCGACCACGGGCCTCCTGGGCGACCTGGCGGTGTTGCGGTTCTCCCGGTCCGGCGCCTTCCCCACCCACGTCCCCTGGTTCGGCGACCGCGCCCTGTCGGGCGGGATCGTGATGGACCAGATGATCCACGACCTGGACATCGCGCGCTGGGTCGCAGGAGAGGTGAGCCGCGTGTCGGCGGTGAGCGTCCGCGCGGGTTCCGAGGCCGAGCCGGTCGAGGCGGCGCACGTCCTGCTCACGCACGAGTCTGGCGCGATCAGCCACGTCGCCGGGCTGTGGGGGCCGCAGCACCTCGCCTTCACGACCGAGTACTCGGTGACGGGGACGCTGGGCAGCCTGTCGTACTCGTCCCGGGCCGAGGAGGACACCCGGAGTGACCTGGCGGCACCGGCTTCCGTGGACGGTTTCCTGCCGACGGTCGACCCGGCGGACGACCCGTACGCGCTGGAGCTCGCCGACTTCCTCGCCGCGTTCGACGGCGGTGCACCGCCCCGGGTGACCGTGGACGACGGCGTCGCTGCGGTGCGGATCGCGAACGCGGCGATCGCCTCGATCGAGTCCGGCCAGCCGGTCGAGGTCGCGCGGTGACGCTCCGGGTCGGGGTGCTCTCCTTCGCCCACACGCACGCCATCAGCTACCTCGGCGCCCTGGCGGCGATGCCCGACGTGGAGGTGCGCGGCACGGACCCGGGCGGCACCTCGACGGGGACGGAACTCGGCGACCTGCGCGGCGCCGAACTGGCACGCGCGCTCGGCGCCGGGTACGCGGACTCCGTCGACGAGCTGCTCGCCTGGGGTCCGGACGCGGTGATCGTCACGAGCGAGAACGCGCGGCACCGAGAGTTCGTCGAGCTCGCGGCGGCAGCGGGGGCACACGTGCTCTGCGAGAAGCCGCTCGCGACCTCGTGGCAGGACGGCCTCGCCATCCGCGATGCCGTGGACCGCGCCGGGGTGCTGCTCATGATGGCGTTCCCGGTGCGCTTCGCCTCGGCGTTCGACCGGCTGCGCGCGACGCGGGACTCGGGCGCACTCGGCACGGTGTTCTCGGTGCGGGGCGCGAACAACGGCATGCTCCCGCTCGCCCGGGACTGGTTCACCGACGTCCGGCTGAGCGGAGGCGGCGCCCTCGTCGACCACGTCGTGCACGTCGCCGACCTGATCGACGGGCTGACCGGAGCGGCGCCGGTGTCGGTCACCGCCGTCGCCAACCGGGTGCTGCACGCGGACCGCGCGAACGCCGAGACCGCGGGGCTGGTGACCATCACGTACGACGACGGCACGATCGCGGCGATCGACTGCTCGTGGAGCCGACCGGACACGTCGCCGGTGTGGGGTGGGCTGACGCTCGACGTCGCCGGGACCGGTGGCACGGTGTCGGTGGACTTCTTCGGGGCGGCTGCTCGGGGGCTCGAGGCGGTCGGGGGCCGGCCGATCGAACTCCGGTACGGACCCGACCACGACGTGCCGATGCTCCGGACGTTCCTGGCGGCGGTGCGGTCCGGGGAGCAGCCGCAGCCGGACGTCGGGGTCGGACTCCGGACGCTGTCGATCGTGCTGGCGGCGCAGGAGTCGGTGCGGACGGGCAGGACGGTGCCGGTGCCGGTCGCGGACTGAGCACCGCCCCGCGCTACGCTCGTCCCGATGCGCGCAACCGTGCGGGACGTGGCCGCCCTCGCCGGGGTGTCCCCGAAGACCGTCTCCAACGTCGTCAACGGCGGCGTGGTCGTGCGCCCGGAGACCCGCGAACGCGTCGAGCGGGCGGTCGCCGAGCTCGACTACGTGCCGAACCTGTCCGCCCGCGGGCTCCGGAACGGCCGCTCCGGAGCCATCGCGTTGACGCTGCCGGAGATGGGCAGCGCCTACTCCGCCGAACTCGCGCAGTCCTTCGTGGAACTCGCCCGCGAACGCGGCTGGGTCGTGCAGCTCGAGCAGACGGGCAACGACCCGGCCCGCGAACGCGAACTGGTCTCCCGTGCCCGGGCACACCTGGTGGACGGGCTGATCCTGAACCCGGTGTCGCTCAGCGCGAGCGTCCTGGCCTCGACCGAGGGGCTGCCGCCGACCGTCGTCATCGGCGAGGTCGAGCCCGAGCACGTCGACCAGGTGCACGTCGACAGCCGCGCGGCAGCCGAGCAGGTCACCGAACACCTCATCGCCCACGGGCACCGGCGCATCGCGATCGTCGGGGCGTCACCCGAGGGCGCCGCGACGGCGACGAGCGAGCTCCGCGAACGCGGCTACACCGCCGCGCTCGCCGCCGCCGGCATCACGCCCGACCCCTCGCTCCGTGTCCCGCTGCCGTCGTGGACCACGAGTTCCGCGGCGACGACCTTCGCGGCCTGGCTCGACGAGCACCCCCTGCCCGACGCCGTCTTCGCCTTCACCGACTCGATCGCGTTCGGGGTGCTGCACGTCCTGGCCGCCCGCGGGGTCCGGGTTCCCGAGCAGGTCAGCGTCATCGGGTTCGACGACGTCGACGCGGCCGCCTACGCGATCCCGTCGCTCAGCACGGTGTCGTTCGACCGTCGGGCCTTCGCGACGGCGGCGCTCGACCTGCTGACCCGACGGATCGCGGACCGCGCGGCAGCGCCGGAGACCGTCGTCGTGCCGCACCGGATCGTCGAGCGCGCGAGCGTCGGCGACCGCCCGCGCTGACGCTGCTGCCGCGCCGTTACCGCTGCGGCCGCCGCGCCGTTTCGCGCTGACCGACAGCTCACGCGGCCGCGCGCCCACGAAGTGTCGGTCAGCGCGAAAGACCGCCAGCGCCGCCGCCGGAGCCGCCGCCAGCGCCGCCAGACCCGGAGCCGCCCCCGCCCGGATCCGCCGCCGCCAGCACCGCCGACCGCGTCCGCGCATCACCGAGGATCCGGAAGTGCCCACCCACCGGCAGCCGCACGTTCGTCGCCCCCTGGAGCTCGCTGCCCTCGGGGATGAGCGTGTCGAACACTCCGTACACCGAGGTGATCCGCGCGTTCGCGTCGAGTTCCCGCGCCAGCCCCGCCAGCACCGGGTCGGCCGCCCGGAACGCCCGCAGGTGCGGCACCGGCGCGAGCCGCGCGTAGACCGACCCCGCGAAGGGCGTCGAGACCGCGACCATCCGGTCGATCCGCTCGTGCTGGTCGAGCTGCGTCATCGCGTACTTGCCGATGAGCCCGCCCTTGCTGTGCGCGAGCACGAGCACGTTCCGCAGGTCCTGTTCCTCGAGGGTCGCGATCACCTCGCGCGCCGAGTCCGGCACGGGCCGCAGGTTGTGCCGCAGGACCGGCAGCACGTACACCGGGTGCCCCCGGTCGTGCAGTGCGTCCATCAGTGGCCGCATGAAGTGCCAGGTCTCGTAGACGCCGGGGACCACGACGACGGGCTGCCCGGCGCCGGTCCGGTAGTCGTCCGCGGTGGTCGGCCCGATGCTCCGGACCTGCCACCTGGCGGCGTACCCCCAGTCGAGTGCGGCCCACCACGCGCGTCGCACCAGCGGGACACGGCCTGGAGGCCCGGATCGCGCCGTCCGCGCCGCCTCCGTCCCGGACGTGGTCGGCCGGGTCATCGCAGCCCCTCCAGGCGCTCGGCGCTGCGGAACGTCTCGAGGAGGCGTGCGAAGGCGTCCGGCTGCCGTTCCTGCACGTGGTGCGGGCCGGCCAGTTCCACGAAGGTGCCGTTCGGCGCAGCGGCCGCGACCCGAGCGGACCAGTCGTGCCGCGCGATCGGGTCCTGGGCGCCGCGGACGACGAGGACGGGCTGCGTCACCTCAGTGATCGTCTGCTCGGTCGGGTAGCGGAGCATCGGCCCGAGCTCACGCGTGTACTGCCGCATGCTCCGCAGGTAGTCGGTGACCAGGACGCCGTTCATCCGGACCCCCTCGACGAACCCGTCGCGGCCCAGGTCGAGTGCCTGCAGCGGGAGCGACCGCCGTTCCGCGTTGATCACCGGACCGACGAGCACGATCGCCGCGACGGTCTCCGGGTGGCGCCGGGCGGACTCGACCACGACCTGGGCACCCATCGACTGCCCGACGAGCACCAGGTCGCCGTCGACCAGGTGACGGACCGCCCGCACGACGACATCGCCGAGTTCCTCGATGGGCAGCCGCCGACCGGCCGCGGGCAGCCAGCCGAACCCCGGCAGGTCGACGCTGATCGTGCGGTGCTCGGCTGCGACGGCGCGCTGCGACCGAGCGAAGGACCGGTGCGACATCCCGATGCCGTGGACGAACACGACGGTGGGGTCGGTGTCGTCGCGGACCGGCTCTCGCGCCGCCATGGTGTGCAGGCGCACGGGCAACCCGTCGATCCGGACGGTCTCCACAGCAGCGCGCACGAGCCGAGGCTACGCGGCGGTTCGCAGCACCGGGTCAGCCTCGTCATCGGCCGCACATAGCCGGGCCGTGTGCACTCCTGGCATGAGCGACACCACTCCCACCAACGGCCACGGACCGGGCGGCTCCGACCGGGCGAACCGGGCAACGGCTCCGACCGGCTGGGGCGCCGCCCCGACCCCGACGTCGACCTCCACGCTCGACGCCCCCGGGCCGCAACAACAACAGCAGCAGCCGTACCGTGCGGACGCCGGCGCCGGCGCCCCGGGCGGCTGGGACTCCACCGCCCCGAACGGCACCACCCCCTGGTACGGAGCCGCAGCCGGCGCCGCGAGCCCGACCAACCGCCGCAGCACCGGCCCGAAGCCCCCGTGGTTCTGGCCGCTCCTCGCCGCGATCGTCGGGCTCGCCGCGCTGCTCGTCGGCGGAGGCGTCGGGTTCGCCATCGGCGACGCGATCGGTGCGGACCGGACGCAGTCGACCACGCAGGTGCCCGGCACGAACCGGTTCCCGGGCAACGGCACCGGCCAGGCCCCCGGCAGCACCGACGGCACCGGGAGCTGACCGGCGGGTACGATCCGGACCATGCGGAAGACCACTGCCGGTCTGTTCACGTCGGTCGACGGCGTCGTGCAGGACCCCTACGAGTTCCAGTACGACAGCTTCGACGACGAGCTCGGCACGGCGATGGGTGCCTTCATGGCCCGCACCGACACCGTGCTGCTCGGCCGGAACAGCTACCTCGAGTGGTCCGAGTGGTGGCCCGCCCACCCGGAGGACCCCTTCGGGCAGTGGATCAACCCGATCGAGAAGCACGTGGCCTCCACCACGCTCGGCGACGACCTGACCTGGCAGAACAGCACGCGGATCCCGGGTGACGTCCCCGCGTTCGTGCGCGACCTGCAGCAGCGCGACGGGGCGGACATCGCCGTGTGCGGCAGTGTCACGCTCGTCCGCAGCCTGCTGTTCGCCGGGGTCCTCGACGAACTGCAGCTCATGATCCACCCGGCGATCGCCGGCCGTGGCCGGCGACTGTTCGAACCGACCGATCCGCCCATGCGCCTGCGTCTGGTCGACAGCACCGTGACGAGCAAGGGGAACGTGCTGAACACCTACGGGCGGTTCGACGCCTGACGGACGCACCACGGGCCTCCCGGCCTCTGCCCGTCATGCGCCCCGGCAAACCGCGCGTACCCTCGTGGGTGACCATCCGCACCCGAGGAACACCGGAGCAAGCATGACCCAGGACACCCGCCCGCACGTCGTCATCGTCGGCGGTGGATTCGCCGGTGTGGCCGCCATGCGGGAGCTCGCCGACGCGCCGGTCCGGGTGACCCTGGTCGACCGTCACGTCTACAACATGTTCCAGCCCCTGATGTACCAGGTGGCGACGGGCGGCCTGAACGCCGGCGACGTGACGTACTTCCTGCGCTCGCTCCGGGCCCGCCAGTCGAACGCCGAGTTCCGTCACGGCCTGCTCACCGGCATCCGCACCGACGAGCGCATCGCCGAGATGTCCGACGGTGAGCACCTGCACTACGACTACCTGATCCTCGCCAACGGCGTGAACACGAGCTACTTCGGCACCCCCGGTGCGTACGAGTACGCGTACTCGATGTACTCCCGCTCGCAGGCACTCCGCATCCGCGACGAGCTGTTCACCCGGCTCGAAGAAGCGGCGGCCAACCAGGGCCCCGACGAGATCCGCATCGTGATCGTCGGTGGCGGTGCGACCGGTGTCGAGATGGCCGGCGCGCTCGCCGAGCTCCGCGACCAGGCGCTCGTCGGCGCGTACCCGGAGATCGAACGCGGCAACATCTCGATCACCCTCGTGCACCGCAGCGGCGAGCTCCTCAAGCCGTTCGCCCCGCGCCTGCGCCGCTACGCCGCCAAGGTGCTCCGCAAGCGCGGTGTCGTGCTGCGGCTGAACACCGGCGTCTCCGAGGTCAAGCGCGACGGCGTGATGACCGCGGACGGCGAGTTCATCCCCGCGTCGCAGGTGATCTGGGCGACCGGTGTCGCCGCACACAAGGAGGTCTCCGGCTGGGGCCTGCCGCAGACCCACGGTGGCCGCATCCAGGTGAACGACGACCTGAGCGTGAAGGGGGCCGAGCGGATCTTCTCCGCCGGTGACATCGCGGCCCAGGACGACGCCCTCGCCCAGCTCGCCCAGCCCGCGCTGCAGGGCGGACGGCACTCGGCGCGGCAGATCGTGCGCCTGCTCGAGGGCAAGGCCACCGAGCGCTTCAAGTACTTCGACAAGGGCACCATGGCGACGATCGGCACGAACGCCGCGGTCGCCCAGCTGCGCGGCGGGATCACGATGGTCGGCCCGGTCGCCTGGCTGGCCTGGGTGTTCGTGCACATCACGAGCCTGCTCGGTGCCGGCAACCGGATGTCGACCCTGACGCACTTCTTCGTCCGCTACGTGTGGTTCATGCGGAAGCGCTCGATCCCGATCGTCGGCGACGTCCGCCCGGTGCGCCCGAACGGCGACCGCGAGCCGGACCCCTGGCAGCTGCAGAAGGCCGAGTAGCCGCGCGCGTTCGCTCGCACGCTCGCTTGGTGAGCAGGAACGGTCGGGTCCGCACGTCGGACCCGACCGTTCCTGCTCACGATGTGTGTGCGGTGGACGCGGGGCGCGACGGCCTGGAGGCGCGGCGCGGGCCGGCCACGGGCCTCCCGGCCGGCGCGTGGTGCGCGGGGCTGGCGCCGACGCGTGGTGCGGACTCCGGGATCGCGGGGCCGGCCGACGAGCCTGACGCCCCCGCTCGTTGAGACTCCTCTTACCCGCGAGGAGGACCCTGGTCGGCGACACGCAACCGAGCAGCGCGGGGAGGGACCATGGCGACGACCACGCTGACACACGCGCCGACGCAGGCGCAGCCACAGCACCGCACGGCCGCCCCGGAGCGCTCCGGAGCGGGGACGCAGCAGGCTCCGCCACCCCCGCTGACGCACCGCGCACCCGCGCTCGACGGACTCCGGACCCTCGCCATCCTGGTCGTCGTCCTGTACCACCTGCACGTGCCGCAGTTCGAGGGCGGCTTCATCGGCGTGACGGTGTTCTTCGTGCTGTCCGGCTTCCTCATCACGACGCTGCTGCTCGGCGAACGGCGTCGTACCGGGCGGGTGCGCCTCGGAACGTTCTGGGTGAAGCGGCTGCTCCGCCTCTACCCGGCACTGCTCGCGTTCGTCGTCGTCGGGCTGCTGCTCTGGAACTGGGTCGGTGACTACAAGGGCGCTTCGCTGCAGTCCGGCGAAGCGGCGTTCATCGCGCTGACCTACACGGGCAACCTGTTCCGCGCCTTCTGGGACACCTCGCAGGGCGTGTTCGCGCACACGTGGAGCCTGTCGATGGAGGAGCAGTTCTACCTGGTGTGGCCGCCGGTGCTGGTCCTGCTCGCCGCACTCCGGGTCCGCCGTCGCTGGCTCCTGGCGGGGCTCGGTGTCCTGGTCGTCGGGGCTTCGGCGGCCTCGTGGGCGAGCTACCGCAGCCCGAGCGGCGGTGCCACGCCCGACGTCTACTTCTCGCCCGTGCTCGGGGTCGTGCCGCTGGCGATCGGCTGCGCGCTGGCCCTGGTGCTCGACGACGAACGGGTGCGGGTGCGGGCCGCCGGGGTCCTCGGACACGTGGCGACCTGGCTCGGTCTCGTGCTCCTGGTCGGGGTGCTGCTCTGGATCGACGATGACTGGACGCAGCACGCGTCGACGTTCGGCATCGTGCTCCCGCTGACCGGGCTGATCGCGGCGGTGACGATCGGCGGGCTGGTCTCGGTCCGCTCCCCCGTGTCCGCCGCCCTGGCCTGGACGCCGGTGTCGTGGTTCGGCCGCCGGGTGTCGTACTCGGCGTACCTCTGGCACCCGCTGGTGATCGCGCTGCTCGGCACCTTCGCGATCGGCCCCTGGGGCACGGTCTGCCTGGTCGGCGCGGTGGTGATCGTGTCGATCGGCGCCGCCTACGCCGTCGAGGTGCCCGTCGAGCGGTTCCGCGCACGGGTCCGCGCGGGTCGCGATGCCGCAGTACCGCAGCGCACGCCGCGCACGCGCCCGCGCCCGCGCCCGCGCCCGCGCAGCGCATCGAGTGAGCAGAACACGTCGAGTACGGCCCGCTGACCCGACGTCTTCTGCTCACTGAACGCCGCGGCGATCGGTCACCGTAGGCTCGCCCCGTGCCCATCGAACGCGTCGACGTCCTCGTCGTCGGCGGCGGCCCCGTCGGACTGTTCCTGGCGGCACTCCTCGCGGCGCGGGGCGTCGACGTCCGGGTGTGGGAACGACGGGCCGAGCCGCCGACCGGTTCGCGGGCCATCGGCATCCACCCGCCGTCCCTCGACGCGTTCGCCGCGATCGGCCTGGACACCGCGGTGCTCGCCGAGGCGTCGCTGGTGCACGCCGGCGTGGCCCGCAGCCGCGATCGGACCCTCGGCACCCTGCGCTTCGACCGCGCGTCGCCGACCCACCCGTACGTGGCCACCCTCGACCAGCACCGCACCGAGTCCCTGCTCCGCGACCAGCTCCGGGCCAGCGCACCGAGCGCTCTGCGGACCGGCACCACCCTGACCGCACTGTCCCGGCACACCGACCACGTCGACGCCACCGGGACCGGACCGGACGGCGACACCGTGACGATCCGTGCGGCCTTCGTCGTCGGGGCCGACGGTGCCCGGAGCGCCGTCCGCGACCTGCTCGGCATCGGCACGACCGGGCGCGAGTACCCCGACCGCTACGTGATGGGCGACTTCGCCGATCCCGAGGCGCCGTCGGCCCGCTCGGCCGCGCTGGTCGACGTCGGCCCGGACGGCGTCGTCGAGTCCTTCCCGCTGCCGGGTGCGCGTCGCCGGTACGTCGCCCTGGTGCCGGACGACGACGCCTTCGCCTCGGCCGAGGGCAGCTGGACGGGCACGCCGGACCCCGCGGTCGTCGCACGCCTGGCCGCACTCGTCGCCGAGCGCACCGGTGTCGTCCCCGACCCCGCGACCTGCTCGATGACCAGCGGCTTCCGGGTGCGCCGCCGCACCGCCGACCGCGTGGGCGTCGGCCGAGCCGTGCTCGTCGGGGACGCCGCCCACGAGATCAGTCCGATCGGCGGGCAGGGCATGAACCTGGGGTGGCTCGACGCCGCCGAGCTCGCGCCGCTGCTCGCCGGAGCGGTCCGCACCGGCACGGCCGGGCCGTGGCCGGGCTACGCCGCCCGCCGCCAGGCAGCCGCCCGCCGCGCGGCTCGGCAGGCCGAGGCGAACATGGCACTGGGCCGTCCGCTCGGCCCCGTCACGGCAACCGGCCGGGAGGCGCTGCTCCGAACCGCCCTGTCCCTGCCGACCGCGCACGGCCTGGCCCGGCTCTACGCGATGCGCTGGGCCTGACGGCTCGCGTCCGGCGCACCGGCGCAGTCGCGCAGTCGCGCAGTCGCGCAGTCTGTTCCGCGTCGTCAGGCGACGAGTCGCGCGCCCGCGAAGCCGAGCTCGACGACGAGCACGAGCGACGACGCGATGACCAGCCGGAACAGGGTGCGTGATGCGCGCCCCGCGAGCACCAACCGGACGCCGACGACGGCGAGCACGGCCACCACGAGGGCACCGAGGACCGCGAGCACGACGCCGAGGCCCCGCACCGGGTCGTCGCCGAGGATCTGTCCGCCGAGCACCAGCGCTGCAGCGACGACGAGCGAGGCGAACGCGACGATCCCCGCGCCGCGGAGCCCGAGGCGATGCGGGAAGCCCCGCACCCCGGTGGCGGCGTCGTCGACCAGGTCGGGCAGCACGTTGGTGCAGTGGATCGCGATCCCGAAGACGGCCCCCGTGGCGATCGCCCACCATGCCGGCCACTGTCCCTCGGGCCCGGCAGCGACGGCCACGACGGGCAGCAGCCCGAAGGCGACCACGAACGGCGCCACCGACCACACCGAACGCTTCAGCCCGGCGTCGTAGGCCCACCCGGCGGCGACCAGCACGAGGTGCGCGACCGCGGCGACCGGCCCGAGGAACAGCGAGAGCACCACGGCGATCCCGGCCGTGACGTAGGCGGCGGTGCGGACGGTACCGACGGCGATGAGGCCGCGGGCGACGGGCTTGTCGCTCCGCCCGACGGCCCGGTCGCGGTCCGCGTCGATCCAGTCGTTCGCCAGCCCGATGGACAGCTGCCCCGCGACGACCGTCAGCGCCACCAGCACCACGAGCCACACGGGGTGCCCCACGGCGGCGGTGATCACCGCGGCGAGGACGGTCACGGTGACCGTGGGTCCGGGGTGCGACGACGCGAACAGCAGACGCGCGGTCGACGGGGTGCGGCTGGCGGTCACCCGGTCAGCGTACGGATCGCCCCTGCGCGGTCGTGGGGCGGATCACGGAACCGCCGTCACCTCGACGCTGAACCGGTCGACGAGCTCACGCTTGAGCACCTTGCCGCTCGGGCCGAGCGGCAGCGCCTCGAGGACGTGCACCACCCGCGGGTACTTGTACGCGGCGATCTCGGCGGCGACGAAGTCGACCAGGACCTGCGGCTCGACGGACGCGCCGGCGTGCAGGACCACCGCGGCCTCGACCTCCTGCCCGTGCACCGCGTGCGGCACCCCGAACACCGCGGCCATCGCGACGTCGGGGTGGGTGGCGAGGACCTCCTCGACCTGCCGCGGGTACACGTTGTAGCCGTTGCGGATGATCATGTCCTTCGTGCGGTCGACGATCGTCAGGTACCCGTCGTCGTCCTTCGTGCCCAGGTCACCGGTGCGGAACCACCCGTCGACGATGGCCTCGGCGGTGTCCTCGGGCCGGTCGAGGTACCCGTTCATCAGGTTGTGGCCGCGGATCACGAGTTCCCCGATCTCGCCGTGCGGCAGCATGACGATCGCGTCGCGGACCTCGGGGTCGGCGATCTCCACGTCGATGCCCCACACCGCCGTGCCGATGGTGCCGGGCCGCGGCGGTTGCCCGACGTGGTTGAAGGTGGCGACCGGCGAGGTCTCGGTCAGCCCGTACCCCTCGTGGATCGGCGCGTCGAAGACCTGCTGGAACCGCTCGAGCACCGCCAGCGGGAGCGAGGCCCCGCCGGAGATCGCGTACCGGAGCGTCGGACGGGCCTCGGACCGGGTCGCGGCGTCGAGCAGCGCCATGTACATCGTCGGGACGCCCATGAAGATGCCGCAGCCGTGCTCGACCATCGCGGCGAGCGCCGTGTCACCGTCGAACTTCGGCAGCATGACGAGCGTCGCGCCGGTCCGGAACCCGGTGTTCATCGTGCAGGTCTGCCCGAACGTGTGGAACAGCGGCAGGGCGCCGAGCAGGACGTCCCCGCGGTGCATGTCGAACGTCGTCATCAGGTTGGTGTTGACCTGTTCGAGCAGCGCGAAGTGCGAGCCCTCCGCACCCTTGGGCTGGCCGGTGGTGCCGCTCGTGTACAGGATCGTGGCGGTGTCGAACGGGTGCCGCGGCACGTAGGTGTCGAGCGGTTCGCTCTGCGCGGCCAGGGCCTCGAGCCGGTCGGGGCCGGCCGCGGACCCGTCGTCGGTCGTCGCGGGCGCGAGCACGGTCACGACGTCGACCCCGGCGAGCTCGGCACCGGCGGCGCCCTCGCCGAGCAAGGGTGCAGCACAGACGAGCAGCGTCGCGCCGCTGTCGCGCAGGACGTACTCGATCTCGCGGCGCTTCAGCAGCGCGTGCACGGGCACGGCCACCGCGCCGAGGGCCAGCGTGGCGTAGTAGACGCGGGGGAAGTCCGCGACGTTCGGCACGAGCATCGCCACCTTCGACCCCTCGGTCACGCCCCGCGCGCGGAGTGCCCCGGCGTAGGCCAGGGTCTGCGCCCACAGCTCGGCGTAGGTGGTGCGGACGTCGCCCACGATGACGGCGACGTCGTCCGGGTAGCGTGCCGCCGACTCGGCGAGGATCGCTGCGACCGACGCGGTCGCGCGGGTGGTGTGGGTGTCGTGCATGCCGGTCTCCGTCTTCGTCGACGACCTCGTCGTCGTCACCGCCGATCCTACGGCTCGACCCGGCGGACCGGTCAGGCGGCGGACGCCGCAGGTTCCCGCCGACGGAGGAGCACCCCGGACGCCAGGGCGATCCCGAGCAGGACGACGAGTCCGCCGACGGGCTCGTTCCACCGCACCCGCTCCCCCAGCACGAGCACACCGAGCGCCACCCCGACCACCGGCGTCAGGTACGTGACGGTGGAGGCGCGACCGGCGCCCCACGCCTGCACGAGCCGGGTGTTCCAGGCGTAGGCCAGCCCCGTGCCGACGCAACCGAGCGCGATCATCGCGGCCACGATCCTCCCGTCCAGCTGCACCGGACCGGTCGCGATGACGGGCGCGACCAGCAGGAGCATCCCGGAGGCCAGCGTCAGCTGGACCGTCGCCAGCGTGACCGGGTCGTACGCGCTCGCCACGGCCACCCGGCGCAGGTAGGCGAGCCCGATGCCGTAGGACGCGGTCATGCCGAGCAGCGCGACCTGCCCCGGCACGCTCGCCAGGACCTCCGGGTCGGTCAGCACGTCCCACGGGCCGACCAGCACGAGCACCCCGACGATGCCGAGCACGATCCCGAGCACCTGCCGTCCGCGCAGCCGTTCGGACGGCACGAGCACCGCGAGCGCGGCCAGCGTCATGATCGGCGTCGTCGCGTTGTAGATGCTCGCGAGCCCGGACGGCACCGTCTGCTCGGCCCACGCCATCAGTGACGACGGCACCGCGTTGAGGAACACCGCGACGACCGCCAGGTGCGCCCAGGTCCGCGGCTCCCGGGGCCACCGGCGACGGGTGGCCAGGAGCACCACGACCAGCGTGACCCCACCGAGCACGGTCCGCACGGTGGCGACCTGCTGCGGGGCGAGACCGTCGAGGCCGATCTTCGCGAAGAGGAAGCTCGATCCCCAGGTCAGTGCGACGAGGGCGTAGAGGAGGGCGTTCACGTGGCCTAGTGTCGGACCACCGGGTGACATGCGGCAAACGCATGTCACTCATGCCGCCATGAGGAGGACGCATGACCGTCTCGGTCCAGCAACTGCGCGCGTTCGTCGCCACGCTCGACGCCGGGTCCTTCACCGCAGCGGCCGCAGCGCTGGGCGTCGGGCAGTCCGCGGTGTCCCACGCCGTCGCCGGGCTCGAACGCGAGGTCGGCGGCCCCGTGGTGCGCCGCGGCGCGGTCGCCGCCGCCACACCGCTGGGCGACCGCCTGCTGGCCCACGCCCGCAGCGTGCTCGCCTCGGTCGAAGCCCTGGAGGCGGTGGTCCGGCCCGCCACGGCGCGCGGCACCGTGCGCCTCGCCGCCGTCCCCACCGTCTGCCAGGGCCTGCTGCCGCGGCTCCGCGAGCTGTGGGCGGTGACCCTGCCCGATGTCGACGTGCAGGTCTACGAGGGGGACGACGACGAGATGCCGGAGTGGCTCGAGGCCGGCACCGTCGACGCCGCCGTGCTCGTCGACCCGTCGCCGGTGCCCGACGGTGGTGTGGTCGTGGCGCGGGACGAGATGGCCGCCGTGATCCGCCGCGACCACCCCCTCGCCGAACTGCCCGCGCTCACCCTCGACGACCTGCACGAGGACGGCCTGGTGGCGGGCGGCGGTGGCTGCGAGTACCAGATCCAGAAGCTCCACGAACTCGACGGCCGGCCGTTCCGGTACGCCCACCGGGTGCGGGAGATGAGCACGATGTTCGGGATGATCCAGCGGGGCGAGGGCGTGTCGATCGTGCCGACCCTGGGCCGCGGGATGCTGCCGCCCGACCTCGTGATGATCCCGATGGCCCGGCGGCTCGAACGGACCCTGGTGCTGAGCGGGCCGTCGTCCCGTGCGTGGCACCCGTTGGCGCGGGCCCTGGTGGACGCGGTCTGAGACACGGGGCACCTCCGACCGCCGACCTCCGACCTTCGGCGGATCCGCTCGTCGACCCGGCTCCCTAGGCTCGGGGCATGACCTCGACCACGCTCCCCGCCGTGCCGCTCGGGCAGCGTGTGTGGTCCCAGACCTGGCGTGTCGCCGTCGCGGCCCTGACCGGGCTGCTCACCGCGGGGCTCGTGTGGCCGACGATGGACACCCGTGGGTGGAGCGACCTGCACGTCGGCGCACTGATCCTCGGCGATGTGGCTGCCGGTCTGGCCGCCCTCGTCCTCCTGCCGTTCCGGCACCGGGCACCGCTGTTGATCACGGTCGTCATCGCTGCCCTCAGCTCGGTCTCGACCCTGGCGGTCGGGGCGGCCGCGATCGCCACGGTGTCGCTCGCCACCGGGCGCCGGGCTGTCGAGCTCGCCGCCGCCGGTGCGGTGCTGCTCGGTGCCACGGTGCTCTACGACGTCGTCCTGGCGCCCGCGGCCGACGACATGCCGCTCTGGCAGATCTTGGTCGCGGGCATCGTCGGCATCGCCTTGCTCGTGGTCATCGGCATCGCGATCGGGCAGCGCCGGGCGCTCCTGCTGTCCCTGCGCGAGCGCGCGGCCCTGCTCGAACGCGACCAGCAGCTGCGCGAGGACCGTGCCCGCGAGCAGGAGCGCGCCCACATCGCCCGCGAGATGCACGACGTCCTGGGCCACCGGCTGTCCCTGGTCGCGCTGCACGCCGGTGCGCTCGAGTACCGCGGCCCGGGGCTCACCCCCGACGAGACCGCCGCGGCGGCCGGGGTCGTACGGGGCGAGGCGCACTCCGCACTGACCGACCTGCGCGACGTCCTCGGGGTGTTGCGCGACCCCGCGGCGACCGGCGGCGACGAGGTGACCGGCACCGCGCCTCCGCAGCCGACGCTCGTCGACCTGCCCGACCTGCTCGACCAGGCGCGTGCCGGCGGTGCGACCGTCCGGGCGCGGGTCGACACCGACGGCGCAGCAGTGCCGACGGCAGTCGGCCGGCACGCCTACCGGATCGTGCAGGAGTCGCTGACGAACGCCCGTCGGCACGCCCCCGGACAACCCGTCGACGTGGTGGTCGAGACCGTCCCCGGTCCCGGGGTCCGGGTGGTGGTGTCGAACACGCTGACCGACGGACCTGCGCACGCGGACGCGTCCGGGAAGACCGCCGGGCACGGCCTGCGCGGGCTCGCCGAACGCGCCCGGCTCGTCGGCGGGAGCTTCCGCGCCGGCAGCGACGACGGACGTGTGCACGTGGTCGAGGCGGTGCTGCCGTGGACTCCGTGACCGCTCCCGTCCGCGTCGTCCTGGTCGACGACGACCAGCTCGTGCGCGTCGGGCTCCGGATGCTGCTCAGCGGCGACGACGACGTAGTGGTCGTGGGCGAGGCGGGCGACGGGCTCGAAGCCGAGGGCGTCATCGCGTCGACCTCTCCCGACGTCGTGCTTATGGACATCCGGATGCCCCGGTGCGACGGACTCGTCGCCACCGAACGCGAACTGCGCCGCCGACCCGACCTGGCCGTCCTGGTGCTGACGACCTTCGAGGGCGACGACCTCGTGCTCGGGGCGCTGCAGGCCGGCGCCCGCGGGTTCCTGCTCAAGGACACCCCACCGCACGAACTCGTGCAGGCCGTGCGGACCGTGGCGGCCGGACGCTCGATCCTGTCCCCGTCCGTGCTCGACCGGGTCATCGCGTTCGCGGCCGGATCCCGCTCGGGCCAGGCGGCCGGTGGCCCGGGCGGCGCACCGGCCGGGCCACCGGTCGATGCCGCTGCGGACGACACCGAGGCGCGCCGGATGCTCGCCCTGCTGACCGAGCGGGAGCGGGAGGTCGCGCTCGCCGTGGCGAACGGGGCGTCCAACGCGCAGATCGCGGCCGACCTGTACGTGGGACTGGCCACCGTGAAGACGCACGTCGGGCACGTGTACGAGAAGTTCGGCGTCGAGAACCGGGTGCAGCTCGCACTCGTCGTGCACGCGGCCCGGCGGGGAGAGCCGACCGCGTGACCGGGTGACCGGGTCGCCGGGTCGCCGGGTCGCCGGGTCGCCGGGTCGCCGGGTCGCCGGGTCGCCGGGTCGCCGGGTCGCCGGGTCGCCGGGTGATCGTCGGCTGAACGGTCGACGGTGCCCCCCTCGGCAGGATGGACCGATGGCCGAGACGCACGTGAAGACGTTCACCACCGCGGACGAAGCGGCAGCCGAAGCCGCCGGGCTCGCCTGGCTCGCCGAGGCCGAGGACACCGGCGGCACCCGCATCGCCCGCGTGCTCGGGCGTCCGGGCCCGACCGTGCTCAACCTCGAGCTGATCTCCGACGGCTCCCCCACCGCCGCCCAGGCGGAGCGGTTCGGCCGCTCCCTCGCGCACACGCACGCCGCCGGCGCCGACCACTGGGGTGCACCGCCCGCCGGCTGGACCCGCGGTGCGGCGCTGCGGATGGGCCGCTCGCGCACGCCGTTCGTCGCGGCCCATCGGGCGCCGGCGACCTGGGGTGAGTTCTTCGCCGAGTACCGCATCCGCGACTTCGTCCGCCGCATCGTCGACGCCGGCGGGTTCGACCACGCCGAGGCGGCCGTGTTCGAGCGGGTCGCCGCACGCGTGCAGGACGGCACGCTCGGGTCGCCCCAGCCCGCGCTCGTCGGGGACCGACCCGCACGCCTGCACGGCGACCTGTGGGCCGGCAACGTCCTCTGGCCGACGGACTCGTCCGAACCGACCGGCGCCGTGCTCATCGACCCGATCGCCCACGGCGGGCACGCGGAGACCGACCTGGCACTGCTCGGACTGTTCGGGCTGCCCCGGCTCGAGACGGTGCTCGCCGCCTACGACCGGGAGTCACGGCTGGCCGACGGCTGGCAGGAGCGCGTCGAACTCCACCAGCTCGCGCCGCTGCTGCTGCACGTGTTCCTGTTCGGCGGCTCGTACACCGGGGCAGCACTCCGGGCAGCGCAGCGGTACGCCTGACCCCTCGCACCGTGCGGCTTCGCTCACCACGTGCGAGGTTGCCCACCCCGGTGCCGACGCCGCACCGTGCGGCCTCGCTCAACCCGTGCGGGGTTGCCCGCCCCGTGCAGCGCTACAACCGCGCACCGAGCAGGCGACCCCGCACGGACCGAACAACAGCGCACCGTGCGCCGCGCCACCGCCCGCCGGCCAACCGCGCACCGTGCGTCCTTAGCCCGCACATAGCCGGCGCAGTGCAGCAGTCGGGGAACGCCCCGGATGCTCATCGACATGACCACGTACCCGATACCCGTGACCGACCGACGCGACCCCGCGCGCAGTGCCGCCCGGGATCGGCGCCGCCCGCCCCTCGCCCGGCTGTTCCTCGGCGAGCGCGAAGACGCCCGCTGGCTCCGGCCGGCGTTCTGGGCGCTCCTGGCCGTGACCGCCGTGGTGTACCTGTGGGACCTCAGCGTCTCCGGGTACGCCAACAGCTTCTACGCCGCCGCCGTGCAGGCCGGCACGAAGTCGTGGGAGGCGTTCTTCTTCGGCTCCCTTGACTCGTCGAACTTCATCACGGTCGACAAACCACCCGCCTCGCTGTGGGTGATGGTGCTGTCGGCCCGGCTGTTCGGCTTCTCGAGCACCAGCCTGCTGCTCCCCCAGGCGCTGATGGCCGTCGGTTCCGTCGCCCTGGTCTGGGGCACGGTCCGCCGCACCCTGGCCCGACTCGGCGCCACCACCGCGAACGTCGGCGCGCTGCTCGCGGGCTTCGTCGTGGCAGCGACCCCGGCGGCGGCGCTGATGTTCCGCTTCGACAACCCGGACGCCCTGCTCGTCCTGCTGATGACCGCCGGGGCGTACTGCACGGTGCGGGCGCTGCCGAAGGGCAGCTGGAAGTGGATCGCGCTCGCCGGGGTCGCCCTCGGGTTCGCGTTCCTGACGAAGATGCTGCAGGGCCTGCTCGTCCTTCCCGCCTTCGGCCTCGTCTACCTGTTCGCCGCCCGCACCGGCTGGGGCCGACGGGTGATCGGTCTGCTCGTCGCCGCCGGTTCCCTCGTGGTGGCCGCGGGCTGGTGGGTCGTCGCCGTGTGGCTCTGGCCCGCCGAGTCCCGCCCCTACATCGGCGGCTCGACGAACAACACCGTCCTCGACCTGGTGTTCGGCTACAACGGCCTCGGCCGGATCTTCGGCGGCTCGGGCAACGGCGGCGGAGGCGGCGGCACGACCGGCGGCACCGCCGGAGGCTCGTTCGGCGGCTCGACGGGCCTGAACCGCCTGTTCTCGTCCGAGATGGGGCTCGAGATCTCGTGGCTCCTGCCCGCGGCGCTCATCGCCCTGGTCGTCGGGCTGGTCGTCGTCGGCCGTCGGCACCTGGCCGATCCCGCACGCGCCGGGCTGGTCCTGTGGGGTGGCTGGCTCCTGGTCACCGGACTCGTGTTCTCGTACATGTCGGGCACGATCCACCCGTACTACACGGTCGCCCTCGCTCCGGCGATCGCCGGACTCGTCGGCACCGGCGGCGCCCTGCTCTGGCACGCACGAGCCCGCTTCGTCGGCCGCCTCGGCCTCGCTGCGATGATCGGTGTCACGGCGTTCTGGGGCTGGTGCCTGCTCAACGAGAACCCGACCTGGCTGCCCTGGCTGCGCTGGGTGATGCTCGCCGGTGGGCTGCTGTCCGCAGCACTGATCGTCATCGGCAGCGTGCCGTCGCTGCGCCGGCTCGTCACGATCGGCGTCCTCGCCGGCACCCTGTTCGGCCTGTCCGGCACCACCGCCTACGCCCTCGCCACGACGACCGTCGCGCACTCCGGTTCGATCCCGAGCGTCGGTCCGGCGGGCAGCAGCTCCGGTGGGATGGGCGGCGGCACCGGCGGCTTCCCGGGAGGCACGGGCGGACCGGGTGGGTCGACCTCCGGCTCCGACGACGGCGGCTCCGACAGCACGTCGGACTCCCAGCAGGGTCCCGGCGGGACCCCGCCGGAGGGCGCCTCCGGCGAGGCGCCGGAGATGCCGGACGGCACGTCCGGCACGGCACCGGGCAGTGGGCAGGACGGCACGGACGACGCGACCTCCGAGGGTGGGTCGGGGACGAGCCTCCAGGCCGGGGGTGGTGGCGAGGGTGCGTCGACCTCGTCCGCCCTGCAGGAGCTGCTCGAGGCATCCGACGCGAAGTGGGCGGCCGCGGTCAACGGATCGCAGTCGGCCGCGCAGCTCGAACTCGACACCGACACCGCCGTGATGGCGATCGGCGGCTGGTCGAGCGACCCGGCACCGACGCTCGCGCAGTTCAAGGCGTACGTCGCCGACGGCGACATCGGGTACTACGTGTCGTCCGGCTCCGGCGGCGGCATGGGCGGCGGCTCGTCGACCGCGTCGGCGATCCAGGAGTGGGTCGCAGCGAACTACGAGTCGACGACCGTCGGCGGCCAGACCGTCTACGACCTGAGCAGCACGGAGTGACCGGCGACGAGGGCGCGGTGGATAGGCTCCGGGACATGCCCGGCACCCCGCTGCAGCGCACCGACGGCTCCCCCGTCCGCGCCCTCGTCGTCGACGACGAGCACGCGCTGGCCGAGGCCGTCGCCCTGGCGTTCGCGGGCGACGGATGGGCCGTGCGGTCGGTGCACCGCGGGCGCGACGTGCTGTTCGCGGCCCGGGAGTTCCAGCCCGACGTGATCGTGCTCGACGTGATGCTGCCGGACATCGACGGGTTCGAGGTGCTCGAACGGCTCCGCGACGCCCGCGACGGCGTCCGGGTGCTGTTCCTCACCGCACGCGACGCCCCCGAGGACCGGCTCGCCGGGCTGACCGGCGGCGGCGACGACTACCTGACCAAGCCCTTCGGCATCGAGGAGCTGCTCGTCCGTGCGCGGATCCTGGCGCGCACCTCGGCCCGGGTCGCCGCGGCCGGGGCGAGCGCCGAGGTCGTGGTCGGGGACCTCCGGTTCGACGAGGACGCCCGCTCGGTCAGCCGTGCCGGTGACCCGATCGAGCTCACCCCGACCGAGTACGAGCTGCTGCGACACCTGGCCCGCAACGCCAACCGGGTCCTGTCCCGCGAGCAGCTGCTGGCGAGCGTCTGGGGCATGGACTTCGGCACGTCGTCGAACCTGGTGGACATGTACGTGTCGTACCTGCGGAAGAAGCTCGACGCCGGACGTGAGCCGATGCTGCAGACCGTCCGTGGGGCGGGGTACGTGCTCCGGCCGGCCACGTGAGCCGTTCCGGGCGCACCGGGCGTGTGCCGTCGTTGCGCTGGCGGATCGTGGCGGCCGTGGCCCTGCTGCTCGTCGCGACGAACGTCGTCGTGGGGGCGGTGACCGTCGTCGCGTTCCGGGGGTACCTGGTCGACCGGCTCGACGCGGAGCTGTCGACGGCGGCGATGCGGACCGTCGGCGGACGGGACGGGGCCGAACCGCCGCCGGGGGCGTCCGGGCCGCCGCCGGGGTCGTCGTCGTCGTCCTCGTCGTCGTCGTCGTCGTCCTCGTCGTCGTCGTCGGACTCGGATGATCTGCCGGATCCCGACAACGCCTTCATCGGTGCGCCGGGGCAGTCTGCGGGCACGGTCATCGCCATCGTCCGCGACGGCGACGTGGTGCTCGGCGGCTACACCGACGGGGACGGTGACCAGCGCCGCCTGACCGCGGCGCAGCAGCGGACGCTCGCAGCGGTCCAGACCGGCCGTGGCCCCGTGACGGTCGAACTCGGCGCACTCGGCGACTACCGGGTGCAGGCGGTCAGCGACGACGGCGACGTGTTCGTCACCGCGCTCCCCCTCGGCGACCTCGACGCCGCGATCGCTCGACTGCTGCTCGTCATCGGGGTCGTCACGGTGCTCGGACTCGCCGTCGCCGCGTGGGCCCTCACCGTGCTCGTCCGTCGATCGCTCCGTCCACTCGAACGCGTCGCCGCGGTGGCGTCCGGCGTGACCGCACTCGACCTGGAACGCGGCGACCCGGACATCCCCGTGCGCGTCTCCGACGCCGACCTGCGCGCCAACCGCGAGGTCGAGCAGGTCGGCGGTGCGCTGAACCGGCTGCTCGGTCACGTCGCCCGGGCGCTCACCGTCCGTCGTGACGCCGAGGCCGGCATGCGGACGTTCGTCGCCGATGCCTCGCACGAGCTGCGGACCCCGATCGCCACCGTCCGGGCGTACGCCGAGCTGTCGGAGCGGACCTCCGAACTGGACGCCGTGCACCGCAACGTCGAACGGATCGGACGCGAGGCCGTCCGGATGGGCGACCTCGTCGACGAGCTGCTGCTGCTCGCACGGCTCGACGCCTCGGCCCTGGTGTCGGGGGCGCCGGCGTCGCAGATCGTCCGCGAGCCGGTCGACCTGACGTCGCTGGTGGTCGAGGCCACCATGGACGCCCGCGCGACGGCGCCGGACCACCGGTGGACGCTGCAGATCGTGGACGACCAGCCGGTGCTCGTGGCCGGTGACGAGGTGCAGCTCCGACGGGTAGTCACGAACCTGTTGACCAACGCCCGGACGCACACGCCGCCGGGGACTGCCGTCGTGGTGTCGTTGCAGTCGGTGCCCGGGTCGGGGTCTGCGTCTGCGTCTGCGTCGGACGGTGCCGTCGTCCGCTTCGTCGTGGCGAACGACGGGCCGCCGATCCCCGCCGAGTCCCTGCCGACGCTGTTCGACCGGTTCACCCGGGGTGAGGCCTCGCGCTCACGGGAGCACGGCACGAGCGGCCTCGGGCTCGCGATCGTGCGGGCCGTCGTCATGGCGCACGGCGGCAGCGTGCGGGTCGCGTCCGAGCCCGGCCGGACCGCGTTCACCGTGGACCTGCCGGCCTCGGGCGCTTCGTGAGCAGAAGACGTCGGGTGCCGCGACCGCACTCGACATCTCCTGCTCACCGAGTGCCGTCCGGGTCGCATACTGGTCGGAGAACGCCGGACGAGGAGGCCCCGTGACGAACGCGTACGACAAGCTCCCGGGCCGCCCGGAACCCGCCGACCTGGTGGTCGAGGTCCCGGCGTTCGAGGACGACCGCCCCCAGCCCGAACCCGCTCCGCCGGCCGCGGCGCCGGAGCTCGTGGCCGCGACCGAGTTCGCGCGCTCCTCGCACGCACCGCCCACGATCCGCCGGACACAGATGCGGGCGGGTGCCTGGATCGCGGGCGTCCCGATCGCGGCGCTCGTGGTCGTCGCGATCGTGCAGATCCTGCTGCCCCACTGACCGAGAGCGCGGCTGTGTGGGCCGCTCGGACGCGTTCTCACGCGCTCAGCGACACCTCACGCACAGACGACGGCGTGAGGTGTCTCTGAGCACGAAACCCGAGCGTCGTCCGGATCGTCAGACGATCGACCAACGTCGAGCCCCGTCGCGTGCATCCGCGTCGGAGCGCACGCAGGCTGGGTCCTGTCCGAGCAAGACGACCCGAACGGGTCACCACTGCAGAGATGGGAAACACGATCATGAACTCGTTCAAGCGCAAGTCCGTGAAGCTCCTCGCCGGCACCGCCCTCGGTGGCGCCGTCATCGCGGGGGCGTTCGTCGCAGCCCCCGCGCAGGCCGCCGAGCCCGCGCCGCCCAGCTCCTCGTCGTCCGTCGGCGGCAGCGTCAACGTCAACCTCGACCCGGTCGCGATCGTCAACGCGATCAAGGACGCGGTCAACGACCAGAGCGACCGCGGCGGTGCCGTGCAGGCGGCGCTCGACGTCGGCTACTGGAACGCCGGCAACCCCGACCGCCTCACCGTCGCGGTGGTCAACAAGAACCAGGACATCACCGTCGAGGGCGACGTCGCGGACGCCCAGTCGATCGACATCAAGGGTGGCAACTACGTCATCTACTGGTTCAAGGGCCCCGGCAAGGTCACCAACAACGGTGACGGCGGCTGGCTGAACTGGGGTGTGTTCGGCAACATCGAGCGCATCGACAACGTGATCCACGTCAACGGCGGCTGACTCCTCCGTTCGTCGGCGACGCCCCCTGGGACCTCGGTCTCAGGGGGCGTCGCCGTCCGACCGCGCCGCTTCGATCGCCGACGGCCGGTTGCGTGCAGCCAGCATGAAGTCCCGCCGAGACCGGATCCAGCCCCGGACGAAGGCGACCGACACCAGCGCCGTCCGGTTCGGCGCGTTCCAGGACTTCATCAACCGGCCGAGGTGCCAGGCGACGGCCTGCCGGCTGTAGGCGGTCTCCTTGGCGATGGCGTCGTTCGACAGCCCACGGGCGGCGAGCGCCAGCATCCGCTCCTCGGTCTCGTCCAATCCGGGCGCCGATGCCACCAGGTCGATGTCGTCGGTGCCGAGCGCTGTCGTCGCGTCCGCCGACGCCCCTCCCCGGTGCTGCGCCCAGGCTTCCGCCCAGCACGAGCCGAGTTCGTGTGCCACGAGCGATGCCCGGCTCATCGCGAGCATCGTCCGGCCGGCGTGGTCGATCGTCGTCGCGTGCTCGCGGGTGGCCGTGTGCATGACGAGGGCGAAGACACGGATCGCGGGCAGGGCGCCGCGGAGCACGACCGAGACGTCGACCTGCGGGTCGCCGGCACTGGCGGCTGCGACCTGGCGGAGTCGGACCAGGCACTCGGGGTCGAGTGGCTCCCCGCGCTCGACCGCGCGCAGCGCCGCGGGGAGCACGAGCGGGACGATCTGCTCGTACCGACGCCGGAGCCAGTCGTGCCCGTCGGGTCGGATGCCGTGCAACGGTGGCGCGAGCAGCAGCTCCGTGAACTCCGGGCACCGCTCGTCGAGCGCCAGCCCCAGCCGCTCCCCGGGGAGCAGCACGGCCGTCCGTCGTGCGTCGTCGCGCTCGGTCGTCATCGTGCGTCGAACGTATCCGGACAACAGGTGTCGTGTCCGCTGCGTTCACGTGGTGTTCGTTCTTACCCGGGCCACAGCGCCCTGCCTCGGGCCCCGTAGCCCCGCTGCCGAGCATGAGCGCCATGACGGAGACGAACCAGCCCCTCGACATCGACATCGTCGTTCCCTGCTACGACGAGCAGGACACGCTCGCCGCCCACGTGCGACGGCTCCACGCCTTCTGCCGGACGTTGCACCACTCGTGGCGCATCACGATCGCGGACAACGCCTCGAGCGACGACACCGCCCGGATCGCCGACGACCTCGCTGCGATGCTCCCCGGCGTGCATGCGGTGCACCTGCGCGAGAAGGGCCGGGGCCGCGCGCTCAAGGAGGTCTGGGCGGCATCGCCGGCGGCCGTGCTCGTCTACGTGGACGAGGACCTGTCCACCGACCTCGCCGCGCTCGAACCCCTCGTGGCACCCCTGCTGTCGGGGCACTCGGACCTGGCGATCGGCACCCGGCTGGCCGCTTCGTCGCGCGTGGTGCGCGGCAGCAAGCGAGAGTTCATCTCACGCTCGTACAACCTGCTGCTCCGCACGACGATGGGGGTGTCGTTCTCGGACGCGCAGTGCGGGTTCAAGGCGGTCACGAAGGCCGCCGCCGACCACCTGCTGCCGTTGTGCGAGGACGATGCCTGGTTCTTCGACACCGAGCTGCTCGTGCTGGCCGAGCACGCGGGACTCCGCATCCACGAGGTCCCCGTCGACTGGATCGACGACGTCAACTCCTCGGTGCACATCGCGTCGACCGCGACCGAGGACCTGAAGGGCATGTGGCGGGTGTCGAGGAACATCGCCACCGGGCGGGTGCCGATCAGCACGGTCTACGCGGCGATCGGTCGGCAGCCGTTCACCCCACCGAGCGTGGGGTTCCTGGGGCAGGTCCTGCGGTTCGGGGCGATCGGGGTGCTCTCGACCCTGGCGTTCGCTGCCCTGTACGCCCTGTTCCGGCCGGCGATCGGCGCCCAGACCGCGGACTTCCTCGCGCTGCTGGTCACGGCGATCGGCAACACCGCACTGAACCGGCGGTTCACGTTCGGGGTGCGGGGCCGTGCGGGAGCGGGTCGTCACCACGTGCAGGGCCTGGTCGTGTTCGGCATCGCCTGGGCCATCACGTCGGGGTCGCTCGTGGTGCTGCACGCGTCGGTGCCGGGAGCCTCGCACGGTGCGGAGATCGCGGTGCTGACGGCAGCCAACCTGGTTGCGACCGGCGTGCGGTTCGTGTTGTTCAAGGCGTGGGTGTTCCGAGGCCGCCGACGCCCGGAGCTCATCCGCCCCGGCACCACCCCGGCGTCCGACGCCAGCACGGCGGTCACCGAACCGATCGCGACCCCCGAGCGCACCGGCGAGCGCACCGGCGAGCGAGCAGCCTGACACTGTGCCGGGTCACACACCCGGTGCGGGGTTGCACGGCGCCCGCGGCACGCCGCACCGTGTGGCGTCGGCCATCCCGTGCGAGGTTGCACGCTCCGTGCAGCGCTACGAACTCGCACCGAGCGTGCAACCTCGCACTGGGTGACCAACCTCGCACCAGCCGAACAGACCCGCACTGTGCGACACCGACACACCCCACGCCACCCGTGTTGCACGGTCGGTATACCAAGCCGTAGCATCGCCCTACCGCACCACCACCCCACAGGGCCCGACTGCCACCATCGGTCTGCCCGCGGCGAGCGCTCCATCGATGCAGCCCGCGCCGTCCGCTGCCGGCAACGCCCCACTGGACCCGCACGTGAACCCCACCTCTTTCGGTCTCTACGACCCTGCCCGCGAATCGAGCGATTGCGGCGTCGGTTTCATGACCCGTCTCGACGGGACGCCGAGCCACGACGTCATCCGCAAGGGCGACGAAGCGCTGTGCTCCATCCCGCACCGCGGCGGCAAGTCCGCCGAGGGTGTCGGTGACGGCGCAGGCGTCAGCATCGACCTGTCGGTGGAGTTCTTCAGCGCCATCACCGGCGAGGAGCTGCGCGCCGGGCACTTCGGCGTCGCGAACTGCTTCGTGCCGAGCAGCGACGGAGCGGACGGCACCGACGAGCGCGCCCGCGCCGAGCAGACCGTCACGGACGCCATCACGGCCGAGGGCTTCGAGCTGCTGCTGGTCCGTGACGTCCCGGTGGACCACTCCGTCGCGCGCCCCGAGGCCGAGCAGTACCAGCTGCCGATCGTGCAGTGGGTCTTCCGTGCTCCGTCCGACTGGGACCGCACCGAGGTCGACGCCGCCGCGAACCGCGCCCTGCTCGCCATCGAGGCGGTCTCCTACGCCCAGGCAGCCGCCGAGCGCGCCGAGCACGCCGCCCTGTACCCGCTGTCGCTCAGCGCCCGGACCCAGATCCTGAAGGGCCGGCTGAACTCCGGCGAGGTGATCGGGTACTTCACCGACCTGCGCGACCCCCGGCACTCGGTGCGGACGCTGTACTTCCACACCCGGTTCTCCACGAACACCGAGCCGCACCCGACGATGGCGCAGCCGTTCCGCCTGATGGCGCACAACGGTGAGCTGAACACCGACCGCAAGAACCGGCTGTCGGACGAGGCGCTCGCGCGGGCCCGCACCCGGAGCATCGTGCGTCCGCCCGGGCAGTCGGACTCGAGCCGACTCGACCAGACACTGCAGAGCCGCGTGTTCGACGACGGGCTCGAGATCGTCGAGGCCGTGGTCTCGCTCATGCCGCCGGCGTGGGAGAACGACCGCACCCTGACTGCGGACGTCCGGGACATGCTCGAGTACTTCTCGCTGTACGAGGAGAAGAACGACGGTCCCGCCGCCGTGATCTTCAGCGACGGCGACGTCGTCGGCGCCCGCCTGGACCGCCTGGGCCTGCGCCCGCTGCGCACCGTCGAGACGGCCGAGTACCTGATGGTGTCGTCCGAGGCCGGCCAGGTCGAGTTCGACGCCGACGAGGTCGTGCACCGCGGCCGCATCGAGGCCGGCGGCATGCTCGTCGTCGACCACCGCACCGGCACCCGCATGCGCACGGGCGAGGTGCTGCACATGCTCGCGGCCCGCCGTGACTACGGCTCCCTGCTCGACGCCGCCCGCGTGAACCTGGACGACGTGCCCGCTCCGGACTACGAGCGCACGACATCCACCCTGGGCTACGACGGCGACCTGTCGCTCGCGGGCCGGTACGTGGCGTACTCGCTGAACCAGGAGAGTTTCCGGTTCATGCTCGACCCGATGCTGCAGAACGGGTCGGAGCGCATCTCGGCGATGGGCTACGGCAACGCGATCAACGCCCTGAGCGACACCGAGGGCGGCATGGCGAAGTACTTCTCGCAGCGCTTCGCCCAGGTGACGAACCCGCCGCTCGACTCGATCCGCGAGGCCGACGGGATGTCGATGCGCGTGGCACTCGGCGCGAAGCCGGACGGCACGGGCACCACGGGCCGTCAGCTCGTCGTGCAGTCCCCGATCCTGGGGCACCTCGACATGGTGCGCCTGCGCGAGCAGGACATCGTGCCGCTCGAGCGCTTCGACATGCTCTACGTGCCGGTGCCCGCCGACGAGCAGGCCAACGCCGACGCGATGCGCGGCGCGCTGGACGCCCTGTGCGACGCGATCGAGGCGTTCGCGGCGCGCGGTGGCGGGATCGCGGTCGTGACCGACCGCGAGGTGTCGTCGACCCATGCGCCCCTCCCCGTGATCCTGGCCGTTGCCGCCGTCAACCAGCGGCTCATCGAGACCGGTCTGCGCCTGCGGGTGTCCGTCGTCGCGGAGAGCGGTCAGCTGCCATCGTCACACCACGTCGCGACCGCGCTGGGCTTCGGTGCCGCCGCTGTGTACAGCTTGAGCGCGCGACTGCGTGCGGAGGAGAAGTACCCCGCCGCACCCGCACCCGCCGGTGAGCTGACCGCGACCGACCTGGCGCTCAAGCAGTTCCGCAAGGCCGCCGAGAAGGCCCTGGCGAAGACCATGGGCCGCGTCGGCCTGTGCACCGCCGAGAGCTACATCGGTGGCGAGTTCTTCGAGCCGAACTACCTCGACACCGGCGATGACGTGCTCGCGCGGATCTTCCCGCACATGCAGGCACCGGTCGGCGGCGTCGGCTTCGCGCGCATCGCACAGGCGGCGACGGACTGGCACGAGCGTGCCCGCTCGGTGGCGTCCGAGGGCCAGGTCCCGCTGCTCGGGCTGTTCAAGGAACGCTCCGACGGTGCCGGCCACTCCTTCGGCGTCGCGAGCGTCCGCGGGTTCGGCGGCATGACCGAGGAGCGCCCGGCCTTCGAACGCTCCGGCGACTCCGACGCGCTGCGCCTGCTCACGCTCGGCCAGCTCGACGACTCGTTCGGCATCACCGACGCCGCGTACCGGAACACCGGGTACGACCGGCTGAGCGACGCCGAGATCGACGCGC
The DNA here is from genome assembly GCF_003234305.1 of Curtobacterium sp. MCLR17_055. Classification (NCBI taxonomy): domain Bacteria; kingdom Bacillati; phylum Actinomycetota; class Actinomycetes; order Micrococcales; family Microbacteriaceae; genus Curtobacterium; species Curtobacterium sp. MCLR17_055. The sequence continues at coordinate 50,873 of NZ_QKSX01000005.1, forward strand.
ACCGCATCACGCCGGGCTACGTCACGTTCCTGCAGACGACCCACGACGAGCGATCCCGCCGCCCCGCCGCGCTCCGCGACGTGCTCGCGCTGCCCGCCGACGTCACCGGCATCGACACGGCCGAGGACTTCGCCCGCGAGCTCGGCCGCTTCTCGACGAGCGGCAACGCCAGCGTCACCGTGCGCGGGCTCTCCGGCTCGCGTCCGTCGGACGACCAGGACCTGCCGGGAGGCACTGAGCGGTTCCGCCTGGAGCTCACGTCGACGGGGACCACGGGTGCACTGCGCCACGCGGCCCTGGCGGACGGCCTCGCGCTGCTCCACCCCGGACAGATCGACGTCGACGCCGTCGACGACACCGGGGTGACGCTCCGCGCCACCGGTGCGGCCGTCGCCCTGCTCGCGCTGCTGCAGAGCGCCCCGGCGAGCGTCGAGCTCGACGAGGTGCAGCCGGCCCACGAGATCACCCGGACCCTGGCGTCCGGTGCGATGAGCCACGGCGCGCTCGTCGCCACCGCCCACGAGGCCGTCGCACACGGCACGAACATGGTCGGCGGCATGTCGAACAGCGGTGAGGGCGGCGAGCACCACTCCCGCTACGGCACCATCCGCGGCTCCCGCATCAAGCAGTTCGCCTCGGGCCGGTTCGGCATCTGGGCCGGCTACCTCGCCGACCCCATGCTCGAGGAGCTCGAGATCAAGATCGGCCAGGGGGCGAAGCCCGGCGAGGGTGGCCAGCTGCCCGCCCCCAAGGTCACGGTGGACATCGCCGCGGCCCGTGGTGGCACGCCCGGCGTCGAGCTGATCTCGCCGCCGCCGCACCACGACACGTACTCGATCGAGGACCTCGCGCAGCTCATCCACGACTGCAAGGCCGCCCGCGTCCGGGTGATCGTGAAGCTCGTCTCGTCCGAGGGCATCGGCACCATCGCGGTCGGCGTCGCGAAGGCCGGTGCCGACGTGATCAACGTCGCGGGCAACACCGGCGGCACCGGCGCCGCGGCCGTCACCAGCCTGAAGTACGCCGGCCGCTCCGCGGAGATCGGCGTCGCCGAGGTGCACCAGGCCCTGGTCGCGAACGGCCTGCGCCAGAAGGTCACGCTCCGCTGCTCGGGTGCGCACCAGACCGGCAGCGACGTCGTCACGAGCGCCCTGCTCGGCGGCGACAGCTTCGAGTTCGGCACGACCGCGCTCATGATGCTCGGCTGCGTGATGGCGAAGAACTGCAACGTGAAGTGCCCGGCGGGCCTGACCACGAACGCCGAGGCGTTCGAGGGCGACCCCCGCGCGCTCGCGCAGTACCTGCTCAACATCGCCCACGACGTGCGGCAGATCCTGGCCCGGCTCGGCCTGCGCTCCCTGCGCGAGGCCCGCGGCCGGACCGACCTGCTGCAGCTCCTGGACCACCCGGCGAGCGTGGGCCGGCTCGACGCCCGCGCCCTGCTCGCCCAGGTGCCCGAGAAGGTCGTGGCGGACCCGGAGTACCTGGAGAAGGACTTCCACACCGACGACGCCCTGCTCGAGCGCGTCCGCACCGCCCTCGTCGACCACGCGCAGGAGCACGTGCTCGTGCACGGCGTGCTGCTCGGCAACGCCGACAAGTCGGTCGGCGGCCAGCTCGGCATCGACCTCGAGCGTCTGCTCAACCACGAGCTCCGCGCCGAGGACGTGCAGGGCCTGCCCGCCGTGACGACGGACGACCGCGGACGCCGCCGGCTGGTGGACGGCGCGGTCACGATCCGCACGCAAGGCTCGGCCGGGCAGTCCTACGGCGTCTTCAACAACGACGGTGTCGTGCTCGAGCACACCGGCACCGCGAACGACGGCGTCGGCAAGAGCCAGAGCGGCGGACGGATCATCGTCCGCGCCCCCGGTGGCGGCAGCGCCGAACAGGGCGGCAACGTGCTGGTCGGCAACTTCGCGCTGTTCGGGGCCACCGGCGGCCGCACCTTCGTCGAGGGCGAGGCCGGCGACCGGTTCGCCGTCCGCAACTCCGGCGCGACCGCCGTCGTCGAGGGCGTGGGCGACTTCGGCTGCGAGTACATGACCGGCGGCGCCGTGTTCAACCTCGGCGCGTTCGGCAAGGGCCTCGGCAACGGCATGTCCGGCGGGTTCCTGTACCAGTACGACCCCTCCGGCCAGGTCGCCGAGCGTGCCAGCACGGACTCGCTGCTGGTGTTCCCGATCACCGACACCGAGCGCGGTGCGTTCCACGAGGCCGCCGCCCGCCTGCTGCTCGAGTGGCACCTCGAGGCGACGGGTTCGGCCCTGGCCGAGCGGCTGCTCGCCGAGTGGGACACCGCCCGCGCGCACGTGTACGTCGGCATGCCGCGTGCCCTGCTGCTCACGCAGGACGCCGGCGAGATCCTCGCGGCGGCGACCCGGCCCGAGCTCCTCGACGAGCTCGCGACCTCGATCGCCACCGACAAGCTCCGCGCGTTCAAGCTCGACTACCGCGACCAGCGCACGGTGCTCGACGGCCGTGCCCCGGCACTCGGCGACCAGGGCGAGGACATGTTCTCGCTGCTGTCGTCGTACACGGTGCTCGGGGTCGCCCAGGACGTCGCCCTCGAGCGCGTCCCGGGTGCGCTCGGCAGCGCCGACCCGCGGGTCGGCGAGGCCGTCAAGAACCTCGTGCTCACCGAGGACTTCTCCGTCAAGCAGCGCGTCGTGAAGTACCTGCGCGGCACGCTCGACCGGTTCGCCGACGACCAGCTCGCCACGCTCATCGCGATCAAGCGGCTCGACGACTACAAGCGCGCGCTCACGCAGCGGAACAACCGCAGCATGGACGCGCCGGTCACCACGGGGTGGATCATGCACCAGAACGCCAAGAACGACGGCCGCGTCCGCGAGGCCCGCTTCGACGAGCTGCTCGCCACCGCGGCGCTCGAGGACATCGCCCGCCGTGCACCGCAGGCGCCGACCGAGGCGGTGACCGCGTGAGCCTGCTCCCCCCGACCGGTTCGCTGATCCCCGTCGACGCACCGTTCTCGGCCGCCCAGGAGTCCTGGCTCGCCGGGTTCATCGCGGGCATCGCCGCCGCCGGCAAGAAGGTCGCGGCCAGCGCGCCCACGACGACGATCGACGTGCTCTTCGGCACCCAGACCGGCAACGCCGAGTTCCTGGCCGACGAGCTCGTCGCCGGCGCGAAGGCCCGCGGACTCGGCGGTCGTGCCAGTGCGCTCGACGCCGTCACCCCCGAGCAGCTCGCCGAGATGTCGCACGTGCTCGTCGTCACCTCGACCTACGGCGAGGGCGAGATGCCCGACAACGCCGGGCTGTTCTGGGACGCGATCCAGGCGAGCACGGTGCCACGGCTCGAGGGGCTGCAGTACGCCGTCCTGGGCCTCGGCGACACGAGCTACGACGAGTTCTGCCAGGCCGGCAAGCTCCTCGACACCCGGTTCGAGCAGCTCGGCGCGACCCGGATCCACGACCGCGTCGACTGCGACGTCGACTTCGAGGACCCGGCCGCGCTGTGGACCGCGGCGGTCCTCGACCGCCTCGCCGCCGAGGCCGGCGCGACGGCTGCACCCGGCGCGACCACGGGCGGTGGTGCCGGCGACGGTGCCGCCGCGACCGGCGGGGCGGGCGCGAGCCGTGCCTCCCGGCCGGGGTCGCAGTGGAACAAGCGCAACCCGTACCCGTCACGCCTGGTCGAGAACCGGCTGCTCTCCTCGCCGCGCAGCGCGAAGGAGATCCGGCACTACGAGTTCGACCTCGGCGACTCGGGCATCGAGTACGCGGCCGGCGACGCCCTGGCGGTCGTTCCCGTGAACGACGAGGTCTTCGTGGCGGACCTGCTCGAGCAGGTCGGCGCGAACGGCGGCGAGTCGTTCGACGGCCGGCCGATCACCGAGGTCCTGCGGACCGACCGTGAGATCCGGACGCCCTCGAAGGACCTCATCGCCGACCTGGTGCAGCGCGCTCCGTCGAGCGAGCTCGCGGCCGTCGTGGCGCACGGCGACAAGCACGAGCTGGACCGCTGGCTCTGGGGACGCGACGTCCTCGACCTGCTCCGCGACGCCGGACCGGCCGCCCCGGGACTCGACGAGCTGCTGCCGAACCTGCGGCCGCTGCAGGCGCGGCAGTACTCGATCTCCTCGAGCCCGCTGGCGCACCCGGACCGCATCCACCTGACCATCGCGTCGGTGCGCTACGGCGACCCGCACCGGATGTACGCGGGAGTCGCGTCGACGTTCCTGGCCGACCGGGTCGACCCGGACGGCACCGTCGACGTCTACCTGCAGCCGAACGCGTCGTTCGGGGTACCGGCGGACGAGTCGGCCCCGATGATCATGATCGGACCGGGCACCGGAGTCGCGCCGTTCCGCGGGTTCCTGCACGAGCGCGCGGTGTCCGGGGCGACGGGGCGCAACTGGCTGTTCTTCGGCGACCAGCACCGGGACACCGACTTCGTGTACCAGGACGAGCTCACCGAGCTGCAGGAACAGGGCGTGCTCGACCGCCTCGACCTGGCGTTCTCGCGCGACCAGGCCGAGAAGGTCTACGTGCAGACGCGGATGCTCGAGCGATCGGCGGAGCTGTTCGCCTGGCTCGAGGACGGCGGCCACGTGTACGTGTGCGGGGACGCCTCACGCATGGCGAAGGACGTCGAGGCCGCGCTGCTCCAGGTCATCCGGACCGGACGCGCGCGCGGCGAGGACGACGCGCAGGCGTACCTGGCCGACATGCGTCGCACGAAGCGGTACGTGCGCGACGTCTACTGAGCCGCGTGCAGATCTGATGAGTCCGCCCCGGCCACGGAACCCGAATCCGATGGCCGGGGCGGTCCCGGAGGAGCGCCGGTCGATGGGGGCGGACCGGCGGGCCCTGCAGCGTGACGCACGCATCACCGACGCGTGGCGTCGGTGACCCGAGCAGGGAGTCCCCTGATCCGGGACTCACGTCCCTCGCTCGTCTCGGTCACCGGTGGTTGGTCGGCACCGGACTCGCTGTGCGTCACGGGCTGTTCGGGTTCCCCTCCTGCCGCGGACACTGCCAGCACCGGCGCCCTAGCAGGCTGGTGCGGGGGGACGACAGCGAACCGCGGTACGGAAACCGTACGAGGTGTGGAGTTCGGGCGGAACCCGTTGACCCGGATCAGCCCGCTGTGCTACCGCGCCGGGCTCAGCGCGCGGTGCTCCCGCTCGGTGTCCCCGAGGCGTCGTCCGCGTCGCCGGGTGCCACCGCCCGCGACCACGCCGAGTCGGCCGCCGTGCTGGTGTCCGCCGGCTCCGGCGTCAGCACGAGCCCCGACCCCGAGGTGGCCGAGGCGTAGAGGTCCTCGAGCCAGCTGCGGTTGATCGACGGCACCCGGCTGCCGGTGAACTTGAAGTGCAGGCTCACGTTGGGGTGCAGCCAGATCGTGCTGCGACCGTTGCCGTGGACGACGTCGTCCTTCCACGAGAACGCGAAGCGGTGGTCACGCCGGAGCATGTTGACGATGACGATCTGCAGGTGCGTGAGCGCGCGGTCGTCGATCCGCAGGTCGAGCGGTCGGCCGTCGTAGATGAGCTGCCCCATGGCTCCTTCTACTCCTGCGCTCCGGTGTGCGCGAGGCCGGACGCCCAGTTCGTGATGGTGCGGTCGAACCAGACCGCGTCGACGTTGCGCTCCCAGGCGTGCTCGGCCGGCTCGCTGACCGCCAGGGTCACCGTGCCGGGGTGGGCATCGGCGAACTCCTGACTGGCCGAGAACGGCACCGTGGTGTCGCCGGTGGAGTGGATGAGCAGAGTCGGTGGCAGCGGCCGGGGTGCGCGCAACCAGGACAGCGCGCGCACGTCGACCGGCGACCGCAGCCCCACCGTCCGGCAGAGGACCGGCGTCGCCATCGCCCCGAGGGCAGCAGTCACCACCAAGCCCGGCAGCCCCGCCCGGCGAGCCTGGGACCGGACGGTGACGGCCCAGTCCAGTGCCGGGGCGACGAGCACGATCCCGGCCAGGCGGTCGCGGTGCGCCGAGCGGGCGAGGAGCTCGTGCGTGATCGTCGCGCCCATCGACCACCCCACGATGACGAGCCGTTCGGCGCCGTTCGCGACGGCGTGGTCGAGCGCCACTTCGACGTCCGCCCACTCGCGGGCTCCGAGGTGTGAGGCCCGGCCCTCCCACGGCGCCTCGCCGTCGCCGCGGAACGACGGGACGATCGAGGTCCAGCCGAGTTCGAGCGCCGCGGGGACGGTCCGGAGCGCGGTGACCCGGGTCGTCCGGATCCCGTGGACGTGGACGGCCCAGGTGCGGGCGGCCGCGGGGTCGGGGCGCCCAGCGCCGCCGGGCCCCGGCCGCACCACCCACGCGGGCGCCGGCCCCACCGGCGTCGGCAGCGACACCTCGGACCAGTCGACCTCCATCGCCGCCGGGTCCGGGTGCACGTGCCCGCTCCACCGCACCCGCGACGACACCGCGCCGGTCGTCCGGACCACGGCCCGGCGCACGAACCCGGCGGCTTCGTCGACCTCGAGCACCGGCCCGACGGTGGTGTGCCCCGGGCCGTCGTGCCACAGCCCGTACTCCCCCGGCCGCACGGTGTCGTCGGTGATCGGCAGCCGGACGGAGTCCGCGTCGGACTCGAGCACGGGCGTCCACCGGTCGCCACCGGGCAGCACGATCCTGCCGACGACCTTCCGCAGGACGACCAGGACCACCAGGCCGACCAGGCACACCGCCGCCAGCACCACGAGCGCTCCGAGCACCCACCACACGATCGTCACGCCGTCATCCTCCGAGGCTCCGGGTCAGGGTCCGTTCCGCCGACCGCACCTGCGCGAGTTCGGCGTCGTCGAGGGTCCAGCCCTGCACCTCGGCGTCGCGGATCGCGATCACCAGGTCGTAGGTCCGGGCCTGCGGGTCCCCCGGCCGCTCGACTGCCCGCACGGCGTGCCGACGGGCGATGCGGCGCAGGCGCCGGTGGTGCCCGCGGTGTCGCAGGTCACGGCCCCACCGCCGGAACGTCAGCGAGGCCATCGCCACGACGATGAGCACGATGCCGAGGTAGAACGGCGGGTCGAAGGCCAGCCGCAGGCCGTCCCGCACCCCGGCCGGGAAGAGTCCGAAGTGGTCGGCGGTGAGCGAGGCGACCTCGTCGACGCTTGCCACGACGACCAGGGCGAGCCCGACGCGGAACACCACGAGTGCCACCGGGTTCTGCAGCACGCCACGGCGCAGGGTCGTCGCGGCGATCATCCCCACGCCCACCATGTACACCGTCCCGTAGAGCCACATCGGGGTCTGCTCGATCTCGCGCACGATGAAGTGGAAGTCGGTCCCGCCGCGCTCCTCGACCAGCAGGAACGGCACCGTGAAGGCCACGACCACGACGAGCAGCGCCACCGGCCTGGCGAGCACCGGGCGTTCCGGCAGGTCGTCGGTGCTCGCGCGCAGCATCAGCCAGAACGCGACGGTCGCGCAGACGTTCTGCACCAGGTTGATGAGGTTCGAGCCGCCCAGGGCACCGTCGAGCACCGGCTGCGGCACGACGCTGCCGAGGGTCAGGAGCCCCAGCGCCCCGACGCCGGTGGCGCCCCAGGCCGCCCGACCACGGGGGTTCCGCAGCACGTACGGCGTGCGGGCGAGGAAGATCAGCGCCGCGAACCAGAAGGCCGCGGCGTGCAGGACGGCCATCAGCCGTAGGCCCGCTCGTCCGCGCCCGTGGCCCCGGCGAGCAGGACCGTCGCGAGCTCGTAGGCGAACCGTTCGGCGAAGTGCTCGTCGTCGTCGGAGATGCTCACGAGCCCGGAGTCGGCGTCGAGTGCGCGACGGCAGACGTGGCCCCCGGCGGCGAACTCGGCGACGGACGACGCGGTCGGTGTGCCGACATCGCCGTGCACCAGGTGCCCGAGCTCGTGCAGCACGCAGTGCATGCGGTAGAGCGGCGGTGCGTCGGCCGGCACGAGCACCAGGTTCTCGTGCTCGAACTGCGACACGAGCGCGGTGAGCGGACCCCAGCTCGGCCCGTCGACGTCGACGACGCGTGTGGGCTTGCCGACCATCCGACCGACGCCGGTCACCACGTCGGACAGCTGTGGCGCACGGGGCAGGGTGGCGACGAGGGCACGGACGGCACCGGACGCACCCAGCTGCTCCGCCATCGCCCCTCCGATCTCCGCGGCAAGACTACCGGCAGGTCCCCCTTGTGGACGAGACCGGCCGGACGTAACCTACAACCAAATGGTTGTACGAATCGAACTGTCCGACGCCGAGGTCGACCGGGTGTTCCACGCACTGGCCGACGCGACCCGTCGTGACATCGTCCGGCGCACGCTCGTCGGGTCGTCGTCCGTGAGCGAGCTCGCGGACGCCTACTCGATGTCGTTCGCCGCCGTCCAGAAGCACGTCGCCGTCCTCGAAGGAGCCGGACTCGTGAGCAAGGAGGCCCGCGGCCGCACCCGCATCGTGCGCGCCGAGCCGGAGCAGCTCGACCGGGTCCGTGCCCTCCTCGACGCCTACGGCCGCCTCTGGCGCACCCGGATGGACCGCCTCGGCGACGTGCTCGACGGCGACGCGTCCGGACACTCAGCACCAGACGACACCCGACGACACCAGGAGCGATGATGCCCACCACGTCCGTCCACACCGATCCCGACACCCTCTCGATGACCCTCGTCGCCGAGTTCCCCGTCCCCGTCGAACGCCTCTGGGCCGCCTTCGCCGACCCGCGCCAGCTCGAGCGGTTCTGGGGACCGCCCGGGTTCCCCGCGACCTTCACGACGTTCGACCTGCGTCCCGGCGGCCGGGCCGACTACCGGATGACGTCCCCGCAGGGCGAGCGGTTCCACGCCGTCTGGCAGGTCACCGAGGTCGACGAGCACCGTCGCATCGTCTTCCGCGACCTGTTCACCGACCCGGAGGGCACGGTCGACGAGTCACTCCCCACCAGCGAGACCGTGTTGTCGTTCGGGCCGGCGGACGACGGCTCGCGGGTCACCGTGGTGTCCTCGTTCGCCTCGACCGCCGACCTCGACGCGATGCTCGAGATGGGCATGCTCGAGGGCTACCAGCAGGCGTTCGGCCAGCTCGACCGGGTGCTCGCCGACCTGCGCGAGTGGGCCCTCGGTGCGGGCACCGAGACCGAGGTCCTCGACGACATCCACGTCCGGATCACCCGGGCGTTCGCGGCGCCACGGCACCTGCTCTGGCGCGCGCACACCGAGCCCGACCTGGTGCGCCGGTGGCTGCTCGGCCCCGACGGGTGGGAGATGACGGTGTACGAGAACGACCTGACCCCGGGCGGCGCGTTCCGGCAGGCCTGGGCGCCGACGGGTGACACCAAGGGCGAACCCTTCGGGTTCGAGGGCGAGAACCTCGTCGTCGAACCCGAACGCCGGATGGTGTCGACCGAACGCATGACCGGGGCGCCCTTCCCGCCGAACACGAACGACCTGCAGTTCGACGAGGCCGACGGCGTCACGCTCATGACGCTGCTCGTCACCTACCCGGACCGGGAGCAGCGGGACATGATCCTCGCGACCGGCATGACGGAGGGCATGGAGGCCAGCTACCAGCGGCTGGAGCGCGAGGTCCTGTCCGCAGCGTGACCGGCAGACGGACGGGAGGCCCGTGGCAGCGCCGCCACGGGCCTCCCGTCCGTCCCGAGCAAGCGACAGATCCCGGCGCACGATCCGGGTCCGGTCCCCGAGAGCGACAGATCCCCGCGGATGTTCCGCGGGGATCTGTCGCTTTCGCGAGGGGCTGGTGGGCGCAGGCCGGCTACTCCGGCTGCGCCGACGCTTCGTAGTGCCGCGCGCCGCCGCGCACGCCCGCGAAGCGGAACGGCGCGGTCGTGACGCGCGGACGCTCGACGTCCTCGCTGGTGGCGGCACCCGCGGCGTGCAGCGCGCGGTACGCGTCGACCGTCAGCGGGACCCGTGCCTCGAGCAGCGACCGCACGCGACCCGCACGGCGGTGCTCGCGGTAGTCGGGCCGGACGACGCCGGTGATGAGCTCACCGACGCTGCCGGAGCCGTAGCTGAACAGGCCGAGCCGCTCCCCCGCCAGGTCGTCGTCCAGGTCGAGCAGTGCTGCGAGCCCGATCCAGAGCGACGCCGTGTAGGTGTTGCCGGTCTGCCGGTTGTAGGTGAACCCGATCGCCAGGTCGGCCTCGTCGAAGGGTGCGCCGACGTGCTGCGTGAGCTTGCGGTGCGCCTTGATCGCCATCTTGGTGAAGGGCTGGTGGTGCACGAACCGGGCGATGTCGTCGTACGCCGGGCCGCCCTGTTCCGCCAGGTCGTCCCAGGCACCGACGAACGCGTTGACGTACGCGCTCACCGAGAGCCGACCGTCGACCAGCGCGGTGGAGCGGTCGTTCGGCCGCCAGAAGTCGTCGACGTCCGCCGTGTAGACGCCCGCCGCCGGCTCGATCTCGATCAGGTCGGGGTCGGCGGACACCAGGATCGCGGCGGCGCCGGCACCCTGGGTCGGCTCGGCCGGGGTGTCGACGTCGTACCGGGCGACGTCGGCGGCGATGACGAGCACCCGCTCGTGCGGGGCGCGGGCGACGATGCCGAGCGCGAGCTGCACCGCGGCCATCCCGCCGTAGCAGGCCTGCTTCAGCTCGACCACGCGGACGGCCTTCGGCAGCCCGAGCAGGCCGTGCACGTACACGCCGGCGGCCTTCGACTGGTCGACGCCGGACTCGGTGGCGAACAGCACCGTGCGGATGCCCTCGACGCCGTGCCGGTCGATGAGCTCCTTCGCGGCGGCGGCGCCCATCGTGACGATGTCCTCGTCGGGCGCGGGCACGCTGAAGGCGTCCTGCCCGATGCCGACGTGGTACTTCGCCGGGTCGACGCCGAGCCGCTCGGCCAGGTCGTCGAGCTCGAGCACGTGGTGCCCGGTCGCGATCGCGATGTCGTGGATGCCGACGCCGGTCATGCCGCACCCCCTGCGGGCTTCGCGCCGCGGCGTTCCATGGCGACGTGGGCGGCCATCAGCTCGCCCGGGTTGGTCTGTGCGGCGAGGAGCGAGAGCTCCCCGCACAGGACGGTCGCGGCGCACAGGGCGGCGAGGCGGCGGGCGTTCCCGCCCGGCTCGCGGTCCTCGCGGCAGCCGAGGCGCACCAGGGCGTCCTCGACGACGGGCAGGTCCCCGCCCTTGCCGTTGCCGACCGTGCCGACGATCAGGTGCGGCAGCGAGGTCGCGAAGTACAGGTCGCCGTCGCGGTCCTCGGCGCTCGTGATGCCCTGCGAGCCCTCGACGATGTTGGCGGCGTCCTGCCCGGTGGCCAGGTAGAAGCCGAGCAGCATGTTCGCGTAGTGCGCGTTCGCCGAGCGGATGGCCCCGGCGATCGTCGACCCGATCAGGTTCTTCGCGATGTTCAGCTCGACGATGCGCGCGGTGCTCGACCGCAGGCGCTTCTCGACGACCTCGCCGGGGATCACGATCTCGGCGATGGTGTTGCGGCCGCGGCCACGGATGCCGTTCACCGCGGTGGCCTTCTTGTCGGTGCAGAAGTTGCCCGAGACCGAGACGTACCGCAGGCCCGGCTGCCAGTCCAGGATCGCCGGCAGCAGCTTGTCCGCCGCCTGCGTGACCATGTTGTGGCCGGAGGCGTCGCCGGTGGTGAACGCGAAGCGCAGGAACAGCAGGTCCCCGACGATCTCCGGGTGCACCTCGATGAGCTTGGCGAACCGGCTCTGCCCGGACACGATCGCGGCGAGCTCGTCCTGGCGCGCGAGGATCTGGCCCGCGGCGACGTGGGCCGCGGCGGCGCTGTCGGCACGGACCACGACGGAGCGGGTCATGCGCTCGTCGACGACGGTCGCGACGATGCCGTCCTCGACCATCCGTGAGATGCGTGCGCCGCGGCCGACGGACGGCCAGAGCGGCGACTCGTAGGTGGCGAGGGGCACCTCGTGCTCCCCCTGCACGGCGTTGCCGCTGACGCGGATCGGGCCGACCCACTTGGTGGGGATCGGTGTGAGCAGGTCACTCATCGAGGGCTCCTTCTGGTGCTCGCACCGCGACGCTGAGGTGTCTGATGTCGTGCGCCTCCCAGGCGCGGTGGATGCCGGCGGGGTCGGTGTCCGCCGGGACGAGCGCGATGCCGCAGTCGCCGCCGCCGGCACCGGACGGCTTCGCCGCCCCGCCCGCCGCCTCGACGACGTCGCACAGGGTCGCGAGACGCTCGGTCTCGATCTTCGACCCGACCGAGTCGCCGAGACGCTGCAGCAGCCCACGGGCGCGTCGGAGGGCACCGAGCGTGCGCTCGGCGTCGCCGGTCTGGAGGCCCGTGGTCAGGTCGTCGACGGCGCTGCGGCTCTCGTCGAGGAACGCCTGGTACCCGCCGTTGCGGTGCCGACGCACCACGTCGACGAGCTTCGTGGTGGACGCGGGCGAGCCGGTCCAGCCGACGAGCAGCTGCAGGTTCTCGGGGGCGGGCAGCCGCTGGACGTCGAAGCCGTCCCAGGCGTCGGCGTCCGTCAGGATCGCGGACACGGCGTGGTCGCCGAGCATCGCGGCGAGGCGCTCGCGGTCCGGTGCGCTGTAGCGCAGCCAGCCGCCGAACGTGCTCGCGGCGAGGTCGCCGCCGGAGGCCCGCGGGTTCACCCGGATGGTGGCGAGCAGCGCGACCTGGAAGCGCTGGCGCTGCGTCAGGCCGATGCCGTAGAAGCGGTCGAGGGCGCCGACGGTGGCGACGGTGACCGCGGCCGAGGACCCGAGTCCGAACTTCCGGCCGCTGGCGTCGTCGAGCTGGCTCTCGATGCGCAGGTCGTGGAACCGCGGGGCGATGCCGTGCTCGGCGCGGAGCTTCTCGACCAGGTCGATCGTGGCCATCACGTAGTCGTACGGGTGGTGCTCACGGTCGAGCGCCAGGCCGTCCTCGGCACGGGTCCACGTGAGCGGCAGGTGTCCGTACTCCTCGGAGTGCACGCTGCCCGCGCCGTGGCCCTCGCGCACCTTCGCCGTGATGGCGCGGTCGAGGGCGATCAGGACGGACGGCTGGCCCGGCTCGACGACGGCGTACTCGCCGGCGACGAACAGCTTGCCGTGTGCACGGAACTCGATCACTGCGCGGACTCCTTCTGGTCGGGATTGCTCCCGGTCTCTTCGGAGCGGAGCACCCGCGCGGCAGGTCCGGTGCCGGACTCGATGACGTCCCCCAGCGACGCGAGCGCCCCGGCGACCGCCGCCCGGTCCTGCGGCTTCGTGAGCACGACGACGTTCGGGCCCGCGTCGGCCGTGGCGTAGGCCTCGGTGCCGCCGGCACGCAGCTCGGCGACGGCGTCGAACACGGCGACGCTGCGGGCGTTGAGGTAGCGGATCGGCGGGAACGCGCCCTCGATCGTCGCGTGCATCCGGAGCGCGTTGCTCTCGGTGATCTCGCCGATGCGGGTGAAGTCGCCGGCCGCGCAGGCCGTGAGCATGTCGCCGACGGTCTCGGTCGTCGAGGTCACCCAGGCCGGGTAGAAGGGCGACGTCGCGATGGTGCGGCGCATGGCCTCGCGCGACCCGATCGGCTTCGGGCCGGCGTCGATCGTGACCACGACCATCGCCATCGGCGGGGCCGGGATCGGCTCGGCGAAGGAGCCCTGGTCGTCGCCGGCGTGCCAGACGGCGACACCGCCGGGGATCGAGCGCGTGGCCGAGCCGGAACCGCGACGTGCCAGACGGGACAGGTCGCGCGGCGACAGGTCGAGGCCGTAGGCCGCGGCGGCCGCGGTCGCCAGTGCGGCGAAGCCGGACGCGCTCGAGGCCAGCCCGGCACCGGTCGGGACGGTGTTCTCGGACACCACCGACGCCCGCTCGGACGACCCCGCGAGCTCGCGCACCAGGTCGAGGAACTGCTGCACGCGCACCAGCGCACCGTCGTCGACGACGTGACCGTTCAGCGTGAACGCATCACGGGCCTCCCGGCCGTCACCCGACCCGCCGTCCACCGTGACGGTGGTCGTCGTCGGGAACACGTCGAGCCCCATCGAGACGCTGCCCGTGGCGGGCAGCGCGAGCTGCGCGTCCGCCTTCCCCCAGTACTTGACGAGGGCGATGTTGGGGTGCGCGACGGCGGTGGCTGTCAGCAAGCGCGGGCTCCGATCGTGGTGGTCCAGGTGGCTGCGGCCCCTGCGCCGCGGAGTGCGGCCGCGATGCGGTCCGCGTGGTCGTCGTCCGCGGCGAGCGCGAGGACGCACCCGCCCCGCCCGCCGCCGGTGAGCTTCGCGCCGAGGGCGTCCGCAGCACGTGCGGCGTCGACGAGCCGGTCCAGGTCGTCACTCGACACGTCGAGTGTGCTGAGCAGGTCGTGCGCGGCGTCCATGGTGGCACCCAGAGCCTGGGCATCGCCGTCCTCGAGTGTCCCCCGTGCCCGACGGGCGAGCGCACCGATCCGGTCGATCACGGCGCCGACACCGACCGGGTCCTGGTCGTGGCGGGCGCGGACGGCCGAGACGGCCTCGCGGGTGTGCCCGGGGACGCCGGTGTCCGCGACGACGAAGGTGAACCGGGCGCCGAGCGTGACGGGTTCGATGTGCCCGCCCTCGAACCAGACCGGCGCGGACGCGACGACGCCCCGGGCGTCGAGGCCGGACGGTCGGCCGTGGGCGACGCGTTCGCACTCCTGGATGAGCTCGTGGTGGGTCTCGACGTCGAGGGTCTCGCCCAGGGCATCGGCGACGGCCGCGGTCACGGCGGCGGCGACCGCGGCACTCGAGCCCATGCCGCGGGCGGTCGGGACCTCGCTGTCGACCCGGACGTGGAAGTGGCGGTCGGTGACCCCGAAGTGGCGCAGGGTCGCGGTGACGGCGGTGACGGTCGGCAGCACGGCCGCGGGTGCGAGGTCGAGGGGGCCGGTGTGCACGGTCGACTGCAGGCTGTGACCGGGCTGCTCGGCGTCGGCGGCGACCGGGGTGACCGTCGCCACGACCCGTGCGTCGAGCACCGGCAGGACGAGAGCGGGTGCGCCGTAGACCACGGCGTGCTCACCGATCAGGATCGTCTTGCCGTGGGACGACGCCGATCCGTTGCCGGGGGTCGTGGTGGTGTCGAGGTCGCTGCTGCTCATCTTGGGTCACGTCAGCCTAACCGTCCGGGTCGTCGGCGTGTTCGTCGTGCGCTGCGGGCGGACCTGGGACGCCGTTCCGGGAGCGCGGCGCACCATCGGGGTCCGCCCACGACGAGGAGCCGCGATGCCGCACGCCTTCCGACCGGACCGGCCGCGCCCGGTCCGACTCGACGTGCTCGCCCGAGCGCTCGGTGTCGACGGTCCCGGTGCCGGCGCGGTCCCGGTGGCCGGCCTGGCGCTCGCCACCGACGAGCTCCGGCCGGGGATGCTGTTCGCCGCGCTCCCCGGCCGCGTCGCACACGGCGCGCAGTACGCCGAGGTGGCGCGCGACGCCGGTGCCGCCGCGGTGCTGACGGACCCCGACGGGCAGGCCGCGGCGCGACGGAGCGGGCTGCCGGTCGTCGTGGTGCCGGAGGTCCGTGCACGCCTGGGCGCCGTCGCACGGCTCCTCGCCGGCACGGAGTCGCTGCCGTTCCCGCTGTTCGCGGTGACCGGCACGAACGGCAAGACCTCGACGGTGCACCTGCTCGACGCCCTGATGCGCCGGCTCGGGTGGCGGTCGGCGATCAGCAGCACGGTGGAGCGCCGTGTCGACGACGAGTCGCTGCCGAGCGCGCTGACGACACCGGAGGCCCCCGAACTGCACGCGTTCCTGGCACGCGCCGCCGAACGCGGGGTCGACGGCGCCGCGCTCGAGGTGAGTGCGCAGGGCCTGTCCCGCCACCGCACCGACGGCGTCGTGTTCGACGTGGCGGGGTTCACCAACCTGTCGCACGACCACCTCGACGACTACGCGGACATGGACGAGTACCTGGCGGCCAAGGCCCTGCTGTTCACACCGGCGCGGTCGCGCGCCGGCGTCGTGTCACTCGACTCCCCCGCCGGTCGCCGGATCGTCGAGCGGGCGACGGTCCCGGTCACGACGATCTCGACCGAACCCGCGGCCAGGGCCGACTGGACCGTCCTGGTGCGGGAGCAGCGGCCCGACGGCACCCGGTCGACCCTGACCGCACCGGACGGCACGACGTTCGACCTGGACCTCCCGCTGCTCGGCGTGCACATGGCGGCGAACGCGGGGCTGGCGGTGGCGATGCTCGCGACCGCCGGGGTGCCCGTCGCAGCACTGCTCGACGCGACCGAGGGCCGTCTCGACGTCGTCGTCCCCGGGCGGATGGCGGACGCATCGGCGGCGACCGGCCCTCGCGTCTTCGTGGACTTCGCGCACACCCCGGACGCGTTCGCGAAGAGCCTGCAGGCGGTGCGGGCGTTCGCACCGGGCCGGGTCGGGATCGTCCTCGGCGCGGACGGCGACCGGGACCCGAGCAAGCGGTCGGCGATGGGCGCGGTGGCGGCCGAGGCGGCCGATGTCGTCATCGTGGCCGACCACCACCCGCGGTTCGAGGACCCGGCCCCGATCCGGGCGGCGATCCTCGACGGTGCGCGGGCGAGCGGGCACGAGGCGCTGGTCGCCGAGGAGCCGGACCCGGCGCGGGCGATCCGCCGGGCGATCGCCGAGGTCGGTGACGACGGGGTCGTGTACTGGGCCGGCCCGGGCCTGACCGACTACCGGGACGTCCGCGGGGTGCACGTGCCCTACTCGTCGTTCCGGGATGCCCAGGCCGCACTCGCCGAGGCGGGGCACCTGCCCGGCGCCCGCTGTGAGCTCGCCTGCGAACCGTCGATATAGGTTGCACACAACTTGGTTGCGTGACAGTGTGGACGCATGCCCGTGACCGACGAGATGGTGTGCTTCTCCCTCTACGCGGCGTCCCGCGCCACCACGCAGGCGTACCGCTCGATGCTCGAACCCTGGGGTCTGACGTACCCGCAGTACCTGGTGCTCGTGACCCTGTGGGTCGAGGGCGACCAGACCGTCTCGAGCCTCGGGGAACACCTGCAGCTCGACTCCGGCACCCTCTCGCCACTGCTCCGCCGCATGGAGCAGAGCGACCTGGTCCGCCGCGAGCGCCGCAGCACCGACGAGCGCGTCGTCACCGTGATGGTCGGTGACCGAGGCCGCGAACTGCGGTCCGAGCTGAGCGGCATCCCCGCGCGCATCGCCGCCGGGATGGGCCTGGCCGACGAACGTGCCGCCGCCGAGCTCATCGCGACGCTGCACCGGCTGACCGAGACGATGCACGCGGCGGCCGACCCCGAGCACGACGCCGCTGACGCCGGCGCCGTTTCGCGCTGAGCGACACCGCACGCCCACGTGCGCGCGTGAACTGTCGCTGAGCGCGAGAGCGCGCCGCACACCCCCGAACTTCACGATCCGCCCCACAAGGAAGGAACCCCATGGAAACCCTCTACACCGCCGAGGCCCTGGCCACCGGCGAAGGCCGCAACGGCCACGTCGCCACGAGCGACGGCACGGTCGAGTTCGACCTCGCCATCCCCAAGGAGATGGGTGGCTCCGGCAACGGCGCGAACCCCGAGCAGCTCTTCGCCGCCGGCTACGCCGCCTGCTTCCACTCCGCACTGCAGGGCGTCGCCCGCAGCCAGAAGGTGAAGATCACCGACTCGTCCGTCGGCGGTCGTGTGTCGATCGGCCCGAACGGCAACGGTGGCTACCAGCTCGCCGTCATGCTCGAGGTCGTCATCCCCGGCCTGGAGCACGACCAGGCGCAGGCCCTCGCCGACGCGGCCCACCAGGTCTGCCCGTACTCGAACGCGACCCGCGGCAATATCGACGTCACCATCGTCGTCTCGGAGGACTGACCCATGAGCACCACCACCCCCACCACCATGCGCGCCGTCGTCCACGAGACGTTCGCCGAGCCCGCCGACGTCCTCGAGGTGCAGGAGCGCCCCGTCCCGACGCCCGGCGCCGGCGAGGTCCTCGTCCGCACGGTCCTCTCCCCCATCCACAACCACGACCTGTGGACCGTCCGCGGCACCTACGGCTTCAAGCCGGAGCTCCCCGCCGCCTCGGGCACCGAGGCACTCGGCGTCGTCGAGGCCCTCGGCGAGGGCGTCACGAACCTGCAGGTCGGCCAGCGCGTCGCCGGCGGTGCCTTCGGCGTCTGGGCCGAGTACTACACCGCCAACGCCGCCGGGCTCGTCCCGGTGCCGGACGCGATGACCGACGAGGCCGCCGCCCAGCTCGTCTCGATGCCGTTCAGCGCCATCAGCCTGCTGCACTCGCTCGACCTGCACGAGGGCGACTGGATCATCCAGAACGCCGCCAACGGTGCGGTCGGACGCATGGTCGCCCAGCTCGGCGCCGCCCGCGGCATCAACGTGATCGGACTCGTCCGTCGCGCCGCCGGTGTCGACGAACTCCGCGAGCAGGGCATCGAGCGCATCGTCGCCACCGACGCCGACGACTGGCAGGACCAGGTCGCCGCGATCACCGGTGGCGCCCCGATCATCGCGGGCGTCGAGTCGGTCGGTGGCAAGGCCGCCGGCGACATCGCCTCCGTGCTGGGCGAGAACGCCACCCTCGTCGTCTTCGGCGCGATGGCGTCGCCGACGCTCGAGATCCCGTCGGGCAAGGTCATCTTCGGCCAGCTCACCGTGAAGGGCTTCTGGGGCTCCGTCGTCAGCAAGACGATGCCGGCCGAGACGAAGGGGCAGCTCTTCGGTGAGCTCATCACCCGCGTGCTCGACGGCTCGCTGACGCTTCCCGTCGCCGAGACCTTCGCCTTCGAGCAGGTCCGCGACGCCGTGCGCGCCAGTGACACCGCCGGTCGCGTCGGCAAGGTGCTCCTGCGCCCGTAACGCGACCACAGAACGGACGGGAGGCCCGGTGCCAGCTGGCACCGGGCCTCCCGTCTGTCCGCTGTTCCGTCACATGGCCTCCTTGATGCCCCGACGCACCAGCCACGCGTTCACGGGGTAGGAGCAGACGAAGCCGGCCACCATCGCCAGCTGCATCGCCACCCAGAACTCCGGCGAGAAGACGCTCGCGCGCCCGCCGACGAGCGCCGGGAACACGACCAGCTGCCACACCGCCATCAGGCCGTACATGCCCACCTGCCACGCGATGATCGACAGCGTGTCGGCCTTGAGCGCGGCGACGAGCCCGGCCCGGACGCCGAGGCCCCGCATCGGCGCGATGGCGAAGTACTGGAACGCGATGCCGAGCACGAACGCGATGACGAAGTCGACGATCCACCCGGCGAACATCCGATCCTGGTAGAGCGTGCCCAGTCCGACGACCACCCCGAGCGCCGGGAACGCCGCGAGCCCGAACTCGCCGATCAGGTCGCCGAGGGCGCAGCCGGCCCCGCAGTGGCTCGTGTCGATCGCGGTGCCCGCCCACCGTCCGTGGCCGGGCGCCGAGGCCCGCCCTCGACGCAGGTAGAAGACGAGCCACACGACGCTGCCGAACAGCATCGTGAGCGGCCACACGAACGCCATGACGCGCATGTGCGGCGGCCGACGCACCACGTCGACCGCCACGAACACGGCACAGCCCACGGCGACCACGAGCAGCGCGGAGCACACCACGTTCAGGGCGGCCGGGAAGTCCTGCAGCACCAGTTCCGTCACGCCTCCATGCAACCAACCGGGCGGCGACGGTGGATCCAGTGAGCAGAAGACGCCGGGTGCCCTGGGGCGACCCGACGTCTTCTGCGCACTCGGTGCGGCGTGGAGCGGACTAGCGGCGCGACGCCTTCACGGGGACGGTGAAGATGTTGCCGGTGGTGACGCCCTCTTCGACCTCTTCGAGGGTGCGACCGCGGCTCTCCGGCACGAACTTCCAGATGAAGAGCAGCGCCAGCAGTCCGACGACCCCGAAGCCGAAGAAGGTCCCGGTGATGCCGGTCGCGGCGACGATCGTCGGGAAGTACAGCCCGAGGAACGCGTTCGCGATCCAGAGGCAGAACACCGAGATGCCCATGCCGAGCGCACGGATCTGCGTCGGGAAGATCTCGGACAAGACGACCCACACGGCGATGTTGAGGAAGGTCTGCATCGAGCCGACGAACGCGACGACCAGGAACAGGATGACCCACGGGCGGGCCGGGTTGCCCTCGGGCAGCGCCACCGACGCGATGCCGATGAGGAAGTGGCAGATCGTCGTCAGCGTGAACCCGAGGATCAGCGTCGTGCGGCGGTTGATCTTCTCCATGTTGTACAGCGCGATGACGCCACCGACCACGGCGATCACGCCGGGGGCGATGTTCGCGATGAGGGCAGCCGACGCCTGGAACCCGGACTCGATGAGCACGGTCTGGCCGTAGTACATGATCGAGTTGATGCCGGTGAGCTGCTGCGCGACGCCGAGTCCGGCTCCGATGAGCACGATGCGGATGAGCCACTTGTTCCCGCGCAGCGTGTGCCAGCCGCTGACACGCCCGACCTTCGCTTCGAGGTCGTTGCTCCGCTTGATGTCGTCGAGCTCGGCGCGGGCCCGATCGGTGGTCCGGACCTGCTCGAGGACCGAGAGCGCCTCGTCGTAGCGGTCCTTCGACGCGAGCCAGCGCGGCGACTCCGGCACCCGGAGCATGCCGACGAACAGCGCGATCGCGGGGAGCGCGCAGACGGCCAGCATGACGCGCCACACGCCGTTGCCCTCGCCCCAGATGTTGCCGATGAAGGCGTTGACCACGAACGCGGCGAGCTGGCCGATCACGATCATGAGCTCGTTGCGGCCGGACAGGGACCCGCGGATCTCGTACGGCGCGAGTTCGGCGAGGAACACCGGGACCACCGTAGATGCGCCACCCACCGCGAGGCCGAGGAGCACACGACCGGTGACGATGACCTCGAACGTCGGCGCGAACACGCAGATCAGCGTGCCGACGAAGAACGTGACGGCGAGCAGGATGATCGTCTTGCGGCGACCCCAGCCGTCGGCGATGCGGCCGCCGAGCATGGCGCCGATCGCGGCACCGAAGAGCAGCGAGCTGGTGACGACACCCTCGGTGAAGTTCGTGAGGCCGAGCTCCGCCTTCATCGGGTTCAGGGCACCGTTGATGACACCGGTGTCGTACCCGAAGAGCAACCCGCCGAACGTGGCGACGAGGGCCAGCACACCGAGTCGTCGGCGGTGCGGCCCGGTCCCCAACGGGGGCAGTGCGACAGTCGGGGCTGTCGGTTTGATGTCGACCATTCGGTGACTCCTTCGTCGGTGATCGCGCGTCAGTGCGTGGACCGATCGTAACCCGAATCCATGTCCTGTCAATTGGACATTCTGTCGTCAGGTCGTTTGGATCGGTCCACAGAAGGCCTGATGAGGACGGGAGCGGTCCAATCTGTGGGTCGGGCTCAGCGCTCGTCGTCGACGGGGCCGTCGCCCAGGACGTCCCCCAACGAAGCCATGTCGGCGCCGTGGTCGGTGTAGCGGCGCACGGTCCGTCGGGCGGCGGCACTCGCGGCGCCGGACAGGGCGGGGTTGCGTCGGGCGGCGTCGGCGACGCGTCCGGCGTGCCCCGCGGTGGAGAGCAGCACGTTGGCCAGGGCTCGGGCGTCGCCGCGCTCGGGGACCCCGGTCACGGTCCACGCCGTGCGGACCTGGGCATCGGGGGTGACGCCACGACGGGTGCCCATCCGGTGCCAGTCGGACAGCACGCCCTCGGTGCGCGAGGCGGCGCGGTCTGCCTCTCCCGCCCGACGGCGTGCGGCGTCACGTGCGTCGGACTCGGTGTCCGAGCCCTCGACCGTGTCGTACCGGTCGGTGAGCCCGTCGGCCCGGCGCCGGACGCTGTCGGCACGTTCACGCGCTGCGACGTCGTCACCACCCGCCGCTGCGATGCGGGCGGCGTGCGCGGCGGCAGCCGCGGCGAGGATCTCCGAACGCTCCATGCCCTCGACCGTAGCCGCTCCGACCGACACCATCTCGCCCCCTCGGCGGCTGGAGTGCGTCCCGGGACACAGTCCGCCGGCGACGACGACCGTGTGCTCGGCATCGCGTTACCCTCGACCTGAGGGGGCATCATGAAACGGACCGGCGGAATCGCCATCGTGCTGGCGGCCGGCGTGGTGCTGTCCGGCTGCTCGCTGCTGCGGGGACCGGACGATGTCCCGCCCGCTCCCTCCAGTCCGCCGGCGTCCAGCCCGACGGCGAGCGAGACCCCGGCGGCGACCCCGACCGGCGAGTCCGCATCGGACCTGATCGAGGCGTCGGCGAACCCGCGCACACCGACCCCGGTGCCGACGGAGGCCGCCGCACCCGCACCGACGCTGACACCGATCCCCGCCGGGACCGTCCTGGCGCAGGGGGACGTGGCCTCGCCGAAGGGCAGCGTGCACTTCCACTTCCGGGTGGTCGCGGACGGCGACGACACGTTCACCGCGCAGTACTCCGGGATCACCTCGACGCTGCCGGTGCCGATCGGCGTCGCGTTGTTCGACCTGCCCCGTGCGGTGGGCGACGGGCTGACCTACCCCGGTGTCGGTGACCGGACCCTCGGCGGCCCGACCAGCACGGCGGCCGCGGTCGACGTCCCGTTGGACGGATCCGGGGTCGACCCGTCACACCTCGGCACCCTCGTGACCTACTCCGCCGCGGCGCCCGGACAGGACGTCCCCGTCGAGATCTCCGCCGGCAAGGTCCTCGCGGTGTCCACCGTGCGGTGGTCCGTCCCCGCGCGGCAGACGAACGTGCACCCGAAGGACGCCGGACGACGGGCGAACGCGACCGGGACCGTCACCGCGACCACGGCCGCCGGTGCGCCGAGGTCCTACGGCGTCGCACCGGACGACCTGATCGGGGACGTCGCGGCGCGGTTCGGCATCACCGTCCGCGACCTGGTCTGGCTCAACGAGGGCGTCCAGGTGTTCGGCGAGGACCAGCACCTGTACGAGGGCACGTCCCTCAACCTCGACCCGCTCGCCCGCTGAGCCGGCGGCCCGGCGCCGAGCCCCGCGGCGTCGCAGCGGGCCCTCGCGAAAGCGACACTTCTCCGCGGAAGATCGGCGCGCATCTGTCGCTTTCGCAGGCCTGACGGCGGCCCGTCGGGCGCAACTGTCGCTTTGGCAGTGCCCGACACGACGGACGGGAGGCCCGTGGCGAATCCGCCACGGGCCTCCCGTCCGTCAGGTGGGGGCGTGCGTTACTTCCGCAGCTCCAGGTACTTCGCGATGAGCGCCTTGGTCGACGGGTCCTGCGCGTCGAGCGCGGCCTGGTCGCCCTCGACGGCCGGCGTGACCTGCAGCGCCAGCTGCTTGCCGAGCTCCACACCCCACTGGTCGAACGAGTCGATGCCCCAGATCGTGCCCTCGGTGAACACGATGTGCTCGTACAGGGCGATGAGCTGGCCGAGGACGCTCGGGGTGAGCTCCGGCGCGATGATCGACGTGGTCGGCTTGTTGCCCGGGAACGTGCGCGCCGCGACGATGCCCTCGTCGGTGGTGCCCTCGGCGCGGACCTCGTCGGCGCTCTTGCCGAACGCGAGCGCCTTGGTCTGCGCGAAGAAGTTCGCCAGGAACAGCGTGTGCACGTCGGTGCCGGGCGCGACGCCCTTGCCGTCGCCGGTCTCGTCCTTGAGCGGACGGGCCGGGTTGGCGACCGTGATGAAGTCGGCCGGGATCAGGCGGGTGCCCTGGTGGATGAGCTGGTAGAACGCGTGCTGGCCGTTCGTGCCGGGCTCACCCCAGAAGACCTCGCCGGTCTCGGTGGTGACGGGCGAGCCGTCCCAGCGGACGCGCTTGCCGTTCGACTCCATGGTGAGCTGCTGCAGGTACGCGGCGAAGCGGTGCAGGTACTGCGTGTACGGCAGGACCGCGTGGCTCTGCGCACCGAGGAAGTTCGTGTACCAGACGTTGAGCAGGCCCATCAGGACGGGGACGTTCTGCTCGAGCGGCGTGGTGCGGACGTGCTCGTCGATGGCGTGGAAGCCGGCGAGGAACTGCTCCCAGTTCTCCTTGCCGATCGCGATGACGACGCTCGTGCCGATGGCCGAGTCGACCGAGTAGCGGCCGCCCACCCAGTCCCAGAAGCCGAAGGCGTTCTCGGGGTCGATGCCGAAGGCCTCGACCTTGTCGAGGGCGGTGGAGACGGCGACGAAGTGCTTCGCGACGGCGTTCTTCTTCTCGTCGTCGGCGGCGTCGGTCAGGCCGAGCTTCTCCCACAGCCACTGGCGGGCGAGGCGCGCGTTCGTCAGGGTCTCGAGCGTGCCGAAGGTCTTCGACGCGACGATGAAGAGCGTGGTCTCGGGGTCCAGGTCCGCGGTCTTCTCGTAGATGTCCGCCGGGTCGATGTTCGACACGAAGCGGGCCTCGAGGCCGGGCTGGACGTAGGGCTTGAGTGCCTCGTAGACCATGACCGGGCCGAGGTCGGAGCCACCGATGCCGATGTTGACGACGGTCTCGATGCGCTTGCCGGTGACACCGGTCCAGGCGCCGCTGCGGACCTGCTCGGCGAAGCCGTAGACCTTGTCGAGCGTGGCGTGCACGTCGGCGTCGACGTCCTGGCCGTCGACGGTCAGGGGCGCCGCCGGCACGAGGCCCTCGGTCGCCTTCGGGCGGCGGAGCGCGGTGTGCAGCACGGCGCGGTCCTCGGTGACGTTGATGTGCTCACCGGCGAGCATCGCCTGGAAGCGTTCGGCGACGCCGGTGTCCTTCGCGACCTGCAGCAGCGCGGCGAGGATCTCGTCGGTCACCAGGCCCTTGGAGAGGTCGACGGTCAGGTCGGCCGCCTGGAAGGTGTACTGCTCGGCACGACCGGGGTCGCTGTCGAACCACCCTCGCAGGTCCGGGGTGAAGTCGGCAGCGATGCTGTCGAGCTTCTTCCAGCCTTCGGTCGATGTGGGGTCGACGGGAGCGGATTCGGTCACTTCGGTCCTCCTGGGGATCACGTTCAAGACGTACAGCCCGCGGGTCACGCAGCGCTGCGTCGCGGACCGTCTTCGAGCGTAGTGCGCTCCGGCGGGTGGTGCGCACAGTCGGCCGGGAGGCGCGGCTCGCGTTCGCTGCGCGCGTCACGCCTCCCGGCCGGTCGCGTTCAGGGCCGCGGTCGGCTTGCCGGGTTCACGGCTGCGCCGCGAAGCGACGCAACCGCAGGCTGTTCGTCACGACGAAGACCGACGAGAACGCCATCGCCGCACCCGCGAGCACCGGGTTGAGCAGCCCCGCCATCGCGAGCGGGATCGCCGCGACGTTGTACGCGAACGCCCAGAACAGGTTGCCCTTGATGACGCCGAGCGTCGCGCGCGACAGCCGGATGGCGTCGGCCACCACGGTGAGCCGACCGCTGACGACCGTGATGTCGCTCGCCGCGATGGCCGCGTCGGTACCGGCACCCATGGCGATGCCGAGGTCGGCCGCGGCCAGTGCGGCGGCGTCGTTCACGCCGTCGCCGACCATCGCGACGCTCCGCCCCTCGGACTGCAGCCGGCGGACGGTCTCGAGCTTCGACGCCGGGGTCGCGCGGGCGTGCACCTCGTCGATGCCGACGCTCGCGGCGACCGCACGTGCGGCCCCGTCGTTGTCGCCGGTGAGCAGGACCGGGTGCAGGCCGAGCGCACGGAAGCGGGCGATCGCGTCGGCGGCCTCGGGCTTCACGGTGTCGCCGACGACGACCACGCCCAGGGCCGTGCCGTTCCGGGCGACGACGACCGCCGTGCCCCCGTCGACCTCGGCACGGTCGACGGCGTCGGACAGCACCGGGGGCAGGGTGATCGACCACGAGTCGGCGAGCCAGCGGGTCGTGCCGACCAGCACGACGTCGCCGTCCACGACGGCCTGCACACCGGCGCCGGCGGTGGCGGTGAACTGCTCGGCCTGGGGCAGGCCGGCGCCCCGGGCACGGGCCGCGGTGGTCACGGCGCGGGCGACGGGGTGTTCGGAGCCGTCCTCGACCGCTGCGGCGAGGCGCAGGACGACGTCCTCGGTCTCGTCGACGGCGGTGACTGACCGCAGGGTCATCGACCCCGTGGTGACGGTGCCGGTCTTGTCGAGCACGACGGTGTCGACGCCGCGGGTGCGCTCGAGCACCTGCGGACCGCCGATCAGGATGCCGAGCTGGGAGCCGCGACCGGTGCCGACCAGCAGCGCGGTGGGCGTGGCGAGCCCGAGAGCGCACGGGCAGGCGATGATCAGGGTGGCGACGGCCGCGGTGAAGGCCGCGGTGACCGAGCCGCCGAACACGAGCCAGCCGACGAAGGCCAGCACGGCGAGCGCGATGACGATCGGCACGAAGACTCCGGACACGCGGTCGGCCAGACGCTGCACCTCGGCCTTGCCGGTCTGGGCGTCCTCGACCAGGCGACCCATCCGGGCGAGCTCGGTGTCGGCACCGACGCGGGTGATCGCGACGACGAGCCGCCCGCCGACGTTGATCGTGGCACCGGTGACCCGGTCGCCCGGGCCGACCTCGACCGGCACGGACTCGCCGGTGAGCATGCTGAGGTCGACGGCCGAGGAGCCGTCCTGCACCAGGCCGTCGCTCGGGATCCGCTCGCCGGGTCGCACCACGACGACGTCGCCCACGACCAGGGACGAGGCCGGCACGCGGTGTTCGACACCGTCGCGCAGGACCGTGGCGTCCTTCGCACCGAGTTCGAGCAGTGCCCGGAGCGCGGCACCGGACTGCGTCTTCGCGCGGGCCTCCATGTACCGGCCGGCGAGGATGAACACCGTCACGGCCGTCGCGACCTCGAGGTACAGGTCGGTGGCCTCGGGGTCCGTGGCGAACCACGAGAACGTCATGTGCATGCCGGTCGTGCCGGCGTCGCCGAAGAACAGGGCGTACAGCGACCACCCGAAGGCAGCGAGGACGCCGACGCTCACCAGGGTGTCCATGGTGGCGGCACCGTGCCGGGCGTTGACCCACGCGGCACGGTGGAACGGGAGCGCACCCCAGACGGCGACGGGCGCCGCGAGCGTCAGGGCGAGCCACTGCCAGTTCGGGAACTGCAGCGCCGGCACCATCGAGAGCACCACGACGGGCACCGCGAGCACGGCGGACACGACCAGGCGTCGGCGCAGCGGGCCGGTCGGGTCCTCGTCGACCGCGGGGTCGGCGTCAGCAGCGGTGGGCGGGGCCGGCACCGTGGCGCCGTAGCCGGCCGACTCCACCGCGGCGATCAGCGCCTCGGGGTCGGCGGTGCCGTCCGCGGCGACCTGCACCTGCGCCTTCTCGGTGGCGTAGTTGACGGTGGCGGTGACCCCGGGCAGCTTGCCGAGCTTCCGCTCGATGCGGTTCGCGCACGAGGCGCAGGTCATCCCGGTGATGTCGAGTTCGACGGTGCGGTCGGTCACGAGCGCACGACCTCGTACCCCGCCTCGGTGACGGCGGCGCGGAGGGCGTCCGCGTCGACGGGTACCGCCGAGCTGACGGTGACCTCGGACGATCCGCCGGGGACGAGTCGGACGTCGACGCCCGACACCCCGTCGACCTCGGTGAGTTCCTCGGTGACGCTCATCACGCAGTGGTCGCAGGTCATGCCCTCGACGAGCAGCGTTTCGGTGGTCATGGTGTCTCCTTCTCGGTGGTGGGTCGTCAGGGTCAGGAGCGGACGAGCCGGGCGATCGCCTGGCTGGCCTCGCGCACCTTCTCGTCGGCGGCGTCCCCGCCCTCGGCGACGGCCTCGGCGACGCAGTGCGCCAGGTGGTCCTCGAGCAGCGACAACGCGACGCGTTCGAGCGCCCGGTTCGCCGCCGAGATCTGGGTCAGGACGTCGATGCAGTACGTCTCGTCCTCGACCATCCGCGCGATGCCGCGCACCTGCCCCTCGGCGCGACGGAGTCGCTTGAGCAGGTCGTCCTTGTCGCCGATGTACCCGACGTGTTCGTGCATGTCCGCCTCCACCGTTCTCAATACGGTACCCCCCTAGGGTATTCCGATCTCGTCCGGGCGCAACCGGTGGCATGATCAGCGCATGGACCCCTCGACGACGAACGGATTCCGCCGGCTGCGGTTCTCCGACGGCGAGGGTTCCGACTACTCCGAGATCTTCGCGGCCGAGTACGGCGGCTCGGACTTCGCCTCCGAGACCTTCGCCACCGACGACACCCGGTACGAGTACACGGTCGTGGGTGACGACGACCTGTCGCTGCGCACCATGCGGGCCGAGGGCGGTCGGCGGGGTGGGGTCATCGGCGTGCGGGACGACCACGTGGTGTTCTGGCTGACCAAGGGCCGGCTCGAGATGCACTTCGCCGACCGCACCCGCGTCGTCGAACCGGGCAGCCCGTACATCGCCTCGGCGTCCGAGGCCTACCGGTTCGAGTCCGACGGCACCGTCTACAACGGCGTGCACGTGTCCGACCGGTTCCTGCGGAGCGTCGGCCGCGACCTCGGCTACCGCCTGCCCGACGGCCCACTGCTGTTCGACCAGCAGGACGAGGTCGTCGCCCGGCGCGAACCCCTGCGGCACCTGATCCGTGAACTCGGGCCGGCCCTGGTCGACGACCGCGTGCTCGGACCGATGCGGACCGCGCTGAACCGCCGGCTGGCCGTCGTCATCCTCGACACGTTCCCCATCCGGAACCGCGGTGATGACGTCCCCGTGGCGAACCGGCTCCGCGACGCGATCCGCTTCATCGAGCTGCACGCCGCCGAACGCCCTTCGGTCCCCACCATCGCCGCGGCCTGCGGACTGAGCCAGCGTGGGCTGCAGGACGTCTTCGCCCGGACGCTCGACACCACGCCGCACCGGTTCCTCCGCGACCACCGCCTCGACCGGGTGCGCGAGGAGCTGCTCCGCGCGGACCGGGGCGGCCCGGTCGCCCCGGCGGACTGTCCGCTCGTGTCATCCGGCATCGCCGCGATCGCCCGCCGCTGGGGCTTCACCAACCCGGGCCGGTTCGCCGAGACCTACCGCGGCCGGTTCGGCGAGGACCCCGCCGTGACGAAACGCGCGTCGCTGGCCGCGCAGCCGGAGGCCGGCAAGGCGTCGTGGCGTGTCCGTCGTGCGGTGTCGTACATCGAGCAGCACCTCGACGACCCGCTCACGCTCGACGACATCGCGGCCGCCGCAGGGGTGCTCCCCCGACGGCTGCAACAGCTCTTCCGCGAGGAGCGCGGCGAGTCCCCGATGGCCTGTGTCCGTGCCATGCGGGCCGCTGCAGAGCGCAACGGCGCGGCCGGAAACGGCTGAACGGCCGGACGGAACACCCCGGGGGTACACGCTCATCCCCGGATTTCCGGGGTTCCCTGGAAAGCAGCCGAATCCGAGAAGTCGTGTGTGACGAATCTCTTCCACAGCCCGTCTCATCCGTGAACAGCAACCGCTGGGAACGCCCGGCGGGTCAACGGAAGGAACGAACATGGCTGACACCACCACCCCCACCCCGGCCACCACGGCGACCCGTGCCACCTCGCACGCCGGCACCAGCAGCGTCACCGGCAAGACCGTCATCGACGACACCGTCGTGTCGAAGGTCGCCGGCATCGCCGCCCGCGAGGTCAACGGCGTGCACTCCCTCGGCAACGGCGCAGCCCGTGCCATCGGCGCCATCCGCGACGCCATCGGCCAGCGTGACTTCGGTCAGGGCGTCAAGGTCGAGGTCGGCGAGAAGCAGGTCGCCGCGGACATCGTGATCGTCGCCGAGTACCCGGTGTCGCTCCAGCAGGTCGCCGACGGCGTCCGTGCCGGTGTCGCCCGTGCCCTCGAGCAGATCGTCGGCATGGAGGTCGCCGAGGTCAACGTGACCGTCCAGGACGTCTACATCCCGGGTGACGACGACGACAACGAGGACGAGAAGAAGGAAGCCCGAGTCGCATGAGCAACACGCTGATCGGCGCCCTCATCGGCGCAGTCCTCGCCGTCGTGGCACTGCAGTTCGGCTTCTGGGGCTTCGTGCTCGTCATCGTGTTCGGTGCGATCGGGGCCCTCGTGGCCGCACTCGCCACCGGGCGCATCGACCGCGGTGCCCTGACCGACGTGCTGACCGGACGCCGGAGCTCCCGGTGAACGCCGGCCCGGACGTCCCGGGCCGCGTCGAGATCACCGCACGCGCGCTCACCTCGCTGGCGCGGGCCGTCGCAGCCGAAGGGCTCGGCGCCCCCGCCAAGCGGGTGCGCGTCGGACTCGGCGACGCGTCGGGAGCACTGTCGCTCGACATCACCGGGCCGATCGCCGCGAGCGACGACATCGTCTCCGGGTCGATCCGGATCGCGGACCAGGTCAAGGGCCGCGTGAGCGACCTGACCGGGCGTCGCGTCGGCAGTGCCCACATCGAACTCACCGGGATCGTGCGCGAGCACGAGTCCCGTGCCCGCTAGGAGGCCATCATGAGCAACGGTTCCGTCGAACGACGCATCCGTCGTCGGAGCGTGCACCGCTCCCGCTCCACAGCAGTGGCGGTGGCACTCGTGGTGCTCGCCCTGGTGGCCGCCTGGATCGGCACCGAGGCGGTGCTCAGCGCCATCGGACGCCCGCCGCTGGTCGCCGATCCCCAGACCGTGGTCGACACGGCGCTCCGTCCGGACGCCGCGTTCGTCACCGTCGTCGAGGTCATCGCGGGTGTGCTCGTCGTCCTCGGCGTCGTGCTGGTCGTCCTGGCGCTCAAGCCCGGCCGCCAGCACCGTTCGGTCGTCGAGCACGAGCGCGGTGCGGTCGTCATCGACGCCCGCATCGTCGCCTCCACCGCGGCGAACGCTGCCGGGATGGCGGCCGGTGTCCCCGAGGGGAACGCCTCCGCCACCGCCCGTGGCCGTTCCACCGAGGTCCGCATCGTCCCCGTCACGGGTGTGCCGGTCGACGAGGCGCGCGTCCGCGCCGCCGTCGTGGAGCGCCTGAGCGGTCTCGACGAGCGCTTCGGCCGACGCGTCCGCGTCCGGGTCGAGGAGAAGGGAACCCTCGCATGACCAAGAGCAACCGGACCCTCAACCGGATCATCCTGTTCGTCCTCGGCCTCGTCGCCGTGGTCGTCGGGATCGCGATGGGCGCGGGCGTGCTGCCCGCCGTCCAGGACGCCGTCAAGCCGTACGTCGACCTCCCCCGCAGCCTCGACGTCCCCGCGTCCGCGCTGTGGATCGTCGCCGGGGCAGCGGCCCTCGTGATCGTCCTGTCGCTCGTGTGGGTGTTCACCCGCGGTGGTGGCGGCACGTCCGTCGCCGTCCGGGAGCACTCGGGCGACGATGCGGTCACCGTCAACGTCGCACTCGTCCGGGACGTCCTCGAGCACGAACTCGCGGGTGTCCGCGACGTGGTCGGGTCCCGAGTCGACACCTACCTCGTCCGCCGGCAGCGCGCCGCCCGGATCCGTGTCGCGGTCCGCCGCGGCGGGGACGCCGTCAGCGTGCTCGACGCCGTCGACCGAGCCGTCGCGGTCCTCGACCGCACCCTCGGCCGTCCGGTCCCGGTGCTCGTGCACCTGACCGGCGGTACCCGCTCCGCGCTCGCGAAGTCGACCCGCGTCCACTGACACCCGTCAGCCGGACGTACCCCGGGCCTCCCGGCCCACCACCACATCACCGGGCGCACGCCCACCCACGAAAGGACCCGTCATGGGACTCGACGACAAGATCAAGAACGCCGCTCAGGACCTCGCCGGCAAGGCGAAGGAAGCCGTCGGCAACCTGACCAACGACGACTCGAAGGTCGCCGAAGGCAAGAAGGACCAGGCCGCTGCGAGCGCGAAGCAGACCGGCGAGGACGTCAAGGACGTCTTCAAGAAGTAGGTCGCACGACCGCATCGGGGCACCCGTCGAACGGGTGCCCCGATGCGTCCCCGCGCAGATCCCGAACGAGGAGGAACCATGCAGCACGACCCCCATGCGAACACGCAGGTCACCGAGGTGGCCCTGCCCGCAGCACTGACGGAGCCGCTGCCCGACGACGCGAGCACCGCGACGATCGTCGCGCGCACCGCGGCGGAGACCGCGCTCGGCGTGCCCGGCGTGCACCACCTCGGCGGGATCGCCGCCCGTGCCGCCGACCAGCTGCGGAAGCAGCTCGGCCGTTCGGCGGGCACCACCGGCGTGCAGGTCGACGAACAGGACGGCGTGCTCACCGTGCAGGTCGCCGTCGTCGTCAGCTACCCGCACCCGGTGCTGGACGTCGCCGCCGAGGTCCGGCAGCAGGTCACCGCAGCGACGCGGCAGCTGTCCGACCTCCGCACCTCGGTCGACGTGCGCGTCCTCGACGTGCACGGTCCGTTCGACGACGAGCAGTCCCCGCTCGGCCGGGCCGCCGAGCAGGCGACCGATGCGGTCGAGCAGGCGGCCTCGTCGACCGGCGACGCCGTCAAGCGGGCCGCCGAGACCACCGCGGACGCGACCAAGCGCGCCGCGACGGCCACGGCGGACGCGACGAAGCAGGCAGCGTCCGCCACCGCCGACACCACCAAGCGCGCTGCCGACGCCACCGCCGACACCACGAAGCGTGCCGTCGACGCCGCCACCGAGGCGGGCGAGCGTCTGCGTGACGCCGCCTCGGAGTCGCTCGCCCGGGCATCCGAGCAGGCCGCCGACGCGGCATCGTCCGCGGAGGACGCCGCCGAGCAGGCCCGCGACGTCGTCGTCGACGCGGCCGGCACGACCCGCGACCGGGCCGCCGACGCTGCCGATGCCGCGGCGGACGCGGCCGACGACGCAGCCGTCGCCGCCGATGCGGCAGCGGATGCCGCCACGGCTCCCCGTCACCGGGACCAGCCGTGACCACCGCCTGGTCCGGAGGGCGCCGGTCCCGCGACCGGCGTCCCCGACCCCGCGGCGTCTGGATCGCCGGCGGCATCGGGGTCTTCCTCGTCCTCGCCGTCGCGGTCGGCGGCTTCCTGCCGCTGGTCGGGTTCCTCGGCGGGGTCACCGCCACCACCGCCGGTCTCGTGCCGTTCCCGTTCGTCCGGGTCACCCTGATCGCCCTGCTCGGTGCGGTCGTGGTGCTCGCCCTGCTCCTGCTCGCCCTGACCCGCCGGCACACCGCCACCGCGACGACCGCCGTGGTGCTCGCCGTCCTGGTGAGCGTGGCGGTCACCCTGGTCCCCGTCGTCCTGGTCGCCGTCGGCTCCGCCGACCGTGCCGGCGACGTCTGGCCGATCGTCACCGAGCTCTGGACCCGCTTCACCGGCTGACGTCGTGCACACGGTCCCGGCCTGGAGGCCCGCCCCACCCGACCCGGTCGGCCCACCCGGGTGGTCCCGGAGTCCACTGCCCGTCCGCTAGCCTCGCGACGTGAAGCGTCTCTCCCCCGGCCAGCGCTGGGTCATCGGTCTCGGCGCGTTCGCGCTCGTCTGTCTCGTCGTCGGCGTCATCGGGCTGGTGGTCGGGATCACGAACCGGTACGGGTGCCTCTCCGATTCCGAGATCTGGCCGCAGTCCCGCTGCCTCGGCGACGACTCCGGGATCTACTGGGGCAGCGCCCTCGGCATCATCGGGCTGCTGCACCTCGGCCTGACCGGCCTGGCCGGTGCACTCGTCTGGACGTCGACCCCGACGGTCGCTCCGCGCCCCGTCGAGCGTCCGACGCCGCGCCCCGGCGAGACGCACCGGGTCTTCTCGTACGGCACGCTCCAGCAGCCGCTCGTGCAGGAGTCGCTGTTCGGCGACCACGTCCCCACCACCCCGGACTCCCTGCCCGGCTGGCGGCTCGACTGGGTGGCGATCACCGACCCGGACGTCATCCGGACGAGCGGCTCCGACCGTCATCCCATCCTCCGCCGCGGCTCCGCGGACGACGTCGTCGAGGGTGTGGCCCTGACGCTCGGGTACGAATGGCAGCTCCGCGCGGTCGACGGCTACGAGGTCGCCGACTACCAGCGCATCCGGGTCACGCTGGCCTCGGGCTCGACGGCCTGGGTCTACGTGGCGGCCGACGAGGCCTGAGCCGCGGCGCGCAGCCGTTCGAGCCCCTGGTCGATCGACACCGACGGGGTCCACCGCAGGTCGCTCCGGGTCCGTCGCTGGTCGAACCAGTGCGCCGTCGAGAGCTGTTCGGCCAGGAACCGGGTCATCGGCGGCTCGTCCTCGCCCGGTCTGACGCGCCAGACGGCCTCCACCACGGAGCCCGCGGCCCGCGCGACCGCGGCCGGCACGTGCCACTGCGGCGGTCGGACGCCCGACGCCGTGCAGATGCCGGCGAGCAGGTCGGCGACCGGGCGGGGCTCACCGTTCGTGACGACGTAGGCGTTGCCGTGGACGCCGTCGTCCGTGACGCGTTCGAGCGCCGCGACCATGGCCGTCGCGGCGTTGTCGACGTAGAGCGTGTCGATGAGCGCGGCGCCGGAGTCGAGCAGCGGCAGCCGTCCGGCGCGGGCACGCTCGACGATCCGTCCGACGAGTTGTGTGTCGCCCGGACCCCACACCAGGTGCGGCCGGACCGCCACGACGGCGAAGTCCGGGGCGTCGGCGTCGAGTGCCAGCAGCTCCGCCGCGGCCTTGGTGCGGGCGTAGTGCCCTCGGGCACGGGACGGCTCGGCCGGACCGGCGTCGGCCCCGACGAGCGACGACCCGGTGTGCGCGACCGACGGCGACGACACGAAGACGAAGCGCCCGACGCCGGCTGCACGGGCGGCCGCCAGCAGTGAGCGGGTGCCCTCGATGTTGACCCGGGCGAAGTCGGCCGGGTCCCCGGCGAGTGACACCTTCGCGGCCAGGTGCACGACGGCCTCGACCCCGTCGACCGCGCGGGCGATCGCGGCGTCGTCGGTCATCGTCCCGGCGACGTCCTGCACCCCGGGCACTCCCGAAGGACGGCGCTGGAACGTCCGGACCTCGTGCCCGGCGTCCCGTACAGCTGCGGCGGTGGCCTGCCCGAGGAACCCGCTGGCCCCGGTGACCAGGACCCTCACGGGCGGACCATCCGTCCGCCGTCTCGAACCGTGGGGCGTCGGAGATTCGTGCTCACCGACACCTCACGCATCCGACGGCCCGTGAGGTGTCGGTGAGCGCGTGAGAACGCGCCGAACGCGCCGATCACGGGCGGACCATCCGTCCGCCGGACAGCACCGAGCCGGCCCAGCGTGACAACCGGGTGCGGTCGACCTTGGAGTTGTGCCGGATGTCGGTCGGCAGCACGGGCACGACGAGCACCGCGGCGAGGGGAACCCCGGCGGCGGCACGGACCGCTGCGGCGAGCGACGGCGACGCCAGCCCGGGCCGGCGCACGGCAGGATCGGTCTCGACGACGGCCACCACCTGCTGGGTGCCGACCGGCCCGATGCCCGCGACGCCGGCGCGTCCGACACCGTCGACGCCCTCGATCCGCTGCTCCGGCCCCACCGGCGTGACGACCCCGTCCGGAGTCACCAGCACGTGCTGCAGCCGGCCCTCGACCCAGATCCGTCCCGCGGTGTCCAGGTGTCCGACGTCCCCGGTGCGGTGCCCGCGCGGGTCGTCGACGCCGAGGCGCGAGACCCGGTCGGTGCGCCAAAGCCGGTCGTAGTGGTCGCGCACGTGCGGTGCCGCGACGACGATCTCCCCGGTGATCCCGGGCTCGTCCGTCAGGGCTCCGGTCGAGCGCCCGGAACCGTCGAGCGGCGCGATGCGGACGCGGACGTTCGCTGCCGGCACCCCGACGCAGATCCCCTCGTCGTCGGACCGACCGGCGGCACGGACCCCGTCGAGGTCGACGTCGGTCATGAGCAGCCCCTCGGTCATGCCGTAGGGGGTGTGAGCGCTGGCGTTCGGCATCAGCTCGGTCGCCGCGGTCAGCAGCGCAGCCGAGACGGGCGCCCCGGCCGACAGGAACAGCCGCACGCCCTTCAGTGCCTGGCGGTCGGCGTCGGTGAGCTCCGACGCGGTCGCGACGACGTTCGCCAGGGCCGCGGGCGACAGGAACACCACGGTGGCGTCGGCCGCGGCGACCGAGGCCGCGACCGCCTTCGCCGTCAGGGTGCGCGGCGCGGTGACGTCCATGTCGGGCGCGACCGACCGGGCGCCGAGGGCCGGGCCGAGCAGCGCGAACGGCGCGAACCCGGCGACGAGGCCGGTGCCGACCCCGACGTCGTACTGGGTGGCCAGGGCGTCCCGGACGGCGCTGAGCTGCCCGTGCGTGTACACGACGCCCTTCGCCGGACCGGTCGACCCCGAGGTGAAGAGCACGGCAGCGGGTGCGTCCGACGACGGGGCCGCCGGCAGCGCGGTGCCGTGCGCGAGACGACGCGCACCACGCCGGGCGACGTCGACGAGCGTGTGCTCCACCCGCAGCGCCTTCCGTGCCGGTGCGGGCAGCGAGAGCGTCGCGATGCGTCGCCCCGGCCAGCCGAGGGCACGCGCGGCACCGAGTCCGGGCAGCGCGCCGATGATCCAGTCGGGTCGGGCTCCGCGGACGGCCCGGGTCAGGCCGCCGAGTCCGAGGCCGGCGTCCGCGACGACGACGACCGCCCCGATCCGCACGCAGGCGTACAGGACGGCGGTCAGGTCGGCACCGGGGGTCACCAGGAGCGAGACACGGTCGCCGCTGCGGACGCCCAGGTCGTCGAGGCCTGCGGCGATCTCGTCGACCCGTCGGGCGAGCAGCCGCCACGTGATCGTGCGGGGGCCACCGGCGGCGGCCATCTCGACCAGCGCGGGTTCGTCACTGGCACGCAGTTCGTCGAGCCGCGCCCAGAGCGGCGGGGTCGCCGGTGCGGGCTCGCCCGCGTCCACGGCTTCGGACTGGAGGCCCGTGGGGGCCTGCGCAGGACGGCCACCGTTCGGCAGACGGTCACCGAGCCAGTCGAACACCGCGCCCGCCACGTCGGCGTCATCAGGCAGCAGGTGCCCGGCGCCCTCGAACCGGTGGACGTCGGCGTGCGGCACGCGTTCGGTCAGGTCGTCCAGGTAGCGCTCGAGGAACACCGGATCGCGCGGACCCCAGAGCAGGAGCACCGGCACGTCGAGCGCGGCGATCCCGGCGGCGATACGGTCGAGTTCGGGTGCGCTCCGATGCCGGGCGTCGACGGGGATGTCCGCGACGAACCCGCCGATGCCACCGCGTCGGGCGGCACCGCGGTAGGGCGCCCGGTAGCCGTCGGCTGTGGGACGCTCGAGCTTCGGGTGCGCGATGGCCAGGGTGGTCTCGAGGAACGCCGGGGTCACGACCGTCGCGCGGCCGAGCATCCCCGGACCGAGGGCGAGCCGCAGCGGTGCCGGGATCGGGGCGTCGTCGGGTTGATGCACGGCGGTGTTGCACGTCATCGCGGCGGCCAGGACGTCCGGGTGGTCGACCGCCCAACCGAGCGACACGACACCGCCCCAGTCGTGGCCGAGGGTGACGACCGGTCCGGTCAGCCCGAGTTCGTCGGTCAGGGCTCCGAGGTCCGCGACGCGCTGTGCCAGTCCACGCTCGATGCCGGTGCGCTCCGAGAAGCCCATGTCGAGCTGGTCGACGGCGACCACACGCCAGGCCGGTCCGCCGGCCTGCGCGACCTCGAGCGAGGTGCGGAGCACCGACCGCCACAGGTACGACCACGTCGGGTTGCCGTGCACGCAGAGGATGGTGCCGACCGGTTCCACGCCGAGCGCGGCCAGGGACCCGGCCGTGTCGAGGAGGTGCCAGGTGCGCGCGACGCGATCTGTGCCTCCCGTCCGATCTCCGGACCACGCGGGGACCGTGGCCAGACGCGACCAAGCCGGGTCGAGGCCGGGCAGGGAGGGCGGCTGCGTCGCCGGAGCCGTGCTCGCGGCGACGCGGGGCAGCCGAGACGTCACCAGTGGAGTTCCATCATCGCCGTGTTGATGCCGGAACCGACGCCGCCCAGGAACACGCGGTCACCGCGACGGATACCGCCGGAAGCAACTTCGTCGGCGAGGGTGATCGGGATCGACGCGGGGCCGACGTTGCCGAACCGCTGGTACGTGGTGGGGACCTTGTCGCGCGGGATGCCGATCGCCTCGACGAAGGCGTTGGTGTGCACGTCGGAGACCTGGTGCAGCACGTAGCGGTCCATGTCGGCCCAGTCGAAGTGGGCGCGGGCCTCGGTCCAGGCGGCGACGACGAGCTCCATGCCGCCCTTGAGCAGCATCTTCGCGTCCGTGAACATGCCGTCGACGCTGCCGACGCACAGGTCGTACCACTGGGTCGCCGCGCGGGTGACGCCGCCGACGATCCGGTGTCCTTCGGGGTGCAGGTCCGCCGGGCCGAGCACGGCTGCGGCAGCACCGGACCCGAGGGTCAGGCTGGCGAACTCGCTCATGAAGTCCTTGCGGTTCCGGCCGCCCTGGTTCAGGCGGTCGATGGTGTTGAGCTGCACCTGGTCGGCGTCCTCGCCGTCGACGACGAGCGCGTACTTGATCTGCCCGGAGTCGATCATGCCCGCGGCGACGCTCATGGCGTTGACGAACCCCAGGCAGGCGTTCGCGATGTCGAAGTTGATGGCGGACGACGGCAGCCCGAGACCGTGGTGCAGGCGGACGGCCACCGACGGCTCGAGGTGCGGACGGGTCACCGAGGTGTTGATGAGCAGCCCGATCTCGTCCGGACGGACACCGGCTTCGGCCATGGCGCGGCGGCCGGCGTCGATCGCGGCGTCCTGGAAGGTCTGCCCCTCGCCCCAGTTGCGACGCTCGATGACCCCGGCGACGCGCTCGAGCAGTCCCATCGGCAGACGGAGTCGACGGAGGACCCCGCGGAGCTTGGCCTCGATGTCGGCCGAGGTCGTCACACGCTCCGCCGTGGTGGTCGCCACGGAGAGCAGTGAGACGTTCCGGTGCTTCGCCGTGGCGTTGCCGGGCTGCTCCGGTTCACTGCTCGATGCCTGGTCGACCGGCCGTTCCGTCATGATCGTCACCGACACATACTTCCGCATCTGGCCTGTGTGCGCGATCCGGATGCGCTGGACGGCCCTGAATCCGTGCAATGCATTGCATGTGAAATACATATTGCATACGATGGCTACCGACCCCTTCGATCGGAGCCCCGAATGCCCCCGCTCAGCAAGTCCACCTCTGCCGCAGCCCTCCTGCTGGCGTTCGCGCCGTTGGCGGTGCCGGACATGGCCGCCGCGACGACCGTCACGACGGCACCCGCGCCGACCGAGGAGCGAGCCGACGCGTCCGTGGAGCCGGAGGCGCCGGGCGAGGGCGAGGAGGAGTCACCTGTCGACAGTGGCGCACCTGTCGAGCCCGACGCGCCCGCGGACACCGCGGCCCCGGTCGACGCCGACCCCGCCACGGAGCCGGAGCCGGCCCCGGCGCCGAGCACCGCGCCCGCCCCGACCCCCACCCCCGAGGCGCAGCCCACGACCGACGAGGTCACGCCGAACGAGACGCCGATCAACGTGTACGTCGATGGAGCCGCGGACGCGATCGGTCAGCCGGGACAGCGGTTCGAGACGTCGATCTTCAACGTCAAGAACGTGAGTGGCTTCACGATCCCGAGCCGTTCGCTCGACTTCCACTGGACCATCACCGGCCCCGCGACCTTCACACGCGGACGACCGCCGTTCTCCGTGGCGAACTCAGGCACGGCGAACGTTGCGAACTGCACGTTCACGTCCTCCACGCAGACCGACTGCCTCGGCGGGAACCCCCAGCCACTCAACACCGGAGGAGCGAACTTCAACCACATCCGGGTGCCGATCACCGTCGACGTTTCCGCTCTGCCGGGCGACGTCATCACGGTGCACGGCTCGTTCGCCCCGAACGCCGCCACCGACTACGTGAACTCGAGCGAGCAGACGACATCGACGTGGAAGGTCACCATCCCGCTGACCGCCGCCGTCATCGACGAGCCGACCGCAGCCGTCGGGCCGAAGCCGACCATCACCGGCCAGGGCGTCCCCGGTGGCACCGTCGACGTGGCCGTCGGTGACCGGGCGCCGGTGAACGTCCCCGTCGGCGATGACGGCACCTGGTCGCTCCCCGTCACCGAGGCGCTGTCGGAGGGGTCGGTCACCGTCACCGCCGTGCAGCACCGCAACGGCTTCACCGCCGACCCGACCACGGCGACCCTCGACGTCGACGCCACCGCCCCCGACGTCCCGATCGTCGACGACCCCGGCACCCTCGCCGACCCGACCGGACCCATCACCGGCACCGCCGAGCCAGGCGCCATCGTCATCGTCCGCGACCCCGCCGGCAACGAACTCGGCCGCGATCGTGCGAACGAGGCCGGCGACTTCTCCGTCCGTCTCGACGCACCGCTGCCCGAGGGTGCGACCGACCTCGTGGTCGTCGCCGCCGATGCGGTCGGCAACGAGTCCGGCCCGGCGACCGCGACCGCGGTCGTCCCGGACACCACCGCGCCCGATGCTCCGGTCGTCGAGCGCCAGGACCTCGCGACCCCGACCGGCCCGGTGGTCGGCACCGCCGAGCCCGGCTCCATCGTGATCATCCGCGACCGGGACGGCGACGAGATCGGGCGCGGCGAAGCCAATGACGACGGCGACTTCTCGGTCGAGTTGGACGAGCCACTGACCGAGGGCGACCACGGCCTGGAGGTCGTCGCGCAGGACGACGCCGGCAACGAGTCGGCTCCCTCGCCCGTGACCGTCACCGCACCCGACGTCACCGCACCCGACGCACCGATCAGCACGACCCCCGAGTTCCTCGCCGACGGCACCGGCCCCTTCACCGGCTCGGCCGAACCCGGTTCGACAGTGATCGTGCGTGACGCCGATGGCAACGAACTCGGCCGCGCCGAGGCCCGCGACGACGGGCAGTTCACCGTCGTGCTCGACGAGCCGCTCGACGACGGCGCGCACGACCTCGAGCTCGTCGCGCAGGACGAGGCCGGCAACACCTCCGAGCCGACGCCGGTCACGGTGGACGTGGACGACGACGCTCCGAACGCACCGATCGTGACCGGTCCGTCCGACCTGGCTGACGGCACGGGTCCGATCACCGGGATCGCGGAGCCTGGTGCCACGGTGATCATCCGTGACGAGGACGGCAACGAGATCGGCCGCGGGGAGGCCAACGACGACGGCGACTTCAGCATCGAACTCGACGAGCCGCTCGACGACGGCGACCACCACCTCGAACTCATCGCCCAGGACGACGCCGGCAACGTCTCGACGCCCACCCCGGTCATCGTCGACGTCGACACCGAAGCACCCGACGCACCGGTCGTGACCAGCCCCAAGGACCTCGCTGACGGCAAGGGGCCCATCACCGGGACCGCCGAGCCCGGCTCGACCGTGATCATCCGTGACGAGGACGGCAACGAACTCGGCCGCGGCGAAGCCAACGACGACGGCGACTTCTCCATCGAACTCGACGAGCCCCTCGACGACGGCGAGCACAAGCTCGAACTCATCGCCCAGGACAAGGCCGGCAATACCTCCGAGGAAACGAAGACCACGGTCGACGTCGACACCGATGCACCGGGAGCACCCGTCGTCACAAGCCCCAGCGATCTCGCTGACAGCAAGGGGCCCATCACCGGCACCGCCGAGCCCGGCTCCACGGTCATCATCCGTGACGAGGACGGCAACGAACTCGGCCGCGGCGAAGCCAACGACGACGGGGACTTCAGCATCGA
Source organism: Curtobacterium sp. MCLR17_055 (assembly GCF_003234305.1). NCBI lineage: Bacteria > Bacillati > Actinomycetota > Actinomycetes > Micrococcales > Microbacteriaceae > Curtobacterium > Curtobacterium sp. MCLR17_055. Next base: position 92,107 of record NZ_QKSX01000005.1, read on the forward strand.
GCTGGACGAACCGCTCAACGACGGCGAGCACAAGCTGGAACTCGTCGCTGCAGACAAGGCCGGCAACGAATCTGGCCCGACCGACACCACGGTCGATGTCGACACCGAAGCCCCCATGGCCCCGGTCGTGACCAGCCCCAGCGATCTCGACAACGGCAAGGGCCCGATCAGCGGCACCGCCGAGCCCGGCTCCACCGTGATCATCCGCGACGAGGACGGCAACGAACTCGGCCGCGGGGAAGCCAACGACGACGGCGACTTCTCCATCGAACTCGATGAGCCCCTCGACGACGGCGAGCACAAGCTCGAGCTCGTCGCTGCAGACAAGGCCGGCAACGAATCTAGCCCGACCGACACCACGGTCGATGTCGACACCGAAGCCCCCATGGCCCCGGTCGTGACCAGCCCCTCTGACCTCGCTGACGGCAAGGGCCCCATCACCGGCACCGCGGAACCCGGCTCCACGGTCATCATCCGCGATGAGGACGGCAACGAGATCGGCAGGGGCGAAGCCAACGACGACGGCGACTTCTCGATCGAACTCGACGAGCCCCTGGATGACGGCGAGCACAAGCTCGAGCTGATCGCCCAGGATGACGCCGGCAACAACTCCGAGGAGACGAAGACCACCGTCGACGTCGACACGAAGGCACCGACGGCGCCCGTCGTCACCAGCCCGTCCGACCTGAGCGACGGCACCGGACCCATCACCGGGACCGCTGAGCCGGGCTCCACCGTGATCATCCGCGATGAAGACGGCAACGAGATCGGCCGCGGCGAAGCCAACGACGACGGCGACTTCTCCATCGAGCTGGACGAGCCGCTCGACGACGGCGAGCACCAGCTCGAACTCATCGCCGAAGACAAGGCCGGCAACAGCTCCGACGAGACGAAGACCACCGTCGATGTCGACACGAAGGCACCGACGGCACCGGTCGTGACCAGCCCGTCCGACCTCGCTGACGGCAAGGGTCCGATCAGCGGCACCGCCGAGCCGGGCTCCACTGTGATCATCCGTGACGAGGACGGCAACGAACTCGGCCGCGGCGAAGCCAACGACGACGACGACTTCAGCATCGAGCTGGACGAGCCCCTCGACGACGGCGAGCACAAGCTCGAACTGATCGCCCAGGACAAGGCCGGTAACGAGTCCGACCCGACCGACACCACGGTTGACGTCGACACTGAAACGCCCGACGCACCCGTCGTCACCAGCCCGTCCGACCTGAGCGACGGCACCGGTCCGATCAGCGGGACCGCGGAACCCGGCTCGACCGTGATCATCCGTGACGAGGACGGCAACGAGCTCGGCCGCGGCGAAGCCAACGACGATGGGGACTTCTCGATCGAACTCGATGAGCCGCTCGATGACGGCGACCACAAGCTCGAACTCATCGCCCAGGACAAAGCCGGCAACACCTCCGAGGAAACGAAGACCACCGTCGACGTCGACACGAAGGCACCGACGGCGCCCGTCGTCACCAGCCCGTCCGACCTGGGCGACGGCAACGGTCCGATCAGCGGGACCGCGGAACCCGGCTCCACCGTGATCATCCGCGATGAAGACGGCAACGAGATCGGCCGCGGCGAAGCCAACGACGACGGCGACTTCTCCATCGAGCTCGACGAGCCCCTCGACGACGGCGACCACAAGCTCGAACTGATCGCCCAGGATGACGCTGGCAACACCTCCGAGGAAACGAAGACCACGGTCGACGTCGACACGAAGGCACCGACCGCACCGGTCGTGACCAGCCCCTCTGACCTCGCTGACGGTAAGGGCCCGATCACCGGGACCGCGGAACCCGGCTCCACCGTGTTCATCCGCGACGAGGACGGCAACGAGATCGGTCGCGGCGACGCCAACGACGACGGCAACTTCTCCATCGAGCTGGACGAACCGCTCGACGACGGCGAGCACAAGCTCGAACTCATCGCCGAAGACAAGGCCGGCAACACCTCCGACGAGACGAAGACCACCGTCGATGTCGACACGAAGGCACCGACGGCACCGGTCGTCACCAGCCCCTCCGACCTCGCTGACGGCAAGGGTCCGATCACCGGCACCGCCGAGCCCGGCTCCACCGTGATCATCCGCGACGAGGACGGCAACGAGCTCGGCCGCGACACCGCGGACGAGAACGGCGACTTCGAGATCGCCCTCGACGAGCCGCTCACGGACGGTGGGCACGACCTCGAGCTCATCGCGCAGGACAAGGCCGGCAACACCTCCGACGAGACGAAGACCACGGTCGACGTCGATACCGAGGCCCCGGCGGCACCGGTCCTCGAGGCGTTCGACGACATCGTCGACGGCACCGGCGTCGTCCGGGGCTCCGCCGAGCCCGGCTCGACGGTCGTGATCCGCGACGCCGACGGCCGTGAGCTCGGCCGTGGGACCGCCGACTCCGACGGGCGGTTCGCCTTCCGGACGACGGTTCCCCTGGAGCCGGGAGCGCACCTGCTGTCGGTCGTCGCCGTGGACCGCTTCGGTCACGTCTCACCGGGCTCGAGCATGCTCGTCACGCTCGTCCCCGGGAGCGAAGAGGGCGAGAACGACGAGAACGACAACGGGGCCGGAACGGGAATCGCGTTCCCGGGGATCGTGGCCCCGGGCACCGGCCCGCAGCTCGGCTCGACCGACGATCGCACCGCACCCGCTCCGAAGACCGACGGAGCCGGCACCACCGGCACCACCGGCACCGGCACCGGCACCACCAACCGTGAGCTCGCGTTCACCGGCGTCGAGCACGGCGGCTGGCTCGCCGCCGCGCTCACCGCGCTCGGGCTCGGCGCCGTCCTGCGCCTGCTCGCGCGCCGACGCCAAGGCGACGTGCGCGGCGACTGAGCCCCGAACTGCGGACTGGAGGCCCGGATCACGTACCCGACGAGGGGACGCGATCCGGGCCTCCCGGCTGTCACGGCGCTGCAGCGCCCCGAGCGCTCAGCCCTCGGTCTGCAACGGCTCCTTCGGCAGCTTCCGCACCTTCGCACGCCGCTTGCGACGCTCCGGGATCATCGACCGCATCTCCTCGAGCTTGCCGAAGCAGAGCAGGCGGTCCCCCGGCTCGAGGGCGACGCCACTGCGCGGGTTCGGGATGACGTTCGAGCCGCGGTGCAGCGTGAGGACCGTGATGTCACGGTCCCAGAGCCCGGACTCCTTGATCGTCTTGCCGACCAGGTCGGCGTTGGTGTGCACGAGGAGCTCGGCGACGCCGTAGCCGGTCGAGACGGACAGCCGCTGGCGGACGTCGATCTCGGGGAACGCGACCTGGTTCGCGATGAAGTCGACGATCGCACCGGCGATGTCGAGGCCGGTGGCGCGCTCGACGCCCTCGAGCCCTGGCGAGGAGTTGACCTCCATGACGAGCGGCCCGTCGTTGCCCTCGAGCATGTCGACGCCGGCGACCTTGAGGCCCATGATCTGCGCCGAGCGCACGGCCACCGCCTCGTACTCGGGCGAGAGCGTGACCTTCTCGACGGTGCCGCCGCGGTGCACGTTGGAGCGGAACTCGTCGCCCGAGGCGGTCCGACGCATCGCCGCGACGACCCGGTCACCGACGACGAGGGCCCGGATGTCACGACCGCGGCTCTCGGCGATGAACCGCTGGATCAGGACGTTCTGCTTCGTGGAGTGCAGGGTCTCGACGATCGACTCGGCCACCTTCGCCTCGGGCGCCAGGATCACGCCGATGCCCTGCGTTCCCTCGAGGAGCTTGATGACGACGGGCGCGCCGCCGACCCGTTCGATCGCGCCGCGCACGTCGTTGCGGCCGGCCACGAAGGTCGTCGCCGGCATGCCGATGTCGTGCCGCGACAGGATCTGGTTCGCCCGGAGCTTGTCGCGCGAGTTCGTGATGCCGTTCGCCGTGTTCGGCGTGTACACGTCCATCTGCTCGAACTGGCGCACCACGGCGGTGCCGTAGTAGGTGATCGAGTTGCCGATGCGCGGCAGCACCGCGTCGTAGTCGCTCAGCAGCTTGCCGCGGTAGAGCAGGTCCGGGTCGTCGCCGGACAGGTCGATCGCGAAGCGCAGGGTGTTGAGCACCTTGACCTCGTGACCGCGGTCGAGTGCCGCTGCGCGGAGGCGCTGGGTCGAGTACGCCTGGGGCGCGCGCGACAGGATGGCGAGTTTCATCGAGGGGTTCTCCGCTGGGTCGGATCGACGGCGACGCTCCATCAAAGCATGCGGACGTGGCCACGGAGCATGCGACAGGATGGGCACATGGCCCGAGCTCCGAAGTCCTCCGACAGCGGGCTCGTCGTCGCCGGGTGGCGGGAGTGGGCGGGACTGCCGGACCTCGGCGTGCCGTGGATCAAGGTGAAGCTCGACACCGGCGCCCGGAGCTCCGCGTTGCACGCCTTCGACCTCGAGGAACTGCCCGGCGAGCGGGTCCGGTTCTCGCTGCACCCCTGGCAGGACACCGATGCCGACGCCTCCACCATCGAGTGCGACGTGCACGACCGGCGCATCGTCCGCAGCTCGACCGGGCACACCCAGGAGCGCATCGTCGTCCGCACGCGGATCGCGTTGGCCGGGCAGGTCGTCGAGTCCGAGGTCACCTTGAGCAACCGGGACCAGATGGGGTTCCGGATGCTCGTCGGTCGCGAGGCACTCCGGCAGGGCTTCCTCGTCGATCCTGCACGGTCCTTCATGGCCGGGCGGGCTCCGAAGGAGATCCGGCGCCGCAACCGCGGTCGCGCCTGAGCGCTCCTGAGCGCTCCTGGTCACCTGGCACGGGCCGTTGCGGTGACCGGTCGACGGCCTGGAGGCGCGGTGCGGGGCCGCCACGGGCCTCCCGTCCGCCTGGACGCGCGTCCCGGGCGCTGGTCGGGTCAGCGACCCAGGTGGCGGCCGAGGAAGGCGAGCTGCTGGGGCGCCAGGCGGCGCCAGTAGCCGTGCGTGTGGGCGCCGGGTGCGAATCCTCCGGCCGGATGCTTCGCGAAACCGTCGACGTAGGCGTGCACCGCCGGCGCGAACCCGTCGCCGTTGCCGCAGTCGACGCGGACGGCGACACCGTCCAGGGCGCGCTGCCGCCCGAGGACGGTGTTCGCGCGGAAGTCGGCGGCGTCGTCGAAGGCGCCGCGGGCGGTGTCGGCGGCCGACTTCCAGAGCGCGGGGCTGATGGCCGAGACGGCCCGGACGCGCGAGGCGCCGAGCACTCCGCCGAGCCGGAGGGCGCCGAAGCCACCCATCGAGTAGCCGGTCAGGGCGAGGCGGTCCGTGTCGAAGCCGCGGCGGGCGATCAGGGGCAGGAACTCGTCGACGACCATCGCGGCGGGGTCGTCGCCGTCGGCACGCCGGTGCCAGTAGCGGTTGCCGCCGTCGATCGAGGCGATCGCGAACGGTGCTCCTCCGTCGGCGACGTGCGCTGCGAGGAACCGGTCGTAGCCCAGGCTCCGCCCGAAGAACGAGGTGTGGTCGTCGCCGTAGCCGTGCAGGGCGACCGCCACCGGCAAGGGGGTGTCGGACGCCGGGGCCGCGATCGTCCAGCCGACGGTGCGGCCCTTCCGCGCGGTCGACACGAAGGTGCCGGAGGTGGTGGGGACGGGCTCGACGTCGGGGACCGTGCCGTCGGTGCCGTCCAGACCGAGGACCCGGTACAGGGTCGAGCGCCCGGGCAGCAGGCCGAGGTTGATCCCCTCGGCCACGGCTCCCGCGGCGACGATGCCCGTGCCACCGATGAGCAGGGAACGCCGCGTGATCGTGGCAGCACGCGATCGGGTCATGTGGTGGGCGCCGTTCCGTCTGGGGTGTGTTCCCGGATGAGGGACGCGGCGACGGACCGTGCCGTCGTCGTGTCGAGCGCGGGGTCGCGCAGTCGCATCGCAAGGTAACCGGAGACGATGAGGAGCAGCTGGTCGGCGAGGGCCCCGGCACGGGGACCGACCACCGGCACCGCCCGTGCCACGAGCCGCCGGCGCAGGGTGGTGGTCTCGAGGTCCAGGACCTGCCGGACCTCGGCGGGGGCGTCGGCGTACTCGGCGGCGGTGCCGAGGAAGGCGCACCAGCGGGAGCCCGTGGGCGTCGAGCGGTAGTCGTCGAGGGCGTCGAACACCGCCAGGAGTCGGCCCCGGTCGTCCCGTCCGGCGGCGACCGCACGGTCCCAGGCGGCGATCCAGTCCTCGTGGCGACGGGTGAGGGCCGCGGCGACGAGCGACTCCTTGCTCGCGTAGCCGCGGTAGAGCGTGGCCGTCGAGACCCCGGCCCGTTCGAGGACGGCGTCGATCGGGGTGGCGGCGATGCCCTGTGAGAAGAAGAGCTCCTCGGCGGCGTCGAGCAGCCGTTGCTCGGTCCCTGGGCGCATCACCATGAGAGCACCCTAGGCTCTGAAAAGTGAAACGATCGTTTTCGTTACGACATCGTCTGCTCTTGGTGAGCGGACTCGGCCTGATCGCCGCCACCTACGGCCTGGTGCGCCTGGCGTACGGGCTGTTCCTGCCCGACGTGCAGCGGGACCTGGGGCTCCGGGCAGACGCCGCCGGCTGGGTCTCGTCGGGTGCCTCGGCGCTGTACTGCGTCGGCGCGGTGGCCGGCTTCCTGCTCGCCGCCCGGATGCCCCGCGTGCTCGTCACGGTCGCGACCCTGGTGGCGGGAGCCGGTGCGATCGCCATGGCGACGGCCGTCGGGGCGACGGCGTTCGGCATCAGCGCCGTGGTCGCGTCGGCGGGCGCCGGACTCGCGTCGCCCGCCCTCGTGCGGATCGTCGCCGAGCAGGTGCCGTCGGCGCTGCTCGGTCGAGCGCAGGCGATCGTGAATGCCGGCACCGGCCCCGGGCTCGTGGGCGCCGGCGTGCTCGCACTCGTGCTGCTGCCCGACTGGCGGACGGCTTGGGCGGTGTCCGGGGTGTTCGCCCTGGCCGTCGGAGCGCTGCTGCTCGTGGCGTCCCGCGGCCGGACTGCTGCGTCCCGGTCACCGCTGCCCGGCGCTCCCTGGTTCGCAGCACACCGTGGGGCGCTCGTGCTGGCGCTGCTGTTCGGAGCGGGGTCCGCCGTCGTCTGGACCTACGGACGTTCGGCGCTGGTGGAGGCCGGTGCGTCGGTCGTCGCCTCGGTGTCGGCCTGGATCGCGCTCGGGATCGGCGGAGCGGCCGTCGTGGTCACCGCGCGTTGGACGAACGGACTGCGCGCCCGGACGCTCTGGGCGGTCACGGCGGGATCGGTCGCCGTCGCCGTCGTGGTGCTGGGGGCAGCGCCGCAGTCGACGGTCGCGGCGCTGCTGGCGTGTGCCGTGTTCGGCTGGGGCTACACGGCGGCGACCGGGGCGCTGATCGCGTGGACGACCGAGATCGATGCCGAGCGCTCGTCGGCGGGCACGTCGATGCTCTTCGTCGCACTCGTGCTCGGGCAGGCCGTCGGTGCGGCGGCTGCCGGAGCGCTCGTCGGCGCGATCGGGTTCGTCGCGACGTTCGTGGTCGGGGCGGGTGTGACCGCGGCGAGCGCCGTCCCCGCGGTGGTCCGTCGGCCGGGTGGGGTCCGTGCCGTCAGAGCAGCGGGCGGAGCTCGATCTTCCGGTTGCACGCCTGCGACGCCTGGTGCGCCACCCGGGCAGCCGTCTCGGCGTCCGGGAGGTCCATGACCCAGAACCCGGCGACGTACTCGTCGGTGCTCGTCGCGGGCCCGGTCGTGGCGCGCCCGGCCGTGGTGTCCGCCGCGCCCTCGCGGGCGTCGACCACGGTGGCGTCAGCGGGTGCGGAAACCCCGGCGGCGAACACGATCACGTCGGCCATCCGTTGGTTGAATGCGTCGACCGCTGCGGCTTCGGCACCGGTCGCGGAGTACGTGTTGCCGACGGCGGCGGCCTGACCGTCGTCGATGACGTTGACGAGGAACTGCATGGCGTCTCCCCTGCTCGTTGGCGGGAGGCTACTCCTGGTCGAGCGCACCCAGTAGCGTTTCCAGCATGGGGACGACGGCGGAGTGGTCGCGACTGCCGGTGGGGCGGCACGAGTACCGGCAGGACACGGTGCTCGCAGTTGTGCTGGCCGGTGGGCTCGCGGTCACGACGTTCCTGTACGGGTCGGCCGGTACGTACGGTGACGACCAGGCCGCCTGGTGGGTCTCCGCGCTGATGATCGTCGCGAACGCCGCCCCGATCGCGTTCCGCCGACGGTTCCCGATGTCGGTGGCCCTGGTGTCGGCGGTGGCGTTCGCCGCAACGCAGCTGCTCCAGGTGCCCGAGGTCTTCCTCGTCAACTTCACGCTCTTCATCGCGCTGTACACGGTGGGCGCCTGGTGCTCCGACCGGGTGCGAGCCGAAGCAGTGCGCTGGGTCGTCATCGGCGGCATGTTCGCGTGGCTGTTCGTCGCGATCTCGTTCGGGTGGGCGTCGCCGAACGCTCTGCCGAACGACACGGACTCCCCCGTGGCGCCCTACGTCGCGATCTCGCTGCTCAACATCGTCATCAACGTGATCTACTTCGGCGCCGCCTGGTACGCCGGCAACCGCGCCTGGGTCTCCGCAGTCGCACGACACCAGCTCGCCGAACGCACCGCCGAACTCGCCGCCGAGCGGGAGCGGTCCGCGGCACAGGCCGTCACGATCGAACGGGTACGGATCGCCCGCGAGCTGCACGACGTGGTCGCCCACCACGTCTCGCTGATGGGCGTGCAGGCGGGTGCTGCACGGCGCGTGATCGGCCGCGACCCCGCGCAGGCCACCGCCTCGCTCGGGGTGGTCGAGGAGAGCGCCCGCACCGCGGTGGAGGAACTCCGGCGGATGCTCGGCACCCTGCGCTCCGACGACGACGCGTCCGGCCTCGGGGCGGCCGGTGGCGACGGCCCGAGCACCGAGGGCATCACACGGATCGCCGAACTGGCCGAGTCCGCCCGGGTGGTCGGCCACCCCGCCGAGTACGTCGTCGTGGGCGACGAGCGCCCGGTGCCGCCGACGGTGGCCGCGGTGGCGTACCGGATCGTGCAGGAGGCCGTGACGAACATCCTCAAGCACGCCGGCCCGACCGCCCGCGCCGACGTCCGGCTGCGGTACCTGGACGACGGCGTCGAGGTTGAGGTCACCGACGACGGGCTCGGTGCCCGTGCTGCCCGGAGCACCTCCGGCAGCGGCCTCGGACACGTCGGGATGCGGGAACGCGTCGCCGCCGTGGACGGACGGATCGAGATCGGGCCACGAGCCCGGGGAGGCTACCTGGTGCGGGCATGGCTGCCGACGACGTGAACGCGACGACCGACCTGACGATCGTGCTGGCCGACGACCAGGAGCTCGTCCGCGCCGGGTTCCGCGTGATCCTGGAGTCCGAGCCCGGGTTCCGGGTCGTGGGCGAAGCCGCGGACGGCGCCGGGGCGGTCGAGGCCGTGCAGGAACTCGGTCCGGACGTGGTCTGCCTCGACGTGCAGATGCCGGGCGTCGACGGGCTCGAGGCGGCACGGCGGATCGCGGCGCTGCCGGACCCGCCGGCGGTGCTCATCCTCACCACGTTCGACAGCGACGACGCGCTGTTCCAGGCGCTCGAGGCGGGAGCGAGCGGGTTCCTGTTGAAGAACGCCTCCCCCGAGCGACTGATCGACGCCGTGCGGACCGTCGCCGCCGGGGACGCCCTGCTCGCGCCGGACGTCACGCGTCGGGTGATCAGCCGGGCGACGGCGTCGGCTGCGGTGCAGCCCTCGGCGACCACCACGACCGCGACACCTTCGACGACGGGCGAGGACGCGCTCGCCGCCACCGGGCTCACCGAGCGGGAGACCGAGGTGCTGCGGCTCCTGGCCCGGGGCCTGAGCAACGCGGAGATCGCCGCCGAGCTCTACGTCGGGGACGCCACCGTGAAGACCCACGTGTCGAACGTGCTGCAGAAACTCGCACTGCGCGACCGGATCCAGGCCGTCGTCTGGGCGTTCGAGCACGGCGTCGCCGGCTGACCGAGCCGAGCAGAACCCGCACGAACCGAACAAGCCCGCACGGTGCCGAGTTCGCAGACATGGCCGCACCGTGCAGGGTCGCTCAACCCGTGCAGCGTTGACCGCACCGTGCCGCGCCACCACAACGCACCGTGCAACCAAACCCGCACCAGCCCAACAAGCCCGCACCGTGCCCACCACCGCACCCCACGCCCGCACCGTGCGCCTTCGTTCAACCCGTGCGGCGTTGACCGCACCGTGCGCCGCCAGAACGACGCACCGAGCAGCCGAACCCGCACGAGCCGAACAAGGCCGCACCGTGCCGACCCGCACCCAGCGCGCACCCGGCCCACCGGACCGACGCGCGTTCCTCCCCCACGCGGTGGAGCCGACCACCCACCCAAGTCCCGCCTGGCGGCGGAGGCGGGGCGTGCCTCCCGGCCAATAGCGTCGGACGCAGCGACGACCAGCGTCGCGACGAAGGGGAACGACATGCTCACCATCGAAGGGGTGACCAAGCACTTCGGCGACCGCCGGGTGCTCGACGACGTGGGGTTCACGGTCGGCAGCGGCCGCCTCACCGGCTTCGTCGGCGGCAACGGTGCCGGCAAGACCACCACCATGCGCATCATGCTCGGCGTGCTCCAGGCCGATGCGGGCACGGTCTCGATCGACGGCACCGCGGTCCGTCCCGCCGACCGCCGCCGCTTCGGCTACATGCCCGAGGAACGCGGCCTGTACCCGAAGATGCCGGTGGCCGAGCAGATCACCTACCTGGCCCGGCTGCACGGCGTCGACAAGCGCGCCGCGACGACCCGCGCCGGCGAGCTGCTCGAACGCCTCGAACTCACCGCACACGCCGGCGACCCCGTCGAGAAGCTCTCGCTCGGCAACCAGCAGCGCGTGCAGATCGCAGCGGCGCTGGCACACGACCCCGAGGTGCTCGTGCTCGACGAGCCGTTCTCAGGCCTCGACCCGATGGCTGTCGACACGGTGCTCGGTGTCCTGCGCGAGACCGCGGCCCGGGGCGTCCCGGTGCTGTTCTCGAGCCACCAGCTCGACGTGGTCGAGCGGCTGTGCGACGACGTCGTCGTCATCGCCGGTGGCACGATCCGCGCCGCCGGTCCGCAGGAGGAACTCCGCAAGCAGGCCGGCCCCGCCGCGTGGGAGCTGCTGGTCGACGGGGACGTCGCCTGGCTCCGCGACGAGCCGGGTGTGGCCGTACGGGAGTTCGACGGCGGGTACGCGGTCTTCGAGGCCGACGCCGCCACCGCCCAGCGCGTCCTGCAGCGCGCCGTGCAGCACGGCACCGTCGGGTCGTTCTCGCCGCGGGTGCCGCGGCTCAGCGAGGTCTTCCGGGAGGTCGTCCGATGAACAACTCCTTCGTGCAGGCCGTGCGGCTCGTCTCCGCACGTGAGATCCAGGCACGCATCCGCAGCAAGGCCTTCGTGGTCTCGGCGCTCATCCTGATCGGCATGGTCGTCGCATCGATCGTCGTCGGCGGCATCGTGAGCAAGGCCACCGCCGACGACACCACCCCGGTCGCGGTCGTCGACGGCGTCTCGCTGCCGACCACCAGTGGGCTCGACGTCACGCAATCGGCATCGGTCGACGACGCCGAACGGCTCGTGACCAAGGGCGACGTCGACGCGGCGATCGTGCCGTCGGACGACCCGCTCGGCTACAAGGTCGTCGGACTCGACGAGGCCCCGTCCGAGGTCGTCTCGGCGTTGAGCGTCACCCCGCGCATCGAGTTGCTCGACCCGGACGCGCTGCCGGGTGGCCTGGTCTACCTCATCGCCATCGCGTTCGGCGTCGTGTACTTCGCGTCGGCGGTGACGTTCGGCCAGTCGATCGCGCAGAGCGTCGTCGAGGAGAAGTCGACACGGGTGGTCGAGATCCTGATGTCCGCGATCCCGGCCAGGGCGCTGCTCGCCGGCAAGGTCCTCGGCAACAGCATCATGGCCTTCGCGCAGATCGTCGCGGTGGCCGTCGCCGCCATCGTCACGTTGGCGGTGACCGGGCAGGACAACATGTTCGCGATGCTCGGCCCGAGCATCCTGTGGTTCATCGGCTTCTTCGCGATCGGGTTCGTGCTCCTCGCGTCGCTGTTCGCCGCGGCGGCCGTGCTGGTGTCACGCCAGGAGGACGTCGGCAGCGTCACCACCCCGGTGATGATGCTCGTGATGATCCCGTACTTCCTGATCATCGTCGCGTACGACAACCCGACGATCCTCGGCATCATGTCGTACGTGCCGTTCAGCGCCCCGATCGGCATGCCGATGCGGATCTTCCTGGGGACCGCCGAGTGGTGGGAGCCGATCCTGTCGCTCGTCATCGTCGCCGCTTCGGTGGTCGCGGTCGTGGTCATCGGTGCCCGCGTCTACGAGAACGCGCTGCTCCGCACCGGCAGTCGCGTGAAGCTGTCGGAGGCACTGCGCGGCTGACGCCGCCAGGCCCGGCAAACCCGGCAAGCCCGGCAGGCCAGGCAGTCCCGGACTGGAGGCCCGCCCCACGTCAGCAGATCTGCTCACGTGGGGCGGGCCTCCAGTCCGTTGCCCGGCGCCGGTCAGGCGGTCAGGGTCGCGAAGGCGGACCGGTGCCAGACCAGCGGGTTGTGCGCGAAGTCGGACATGAGTCCGAGCACCCGGAGCACCACGATGTCGTGGTCGCCGGCCGGGTAGGTGTGCTCGACCGAGCACTCCAGCCAGATCGGGGCACCCTGCAGGAACACCGCACCCGTCTCGGCGACCGTCGTGTCGACACCGACGAAGCGGATCGACTTGTCACGCGAGGCGAGCTGCCGGGTGACCTGCGCGTGCCCCTCACCGAGGATCGAGACACCGATCGTGCCGGCGTCCCGGAGCACCGGCCACGTGGTCGACGTGTGCTGCACCGCGAACATCACGAGCGGCGGGTCCTGCGAGACGCCGACCGTGAACGAGGACGCCACGAGCACGGTCGGTTCGCCGTCCACGACGGCGGAGAGCGCGGCGACGCCGCACGGGAACCCGGAGAACGCCTGCTTGAGCGCGGACAGGTCCGGGGCCTCGGTGGAGTAGGGGCTGATCATGACGCGGTTCCTTCCTGGTGGACGGCGGCCGCGCCGAGGACGACGTCCTGCCAGCGGGTGAGCCACACGTCGGTCGATGCGGGGTCCGAGTACTGCTTGTCGTTGAGGTACAGGGCGGGTGCGACGACGGTCGCGCCGAGTTCGACCAGCACCGGTTTGAGGAAGACCTCGGGGGCGAGGGCATGGGCCGGGCCGGCGCCGAGCATGAGCGGCACCGCGACGACACCGGCGAGTCCGTCGCCGGTGCCGAACTGGTCGAGGAACAGCTTGAGCACGCCGGTGTACGTCGCCTTGAACGTCGGCGACGCGACGACGACGAGGTCCGAACCGGCGACGGTCCGGACGGCGTCCGACACGGCGGCGTCACCCCAACCGAGCAGGCCGGCACCGAGGTCGATGACGTCGACGACGTGGTCGGGGGCGCGGCCGGTGAGCCGTTCGAGCACGACCGTGGCGGCGTCGAGCGTCCGTGAGGCCGGCTTGGGGTTGCCGGCGACGACGGTGGTGATCATCGGGGTGCTCCTGTCGGTGGGCGGGTGGTGGGTGCTTGGTGCAGTCCACCGCTCGTTCGTTTCGCCGCCGTGCCGCGTCCGTATCGGGTGGGTTACGCCAGCTGCCCCCTGCCCCGTGGCACCCGAATGTCCCGGTCAGCGGGGCTGCGCGTCCGGGTCTCCCGGCCATTCCGCCAGGCACGGTCCTCGCTGACCGCACCGAATTGTGAGAGCGCCGTTTCCGGAAGTCGCCTCGGATGGGTCCGGCGTGTTTCGCCCCGCCGTCGCCGGCCCGTCACCGCCCGGATCCGCCCCTGCTCGCGGGTCGGTGGCGCAGTCGTCCACCCCGGATCGGCGGGGCGGACGCCCCTCGGCGTCGGGCGCCGCAGGTGGCCTAACACCAGCGAAACAAACGCCTAACAGGACCGTTACCGGGCGACCGCCTGCCGGTGCCCCGCGGCCGTTACATTCGCATCAGCCCCACTGCAGCGGCCGGCGTCACCGGCGATCCGCCGCCCCGCCGCCGCCCGGTCCGGCTCCCTGCACGTCCTGCCCCGCTCCGCGGGGCCTTCGTCGTACCCGCCGCAGCTCCCCCGTCCCCGCTCCGGTTCCCCGTCCCCGCACCTTCCCTGCTCCACCCGTCCAGGAGGTCCCCGACCGATGTCGTCCCCCGCACCGTCCCGAACGCGTCCGTCGCGTCCCGCCCTCCTCGCCGCCGCACTCGCCGGCGTGCTGCTGCTGTCCGCCTGCTCCGCCACCTCGACCGCGTCGACGAGCTCCGGTGACGACACCGCCGGTGTCGAGCACGCCACGAGCCAGATCAAGGCCGCCAGCGTCGACCCCGAGTTCACCTTCGAGGGCGCTCGCTTCGACATGTCGGGCATCGCCGGCAAGACGATCTTCAACATCCCGAACTCGTCCGCCGTCCCCTTCATCACCGCGGTCGACGAGGCCGGCGAGAAGGTCGCCGAGCAGTACGGCGCGAAGTGGATCGAGTACACGAACCAGGGCACGCCCACCGAGCACTCCGCCGGCATCGACCAGGCGATCAGCCGCGGAGCCGACATCATCGTGCTGGCGCAGGGCGTCAACGGCGAACTGATCGTCCCGGCGCTGAAGCGTGCGAAGGCAGCGGGGATCCCCGTGCTGATCAGTCACACCTACCAGACCGGGCAGGCGCTGCCGGACCAGCTGCAGGACCTCGTCGCCGCGCAGGTGACCGCCCCGTTCCACGAAGCCGCCAAGCTCAACGCCGACTGGGCCATCAAGGAGACCAAGGGCCAGGGCGACGTCCTCATCATCACGTCGTCCGAGGTGCCGCCGTCCGACGGCATCGTCAAGGCGATGCAGGACGAGTTCGAGGCGCAGTGCGACGGCTGCAAGGTGAAGGTGACGAACGTCCCCGTCGCCGACTGGGCGACGAAGATCTCGTCGACCGTGCAGTCCGCCGTGCAGTCCGACCCGAACCTCGACTACGTCCTGCCGGTCTACGACTCGATGACGCTGTACGTCGAGGCCGGCGTGACCGCTGCCGGCAAGACCGGCCAGGTCTTCACCTCCTCGTACAACGGCACCCCCGCGGTGCTGAAGATCCTGCAGGAGGGCAGCGTCCTCACGATGGACATCGGCGAGAACATGGAGTGGCTCGCCTACGCGACGCTCGACCAGGCCGGCCGTGTCCTGACCGGCACGCCGATCATCGAGGACGGTGACGAGAAGACCCCGCTGAAGGTCTTCACGAAGGACAACGTCGACGAGACCGGCACGCCGCCGGCGCCGAGCAAGGGCTACGGCGACGCGTACAAGACCGGGTACGAAGCGATCTGGGGCGCGGCCGAGTGAGCGCCATCCGGGAGGCACGGCTCGGCTCCGCATCGTCGGCTGCGGTCGTCGGGTCGGGTGCGGCCACCGCATCCGGTGCGGACCCCGCGTCCGTCGCGGACACCGCGCCGGTCCTGCGGATCAGCGGGCTCACGAAGCGCTTCGGCGGGCTGACCGCGCTCGACGACGTCGACCTCGAGGTCCTGCCGGGCCAGGTGCACGCACTGCTCGGCGAGAACGGCTCCGGCAAGTCGACCCTCATCAAGATCCTGTCCGGCACGTACGCGCCGGAGCCGGGCGCGACGATCGAGGTCCGAGGCGCCCGGCTGCCCCTGCCGGTGCCTCCCGGGTACTTCCGCCGCGTCGGGATCAGCTTCGTCCACCAGGACCTGGCACTCGTGCCGTCGCTCGGCGTGACCGAGAACCTGCGGCTCGCGACCGTGGTGGCCGGACGCGGACCCTTCGTCCGCTGGGGCGCCGAGCACCGTGCCGCGGCCGAGCTGTTCGCTCGGTACGGGGTCGACATCGACCCGCGAGCACGGATCGACGAACTCACCGACACCCAGAAGGCCCTCGTCGCGATCCTGCGGGCCGTCGCCGAGCTGGGCGACGACCGGGCGCTCATCGTGCTCGACGAGCCGACGGTCTTCCTGCCGAAGGAGGACGCCGACCTGCTGTTCCGCGTCGTGAAGGACCTCGTCGCGGACGGCCGCACCTCGGCACTGCTCGTGTCGCACGACATGTCCGAGGTCCTCCAGCACGCCGACCGGGTCACCGTCCTGCGAGCCGGCCGGGTCCAGGCGCACCGGGACACCGCCACGACGACGGCGGACGAGCTCGTCTCCCTCATCGTCGGACGCGGACTCGACGGTCCCGCCGCCAGGACTCCGCGCCCGTCGACCACCGGCGACGCCGTCGTGACGGTGCGGGACCTCCGGGTCGGTGTCGTCGACGGTCTGTCGTTCGACGTCGCGGACGGCGAGGTCGTCGGCATCACCGGGCTCGCCGGCTCCGGTGTCGAGGACGTGCTGCCCGGCCTGTACGGCGCACGGCCCGCGACCGGCTCGCTCGCCGTGCGGCACGACGGGGCGACGCCCGCGCCGGTCGACCTGGCACGGGTGACGCCCGGCTCCTCGATCGCCCGCGGCGTCGTGTACGTCCCCGCGGACCGCAAGCGCGAGGGCGGGGCGCTCACCCTGTCCGTCGAGCAGAACGTCACGCTCCCCGTCCTCGGGAAGCTCCGCGGGCTGCTCGGCCTGTCGCCCGCGCGGGAACGCGCCCACGTCGCGGGACTCGTTCGCGACTACGACGTCCGGCCCGCCGACCCGGCCGCCCTGTTCGGAACACTGTCCGGCGGCAACCAGCAGAAGGCCGTCCTGGCCAAGTGGATGCAGGACGACCCGAGGCTCGTGCTGCTGCAGGAACCGACCCAGGGCATCGACGTCGGGGCCCGCGCCGCGATCTTCTCGATGCTCCGCCGGAGTGCGGAGCAGGGCGTCACGATCGTCTGCGCCTCCACCGACTACGACCAGCTCGCGCAGGTGTGCGACCGCGTCGTCGTCCTCGCCCACGGCCGCGTGCACGACGTGCTGACCGACGATCGCATCGACCGCGACGTCATCGCGGCTGCCGTCGTGGCGAGCCTCGTCGACGACGACGCCCCGGCGTCCCCCGCCGTGCCCTCCTCCCCCGATGCCTCCTCCGCAGTCAAGGAGAACGCCTGATGTCCACCACCGCCGACCCCGTCCTCGAGACCTCGATCGTCCGTCCGACCCGCCCGCGCTTCTCGTGGGGGCACACCGAGCGGTACGCGCTGCTCGGCGCCTGGCTCGTCATCGTCATCGCGTTCAGCATCGCGCTGCCCGACACCTACCCGACCCTCGGCAACCTGCAGAACATCCTCGGGTCCCAGTCGGTGCTGCTCATCCTGGCGCTCGGGTTCCTGTTCCCGCTCACCGCGGGCGAGTTCGACCTCTCCGGCGCCTCGACGATGTCGCTCTCCGCCATGACCATCGCCGTGCTCAACGCGAAGATGGACGTCCCGCTCGTGCCCGCGATCGCCGCCGGCCTGGTCATCGGCGTCGTCGTGGGTCTGGTCAACGGCCTGCTCACCGTCGGGTTCCGCATCGACTCGTTCATCGTCACCCTCGGCACATCGACGTTCATGATCGGGATCATCCAGTGGATGAGCGCGTCGTCGTCGGTGACGGGCATCGACCCGGCGCTCGTGCAGGCCACCGTCGGCTGGCGCGGCCTGGCGGGACTGCCGCTCGCGTTCGTCTACGGCCTGATCGCCACCGTCGTCGTCCTGGTCGTCCTGAGCGCCACCCCGGTCGGCCGGCGGCTGCTGTTCGTCGGGACCGGCCGCACCGTCGCCGAACTCTCCGGGCTCAACGTGCGACGGCTGCGGGTCGGCGCGTTCGTCGGGGCCGGGCTCACCGCCGCGGTCGCCGGGGTCGTCTACGCCGGCACCCTCGGCGGCGCCGACCCGTCGAGCGGACAGTCGTTCCTGCTCCCCGCGTTCGCCGCCTGCTACCTCGGCGCGACCGCGATCGTCCCCGGCCGCTTCAACGCGATCGGCACCTTCATCGCCGTGTACTTCCTGTTCTCCGGAGTCGTCGGCCTGCAGATGCTCGGCGCCGACAACTTCGTGCAGCAGCTGTTCTACGGCGGCGCCCTCATCGTCGCCGTCGCCGTGTCGCAGACCATCCGGCGGCACTCCGTCGCGACCGCCGCCAAGGCCGCCGCGAAGCGTTCCTGACCCCGCTCCCCCCGTTCGTCCCTCCCTCGACACCCACCACAGAAAGCGAGTCCCCCATGGACATCGGAGTCTTCATCCCGATCGGCAGCAACGGCTGGCTCATCTCCACCACCTCGCCCCAGTACAAGCCGTCGTTCGACCTCAACCTCGAGATCGTGCAGAAGGCCGAGTCGTACGGCTTCGACTTCGCCCTCTCGATGATCAAGCTGCGCGGCTTCGGCGGCCCGAGCGGCTTCTGGGACGAGAACCTCGAGTCCTTCACCCTGATGGCCGGTCTCGCTGCCCGCACCGAGCGGATCCGCCTGTTCGCGACGACCGCCGTCCTGACCATCCCACCGGCGATCGCGGCACGCATGGCGGCGACCGTCGACTCGATCTCGCACGGTCGCTTCGGGCTGAACCTGGTCGCCGGGTGGCAGAAGGCGGAGTACGACCAGATGGGCCTCTGGCCGGGCGACGAGGTGCACTTCAAGCGCCGCTACGCCTACCAGACCGAGTACATGCAGGTGATGAAGGAACTGTGGGAGACCGGCCGGAGCGACTTCCACGGCGAGTACTTCCAGATGGACGACTGCCGGATGCTCCCGCGGCCGACGTCGCACATCCCGATCGTCTCGGCCGGCCAGTCGTCGCAGGGCATGGCGTTCGCCGCGGAGTACTCCGACTACAACTTCTCGATGGGCGTCGGCGTGAACACCCCGACCGCCTACGCCGAGCAGAACCAGGCCCTGCTCGAGGCCCGCGAGAAGACCGGCCGTGACGTCGGCTCCTACGTGCTCTTCATGGTCATCGCCGACGAGACCGACGAGGCCGCCCAGGCGAAGTGGGAGCGGTACAGCGACGGGGTCGACGTCGAGGCGATCGCCTGGATGACCGGCCAGGCACTCACCGACGCCGAGGGCGAGGAGGGCAACACGGCGAAGCGGATCTCGCTGCCCGAGGGCGCCGTGAACATGAACATGGGCACGCTCGTCGGCTCCTACGAGCACGTCGCGGCGATGCTCGACGAGGCCGCGGCGGTCGAGGGCACGAAGGGCATCATGCTGGTCTTCGACGACTTCCTGCAGGGGATGGACGACTTCGGCACCCGCATCCAGCCGCTGATGCGCACCCGCG
Organism: Curtobacterium sp. MCLR17_055; assembly: GCF_003234305.1. Taxonomy (NCBI): domain Bacteria; kingdom Bacillati; phylum Actinomycetota; class Actinomycetes; order Micrococcales; family Microbacteriaceae; genus Curtobacterium; species Curtobacterium sp. MCLR17_055. The sequence goes on from NZ_QKSX01000005.1 coordinate 111,224, forward strand.
AGGGCGTCGCTTCCGCTGCTCCGAGCGCGGTCACCGCATGAGCGCCGCAGCGAGCCGTCCGGTCATCGAGGTCGCGGTCGTCCAGGCCGGCGAGGTCCCCGCCGACCACGACGTCGCCCTCGACGAGCTCATCGCCCTGTTCGAGGAAGCCGCCGTCGGCGCCGACCTCGTCGTCTTCCCCGAGCTCTGCACCACGCCCTACTTCTGCGGTGTGGTCAACGACAGCCGGAAGTCCTGGGCACAGTCCGTCCCCGGTCCGGCGACCGCCCGCTTCGCGAGTGCGGCGAAGCGTCTGGGCACCGCCGTCGCCTTCGGTCTCTACGAGGACGCGGGCGATGCGCAGTACAACAGCGCGGTGCTCATCGACGCCGACGGCACGCTGGTGCCGGGCACCGACGTGCACGGCGACCGTGTGGCGTCGTACCGCAAGACCTCGATCCCGACGAACGCGATCTCCGACGTCGACGAGAAGCACTACTTCGAAGCCGGGTCCGGACCGGTCGTGTTCGACGCGCTCGGCACCCGCTTCGGCATGCTCATCTGCTACGACCGGAGCTTCCCGGAGTACTGGCTCGCGTCACGGGCTGCCGGCGCCGAGGTGATGCTCGTGCTCGTGTCCTCGATGGGTTTCCGCGAGACCCTGTTCACCCAGGAACTGCAGGTCCGCGCGCTCGAGACCCAGACGTGGGTCCTCGCCCCGAACCGCGGCGGCGAGGAGACCGTCGACGGCAAGACCGTCAGCTACTTCGGTCGGTCCTCGGTCGTCTCACCACGGGGTGACCTGGTCGTCTCGGCCCCCGCCCACCAGGCGGGGCCGATCATCCGGGCCACCATCGACGTCGGCGAGGTCACGGCAGCCCGCCGGGACTTCCCGCTCGGACGTGACCGGCAGCCCGGGGTGTTCCGGTACCTCGCCGACGCCCACGCAGCGGCGGCGGTCCCCGCGTGACGGACGTCGCCGCCCTGGTCCGCGGCACCATCGCACCGCAGCTCGACCGCGCGCTGGCCGCGAGCCGCGCGAACCCGTTGCCCGCCGCCCCGTCGGCGCTGCCTGCGGAACCGGCGCACAGCGCGCAGCTGTTCGGCCGGCTCCTCGACGCAGCGGTCGACGGGGCCCCGGCGCCGACCGCTGCCGGTCCGGACGACGACCTGGCGGCGTCCCGGGCAGCCGCCGACCCCGCCGCCGCCTCGGTCGTCGAACTCCTCGCCGCGTACCGGTCCGGCACCACGACCCCGTCCGAGGTCCTCGCCGCACTCGCCCCGCACTGGACGAGCGACGACGTCTGGTCCGACGCCGTCCTGCGCCTGGTGCAGGGGGCCGAGGAAGCCGCCGCCGAGTCCACCCGCCGCTGGGCGGACGACGACGCCCGGCCGCTCGAGGGGATCCCGTTCGCCGTGAAGGACATCATCGACGTCGCGGGGACGATCGTCACGAGCGGCTCGCTCCAGACCGGTGACCGTGTGGCCCCGGCCGACGCCACCGTCGTGGCCCGGCTCCGCTCCGCCGGCGCGATCCCGGTGTTCACGGCGGCCACCACCGAGTTTGCCTGCGGCGGGCCGCACAACGCCCGGTACGGCGCCGTGCGGAACCCCTGGGACCCCGAGCGCTGGACCGGTGGCTCCTCGACCGGGTCGGGTTCGGCGCTCGCCGCCCGGATCGTCCCGCTCGCGCTCGGGTCGGACACCGGCGGGTCGATCCGCGTGCCGTCCGCCCTCTGCGGGACCACCGGGATCAAGCCGACGTACGGGCTCGTGCCGCGCACCGGGGTCGCGAGCCTGTCGTGGACCCTCGACCACGTCGGACCGATGGCACGCTCCGCGGAGGACCTCGCGCTCGTCCTGCGGGTCATCGCCGGCTCCGACGGCCAGGACCCGACGACGTTCCCCACCGTCCCGCTCATCGAGGCCGCGCCGGAACGGGTCGAGGGGCTCCGGATCGGGGTCCCGCTCGGCTGGTTCACCGAACGCGTCGACCGTGCGGTGCTCGATGCACACGCCGCGGCGGTCGAGCGGTTCCACGAGCTCGGTGCGACGCTCGTGCCGATCGAGTTCGACGACCTGGAGTCGATCGACTCGGAGTGCTGGACGGTGTTCTACGGTGAGCTCGCCGCGAACCAGGAGGCCAACGCCGGCACGGCCGACCTGTTCGACGCCGGGACCCGCGCCCGGTTCGACGTGTCGTTCCTGCCGACCGCTGCCGACTACCTCCGGGCACTCCGCCGTCGCCCGCTCGTGCAGGCCGCGATGGTCAGCCGGATGGACGAGGCCGGCGTCGACCTGGTGCTCACCCCCGGGATCGGCGCCACCGCCCCGCGACTCGACGACCTGACGATGTCGGTCGACGGCGAGCGCTTCAACCTGCACGACGTCATCCCCCGGAACACCCGGCTGTTCGACTACGTGGGGTTCCCCGCGCTGATGATGCCGGCGGGCACGGCGCCGGACGGCCTGCCCGTCGGCGTGCAGCTCGTCGCGCGGCCGTGGGACGACCGCCTGGTGCTGTCCGCAGCGGCCGCCTTCCAGCGGACCACGACGCACCACCGCATGGTGCCGTCGTCGTCCGCCGTGCGAGGGCCGAGCGATCGGTAGCCGCCCCGTCGACGAGGGCGCCGCCCGGCGACGCGCCTGGCAGGTGCTCTGCGCGTCGAGCCTCAGCGTCGTCCTCGTCTTCATCTCCTCGAGCGCACTCCTCATCGCGCTCCCCGATGTCAGCCGTGACCTCGACGCCAGCGCCGTGCAGTCCAGCTGGGTGCTCCTCAGCTACATGCTCACCACGACCACCCTCATCCTGGTCTTCGGGCGCATCGCCGACCTGGTCGGTCGTCGCCGCCTCTACATCGCCGGGATCCTCGTCTTCCTGCTCGCCTCACTCGCGTGCGGCTTCGCTCCCGACGCGGCGGTGCTGCTCGGCGCCCGACTCGTGCAGGGTGTGGGCGCGGCGGCGATCGTCACCAACACGACCGCGCTGCTCACCGATGTCTTCCCGGAGTCGATCCTGTCGCTCGGCCTCGGTCTGAACGCCACCGTCGCCGCGGTGGGACAGGTCATCGGTCCGGTCGTGGGCGGGCTGGTCGCCGAGTCGTTCGGGTGGCGCTGGATCTTCCTCGCCGGTGTGCCGATCTCACTGGCCGGACTCGTCTGGTCGCTCCGGTTGATCCCGCACAGCACGCGCCCCCGTTCCGGCGAGCGCCTCGACGTGCCGGGGTCGGTCCTGTCCGTCGCCGCCGTCGGACTGCTCGTCGGTGCGGTCTCGACCGGCGGCTCGGTCGGTTGGTCGGCCGTGCCCGTCGTCGCGATGACCGCCGGCGCGGTCGTGCTCGGCGGTGTGTTCGTGTGGACCCAACGCCGGGTCGCGCACCCCCTGGTCGACCCGGCGATCTTCCGCGACCGCACCACCATCACCCTGTTCTCCGCCGCCGGGCTGTGCGCCCTGTCCAGCTACGCACTGGTCCTGCTGGCTTCCCTGTCGTTCCAGGCGGTCGACGGCAAGGACGCCGTCGACGCCGCCCTCTGGGTGCTGCCCACGCCGATCGGCACGACGGTCGCGGCGGTGAGCGCCGGGTTCCTCGCCCGCCGGGTCGCCGCGCGGACGCTGTCGACCATCGGCATGCTCCTCATCGCGCTCGGCGCCGCGGTGCTCGCGGTGTCCCTCGCCGACGGCGACGCCTACGCCGTCACCGCCACCGGCCTCGGCGCCGTCGGGGTCGGCACCGGCGTGTTCATGACGCCGAGCACGTCGGCACTGATGACCCGCGTCCCGGAGCACCGCCGCGGCATCGCGAACGCCATCCGTTCGGCCCTGCAGAACGCCGGTTTCCTGTTCTCGACGGCGCTCGGCCTCGCGATCGCGACGGGCGGCCTGTCCGCGGCACAGGCGGCCGCGGCCTACGACGGCAGCCTGCTCAGCCTGCCGTCCGGCGACGTCCAGGTGTTCGTCGACGGCGTCCGCGCCGCGGCGCTGACGTTCGCCGGCTGCGCGGCCCTGGGGGCGCTCATCGTCGCGTTCGGGCCGTTCGGGCCTCCCGACCGGGAGGCGCCACTCCGGCCCGACAGGTCGGGGCCGATCCCCGAGCCGGGGGCGTCCACGTGACCGTCCCCACCCTGGCAACGACCACCCACGACGGAAGCAGGACGCCATGACCGACGACCACCAGGACTACGCGGCAGCCGGCTTCACCGGCACGCTCCGCCCAGGACGACGCGCTGCGCTCGTCGTGGTCGATCCGGTCCGCGCCTACGTCGACCCCGACTGCGGGCTCTACGCCGGCGTCGAGGAACCCGTCGAGCGGATGCGGGAGCTCACCACCGCTGCCCGCGCCGCCGGGGTGCACGTGGCGATCACGACGATGGCGCTCTCCGCCGACGGGTCCAACGCCGGCGTGTTCTTCCGCAAGGTGCCGGCACTCGCCGCGTACCTGCCCGGCGCGTCCACCGGAGCGTTCGTCGACGGGCTCGAACCCCTCGACGGCGACACCCTGGTGCCCAAGCAGTACCCGAGCGCGTTCTTCGGCACGTCGTTGGCCGCCGACCTCGTCGCCCGCGGCGTCGACACGCTCTTCATCGCGGGGCTGTCGACGAGCGGGTGCATCCGCGCGACGGCCACGGACGCCATGCAGCACGGGTTCGTCCCGATCGTCGTGCGCGAAGCCGTCGGCGACCGGTTGCCGAGCGTGCACGAGGCCAACCTGTTCGACATCGCCGCCAAGATCGGCGAGGTCTGGCCCATGGACCAGGTCCTCGAGCACTGGGACGCGGCATGAGCACCACGACGCGCATCGAGGCGCCGGTCCGGGGCCGGCCGCGGAGCGCTGCCGTCGGCGAGTCCGTGTACACCGCGTGCGTCGAGATCCTGGCCGAGGGCGACCCCCGCGCGTTCACGATCCGGGCCGTCGCCGACGCGGCCGGCGTGGGTGCGGCGACGATCTACCGGCGGTGGTCGAGCAAGGAGGTCCTGCTCACCGAAACCGTGATCCGGCTGATGGAGGAGCACATCCCGACGGTGCAGGACGCCCCGATCGCCGAGGGCGTCCTGGGGCTCACCCGGGGATGGGTGCACGCCCTCGTCGCGACGCCGGTCGGTCGGGCGCTCCCGCTCATCGTGGAGACCGCGTCGCACGAGCCGCGGGTCGCCGAGGCCGTCGCCGAGTGGCACCTGGACCGGCGGCTGCGGGTGAACGCGATGCTGCAGCGGGCGATGGACGCGGGCGACCTGCGACCGGACGTCGACCTCGGCATCGCCGTGGACCTGCTCGGCGGGCCGACGTTCTACCGACGCGTGTTCGTCTCGCTCGACATCCAGGCGCCCGACTACCCGGTGCGGCTGGCCCGGGAGTTCCTGCGGTGGGCCGGTTGGACCGGCGACCTGTCGACGGTGGGGGTGACCTCGTGACCGGGACCGTGCCGGAGGGGTTCGCCCCGTCCGCGGCCTGGACCGACATGGGGGTCGGGACGACACCGTCGACGCCGGGTCACTGGATCGGGTTCAACCGACGATCCGACGCGGCCCGCCAGGTGTCCGACCTGATCCGGGCCGACATCGTCGCGGGGCGGTTCACCGGTCCGCTGCCGTACGAGTGGGAGCTGCTCGACCTGTACGGCACGACACGGAACGTCCTGCGGGCTGCCCTCGCCTTGCTCAAGGAACAGCGGCTGCTCACCCGTGCGCCGCGATCGGGCACGTTCGGTGTGCGGCCCGTCGCCTCGGTGAGTCTGGCCCGGACGTCCGACGAGGTCACGATCTACGGCGAGACGGCCGGCGGCAGCGTGTTCGAGTCGCCCCGGCTCAGCATCGTGCACCTGTGCGTGCAGCAGGTGACCGCGCCGGAGACGGTCCGGCGCAACCTGCAGATGACCGGCAGCAGCGCCTTCTTCGTCGAGAGCCTCATCTCGTTCGACGGCGAACCGAGCCGGGTCCGGACGAGCTGGGTCCCGCACGAGCGCTTCCCCGACCTGGTCGCCGAACCGCTGACCGAGTACGTGCCCGACGTGCTCGTCAGGAAGGCCGGTGCGCGGCCGGAGGCACGACGGTTGCTCCTGAGCACCGTGAACGCCGACCAGTGGACGGCCGACCTGCTCGACATCGATCCCGGCCAGGCGATCTTCCACATCGAACGGCTGATGTGTCTGGCCGACGGGACACCCGTCGAGTACGGGTTCTCGCGGTACCGCGGCGACCGGGCGGTGATCGACTCCCGGATCACGTGAGGCACGAGCGGTGATCGTCAGTCCGTGCGCACCGAGAAGACGTCGCCCGGTTGGCAGCCGAGCACCTCGCACAGTCGGGTGAGGGTGGAGAACCGGATCGCGCGGGCCCGGTTGTTCTTGAGCACCGAGAGGTTGACGACGGTCACGCCGACGCGGTCGGCGAGCTCGGTCAGGGTCATCCCCCGCTCGGCCAGCAGGTCGTCGAGGTGACAGACGACCGCGTGGCCGTCCTCCTGTTCCGGGGGCATCAGACCAGCCCGGCCTGGTCCCGCACCATCCGCTGCGAGGCGGTGAGCGCGAACCGGAAGCAGACGACGACGAGCAGGCCGAGGTACACGGGCAGGAACTGGTGGTCGACCACCGGCGTGGGCAGGTACCCGTCCCATCCGAGCCCGGACACGACCCAGTTCCACCCCATCCGGCGGACGAACGACGGCAGGAACCCGGCGGCCAGCACCGCGCCGCCGAGCCAGTCGAGGATCCGGGTGGTCGAGCGGTCGAAGAGCCCGCCGCGTGAGATCTTCCAGGCCACCGCCGCCACCAGGGCGATGAGGGCGCTGACGAGCAGGACCTCCAGCGCGTCGCCGACGCGGATGTACCCGATCGCACCACCCGGCACGTCGGCGATCGGTGCCCGGAGCACGAGCTGTTCGGACGTCACCGTCGCACCACCCGGAGGCTGCGGGACGGCACTGGTCTCGCGGATCCGGATCGGCACGGCCACGGTGCCCGAGGCGATCGAGTGGACGAGCAGGTCGACGTACCGCCACACCACGATCGCGATGCCGATCGCACACGAGACGACGTAGGCCAGGTAGGAGTTCCGCCCGCGGGGCGGTTCGTAGACGGGCGTGGTCATGGCTGCTTCCCCTGTCGATCATCGATACCATCGAATTTCGATGTAACGATAAACGATAGGTCCGGTGCCGGCAACCCCTACAGGAGCCCGAAGGCCGCCTGCATGCCCAGGCTCGTCCCCGCCACCAGGACCCAGAGCGCGATGCCGAGCAGCATCGGCCGGAACCCGGCACGGCGGAGCGCGGCGAAGTCCGTCGAGCAGCCGATCGCGGCGAGCGCCACCGTGATGAGGAACGAGGCAACCGTCGCGAACCCCGGCGCCACGGACGCGGGCAGGACCCCGACCGTCCGGAGCAGCACCACCACGAGGAACCCGATCAGGAACCACGGCACCAACCGGAACACACGGAACCCGCGACCCGGCCCCGAGGCGGGGGTGAGCTGTTCGCGGGAGGCGCGGCGGGCCTCCAGTCCGGCCAGCCCGATGACGATCGGGATGATCATCAGGGTGCGCACCAGCTTCACGACGACCGCGGTGTCGGTCGCCTGGCGGCCGTAGACGGTCGCCGTGGCGACGACGGACGACGTGTCGTTCACGGCGGTGCCCGCGAAGACGCCGAAGGCGTGCTGGCTGAGGCCCAGGGCGTGCCCGAGCAGCGGGAAGGCGAAGACGGCCGCGATGTTGCAGAGGAAGATCGTCGACATCGCGTAGGCGACGTCCGCACTGACCGCACCGATGACGGGCGTGACGGCCGCGATCGCGGACGCACCGCAGATGCCGGTCCCGACGCCGATCAGGGTGCGGAGTGCGCCCGAGACCCGGAGCAGTCGGCCGATCCCCCACGCGGCCACCAGGCAGACGACGAGCGTCGCGAGCATCACCGGCAGGGTCTCACCGCCGATGCGCAGGACCTCGCCGATGGACAGCTGCGCGCCGAGCAGGACCACGGCGAACTGCAGGACCCGGCTGGACGAGAACTTCACGCCGGGAGCCAGCGCGGCGAGTGTGCCACCGGTGCGACGCCGGACCAGCCACCCCACGACGGCACCGATCAGGACGGCGGGGACGGGACCGCCGACCACCGGGACGACTCGGCCGACGAGGGTGGCGACGATGCCGATCGCCACGGCGAGGGCGACACCGGGTGCGGCGGCACGGACGGACTGCATGGGAACAGCATGTCGCGCTCGCGGACGATCCGTGGCCGTGACGGGCAGGATGGCACGGTGGAGTACTCGGGGGAACGGTGGGTGCAACGGCTGCGCGACGGGGAGGTGCCGAAGCGGGGGCCGTTCTTGCTCGGCTTGGCGATCGTGACCGTGGCCGGTGGCACCGGGGTCGTGTTCTCGATCACGCACCTCGACGCCCTCCTGCACTCGGAGGCACGCCGTCCGTTCGCCGTGCCGCTGTTCTCCGTGATCCTGCTCGTGCTCGGCCCCGTCGCAGCCGTCCTCTCGCGGATGCGCGGCCGGAGTGACCGACGGATCCTCGCGAGCATCCGTCGGCACGGTACGACGCCGCGCTTCCACCTGCCGGTCGTGCGGAGGGGCGAGTACACCCTCGACGACTTCCCCGAGCCGAGACCCGAGATGTGGACGGTCGACGCCGCTGGGCTGCACGCGTGGTCGCCGGAGCGGGAGACTCCGGTGTTCGACCTGGCGTGGAGTGCAGTCCACTCGCTCGAACTCGCCTCGGCAGAGGTCCGCGGGCAGCGGGTGGACACCGGCATCTGGATCATCACCGAGGACGTCGGGCGCTTCACAGTGCAGCCGCGGCCAGCGATCGGACGGCCCTTCGGTGCCAGCGCGACGAAGATCCACATCGTGATGCAGGTGCTCCGGTCGCTGCGCCGGGAACTCGGGTCCCAGCCGGACGCCGGGCGTCCTGGTCGGACACGGACCGAGCGATGACCCCGGCGGACGAGCCGTGGGTGCAGCGGCTGCGCGACGGGGAGATGCCGAAGCGGGGGCCGGTGCTGCTCGCGGCGGTCGTCACCACGGCAGTGGGGGTCGCCGCGCTCGTCGCCGAGTTCGCGTTCCCGGACTTCCTGCGGGGCATCGACAGTGCCCGGACGCAGGGGTCGTTCGTGCTGTGGCCGATCGTGGTCGCGGGGTTCGGGGTGCTGCTGGCCGTGTCGACGCTGTCCGCCGGGCGAGGCGACCGCCGGACGCTCGCGCGCATCGGAGCGGGGCGGGCACCCCGGTTCCACCTGCCCGTGCTGACGTCCGGCCTGCGCACCTCCGACGACTTCCCGAAGCCCCGCCCCGAGGTCTGGACCGTCGACGAGTTCGGCCTGCACGCGTGGGCACCGTCACGGGACGCGCCGGTGTTCGACCTGCCGTGGGCGCGCATCCGGCGGTTCTCCGTCGCGACGAGGGAGTCCCGCGGCCAGCGTGCCGACTTCGGCGTCTGGATCACCACGACCGACGGTGACGACGTGGTCGTGCAGCCCCGGTCTGCCCTCGGACGTGGGTTCGAGGCCGGACCGGACAAGCTCGACACCCTCGTGCGGGTCCTCCGCACCCTGCAGCGGGAGCTCGGCGTGGCCTCGGCGTCAGCCGACCGTCACTGAGCGGGCGGGGTGTCCCCCGTCATCACGACGCGGCCGGTCTCGTCGTTCCAGGTGAAGGTGGCCGTGGTGCGGCCGGAGGGCGCTGCGTTCGGCTCGCCGGCCTTGGCGAACCGGTAGGTCACCGTGACGGCCGAGTCGCTCTGTCGTTCGACGGTCGGCTCGAAGGCGTACTGCTGGGCAGTGGCCGTGCCGAGGTACCGGCCTTCGTGGAACAGCAGGATCGCGTACGGGGATCCTGCTGTGCCGAACTCGGGTGCGACCACGGACCAGGACAGTGGCGCGCAGGCGTCGTAGCCGGAGTGGTCGGCGTTCGCGGCGTCCCACTTCGCATCCTCGAGGCCGGCGGGCAGCGGCAGGGCCGCGATGCCATCGGCCGCAGCCGCGGCACCGCTCGACGGCCCGCAGGTCGGGGTGGGGGTGGGCGTCGGCGTCGGGGTCGGCGTGCTCGCGGCGTCGGAGGGCGGGGCGGTGACGGTCTCGGTCACGGTCGGGGTCGCCGCACCGCCGTCCGCTCCGTCCGCGCCGGAACACCCCGTCAGCAGCGCGGCCAGGGTCGCAGTGGTCAGGAGCAGGGCGGCTCTCGTCAGGCGCATGCCTCCACGTTGCCTGTCCCGCCGAGCGGCCGCCCGCATCGTTACCGGGCCGTGTCCCTCCCCGGCGCTCCGAAAGTACGCCTGTTCAAGCGCCGCGAGCCTGACTCCCGCCCGCGTCCTGCGACACTGCTCCCATGCGGGGGATGCACCAGGACACGATCGAGGTCGCGGACGACCGGATCGACGGACCGCACGGACCGGTCCCCGTCCGGCGGTACCGACCGCTGGACCGGAGCGCCGCCACGGGATCCCCGACCCTGGTCTGGGTGCACGGCGGCGGGTTCTTCCGGGGCGACCTCGGCCTGCCGGAGTCCGACGCCGTCGCACGCGCACTCGCCGAGCGCGGGCTGCCGGTCGTGACCGTCGACTACCGCCTCGGACCGCTGCCCGGGCTGCCGTGGCTCGGCCGGGGTGGACCACGTGGGCGACGACGGGCACCCCACGCGCGGGACGAGATCGTCGCCGTGCTCCGCAATCTGCACCACGAGGCACCGTCCGGCCTGCTGCTCGGTGGGGCGAGCGCCGGTGCGTGCCTGGCGGCATCCGCGGTCGCGACCGCCCCGCCACTGGCCGGCCTCGTGCTGACCTACGGGTTCTTCCACGCCCGGCTCCCCCGTGACCGGGCACTGCAGCGACTCGTCCGAGGGCACCGGCTGCTCACGCACGCGCCGCTGCTGCTCGACCTGAGCAACCGGGCCTACGCGGGCGGCCGCCCCACTGCGGTCTACCCGGAGTCCGACGACCTCGGCGGGTTCCCCCGCACCCTGCTGATCGACGCCGAGCGGGACGTGATGCGCGCCTCGGGCGAGCGCTTCGCGGACGAGCTCGAGGCCGCGGGCACCGAGGTCGAACGGCACGTCCTGCCGGACAGCCGTCACGCGTTCCTCAACCGCCCCGGCACGCGGGACTTCGACGACACGATCGAACGCATCATGGACTGGGCCGACCGGACCCCCATCCGCTGAACGCTCATCCATCTGCGAACGGCGGACATCCGGGGACGGCACGCCCGCGGCGGACGTACTCTGGAAACGGAAGCAACGGCGGTTCCGAATCCCCTTCGCCACGCTCCCTGCCGTGGCGTCTCACCACCGTGACGAAGAGTTCCATCGTGACCGAACACCTCATCGAGTACGTCGCCCGCGACCGCACGGGCATCACCGCCGTCGTGACACCGACCGGTGTCATCGACGTGGACACCGTGATCCAGCACATCCGCGCCGGCCACGCGGGCTACTACGTGGCTGCCGACTCGTGGAAGCGCACCCCGGTCCGGAGCATGTCCTTCATCGGCGGGACCTACCTGTTCGCCAACTGGGACGGGTCGAAGCGGAACATGCTGCACGACCTGGCCTTCCGCTCACCGACCCGTTCGGTCGAGACGCCCCACGAGCCGGAGTCGCGGTTCTCGCGGCTCCTCGACGCGCTGTTCGGCAGGCGCTCACCGCAGCTCTGACCCGCGGCAACCCGCCCGTGACACCATGGCAGGGCCACGAGAGGCGCCAGCAGAAGGGGGAGGACATGCTCGCACGAGAGGTGACGGACAAGCGGTTCCGGCCGACGAAGTTCCGCGAGGGGTACGACCAGAGCGAGGTCGACGCGTTCCTCGACCGGATCCAGACCACCCTGACCGGGTACGAGCAGCGACGCTCGGTCGACCCGCTCACACCGGAGCAGGTCGCAGCGGTCCGGTTCCAGCCGACGAAGTTCCGCGAGGGGTACGACCAGGGGCAGGTCGACGACTTCCTCGACGAGGTCGTCGTCGCACTGCGTCAGCACGGCGCCCGCTGAAGCGGCCACGTGCGGTGCAGGCGACCGCCTGGAGGCGCGGCGTGCGTCGCGGACGCGGGTCGCGCCTCCAGGCGGTCGCGTCGGTCAGCGGACCGACTTGATGGGCAGGATCACCAGGGCGCCGAGGATGACGGCGACGCCGGCACCCCAGAGCATGAGCGTGTAGTTCTGGCCGCCACCGATGCCGAGCAGGAACAGACCGACGGCGGGGGCGAGTGACTGCGGCAGGGCGTTCGCGATGTTGATGACGCCGAGGTCCTTGCCGGGGCGCTCCGGGTCGGGCAGCACGTCGACGACCAGGGCGGTGTCGATGGCGGCGTAGATGCCGAAGGCGAAACCGAGCACGATCTCGGCGAAGTAGAACCCGCCGACGCTGTCGACGTGGGCCAGGATCACCAGGCCGACGGCGGTCATGGCCGTCGAACCCCAGACGAAGACCTTGCGACGCTGGATCCGGTCGGACACCCAGCCGGAGACGGCCGCACTGACGAGCAGGGCGATCGTGTACAGCAGGACGCCGAACGCGACGACCCCGACCGCTTCGCCCTGCGGGAGCCCGATGCGGTCCTGCATGTAGAGGAGTCGGTACGTCGTGAACATGAACGTGCCGAAGGTGATGAGGAAGCGGCCCCACCAGGCGAGCCCGAAGTCGCGGTGCTTGATCGGGTTCGTCCAGAACGAGCTGATCAGGTTGATCCAGCTGAAGGGCTTGACGGGCGTCGTCGGCAGGTCGTCGCGGGCGACGAACGAGTACACGAGGACCGCGACGATCGCCAGGACGCCCGGTGCGATGAACAGGACCGGCAGGTTGCCGACCAGGTACACGGCCAGGTAGAGCCCGGCCAGGATCGCGATGTTCTGTGCCAGGGCGATGACGCTCGAGGCCTTGCCGCGCTGGAACTCCGGCACGTTGTCGGCGAAGCTCGCCGTGAGCGTGGACAGGACGGCGTTGGCGGAGACCTGCGCCAGCACCCAGGCCAGGGTGAGCTGCAGCACGTCGGGCGAGAACGCGAGCCAGGCGAGGGAACCGACGAAGACGACGACACCGCCGACCATCCAGGGGCGGCGACGGCCCCACCGCGTGCGGGTGCGGTCGGAGAGCGCGCCGAACAGGGGGTTGGCGAACAGGGCGCCGAGCGCTCCGAACGGCAGGACCGAGCCGACGACGGTCTCGGGGCTCGTCGGGTTCAGCTCCGTCGCCTTGATCGACATGCTCACGAAGACCGGGGTGAGCAGGGCGACGAACAGGCCGAACTGGGCGAAGCTGAGGCCCCAGAGGTACCCCCGACCCACCCGGACGGTGCTGACGGACTGCGTGATGCCCTCGACCGAGAACGCTCGGGACGCCGCAGCGTCCGTGGCGGTGGCGCCGGCGGCTGCGGTGACCGCTGGGGACGCGGTCCCGGCGATGCCCCGCGTGGGTTCTTCCTTCGACGTCGGTGTCGACATGACTCCTCCTTGAGTCACAGGGGGCTTCGGTGCCCGCTGAATCCCTAGTGCTGCTAGGTGATCGGGACTGTAGCACCGGAAACCTCGTGCCGGAAGGTTTTGCGCTGTTTGTTTCGGCGGGGCGGACGAGTGCGTGCGGATGCGTGCGGACGAGTGCGTTGCCGACGCAGAACGACACCGCCGTTGTCGGAGGACAACGACGGTGTCGTTCTGCATCGACCCGCAGGCCGGAAAGGAGCCGCTAGTGCTCGCCGTCCTCTTCCGGGTTGAAGTGCGAGTCGTCACCCGTGTGGCCCGCGGCCAGGCCGTCGGGGTTGTTCGGGATGGTGTTGTCGTCGCCGAGGCCGCCCGGCTTCTCGGTGCCCTCGGAGTCGTTCTTCGGGGCGTCGTGCGTGTTGTCACTGTCGGTCATGAGCTGCTCCAGTGCAGAGATCGATCCGGCAGCACTGCCGCCGGTGGTACTGAGGACTCGGACAGTACGTGGCGCACCTCGGAAACCGCCGTCCGACCGGGGGAAGCGGATGACAGGGACCGGGGTGATCGGTAGATTGTTCAACAACCCGCGACGACAGGGAGCAACCGTGACGACGATCGACCTGAACAGCGACCTGGGCGAGGGCTTCGGCGCCTGGGCCATGGGCGACGACGCCGCGATGCTCGACGTCGTCTCGAGCGCGAACGTCGCCTGCGGGTTCCACGCCGGCGACCCGACGATCATGCTCGCCACCGCCCGCGCCGCCGCCGAGCGTGGTGTGGCGATCGGCGCACACGTGGCCTACCGCGACCTGATCGGCTTCGGCCGCCGACCCGTGCACGTCACGCCCGACGAGCTGTACGCCGACGTCGTGCACCAGCTCGGCGCGATGGCCGCCACCGCGCACGTCGCCGGCACGGCCGTGACCTACGTCAAGCCGCACGGCGCCCTGTACAACACGGCCTGCGCCGACCCGGTGCAGGCCGAGGCCGTCGTCCGTGCCGTGGCCGACGTCGACCCGTCGCTCGCCGTGCTCGCGCTGCCCGGGTCGGAGCTGCTGCTGGCGGCCGAGCGGCACGGGCTCCGCGCGGTGAGCGAGTCCTTCGCCGACCGCGCCTACGAACGCGACGGCTCACTGGTGTCACGGAAGCAGCCGGGGTCGGTGCTGCACGACCCGGACGAGGTCGCAGCCCGGGTGCTCCACATGGTCACCGACGGCGTCGCGACCGCCGTCGACGGGTCCGAGATCGCCGTGCGTGCCGAATCGGTCTGCGTGCACGGCGACTCCCCCGACGCGGTCGCGATGGCCCGCGCCATCCGAGCGCTGCTGACCGAGCACGGCGTGACGATCGCGCCCTTCGCACCGTGACTGGTCCGGAGGTCCGCTCCGCGGGCGGCACCGCACTCCTCGCCACGTTCGGGTCCCTCGCCGACGTCGTCGCCTTCCGCGCCGGACTCGCACAGGCCACCCTGCCGGGGCTGACCGAGGTCGTCTCCGGCGCCCGGACACTGCTGCTCCGGTTCGACCCGACCGCGACGGACGCCGGGCGGCTCCGCACGGAACTCACGCAGGTCGTCCCGGTCAGTGCTGCGCTCGAAGCGCACGACACCGAGCCACTCGTCATCCCCGTCACCTACGACGGCGAGGACCTGGACACCGTCACCGAACTGACCGGCATGCGGCGCGACGAGCTCGTGGCGTGGCACACCGGGCAGCTCTGGACGAGCGCGTTCTGCGGCTTCGCCCCCGGCTTCAGCTACCTCACCGGCAGCGATCGCCCGCTCGACCTGCCCCGGCGCAGCACCGCCCGGACGTCCGTCCCGAGCGGGGCCGTGGCGTTGGCCGGCGAGTTCAGCGCCGTCTACCCGCGAACATCGCCCGGCGGCTGGCAGCTCATCGGCCGCACCGAGGTGCCGATGTGGTCCCTCGAGCGCACGCCCCCGGCGCTCGCGCCCGCCGGCACGCTCGTCCGCTTCGTCGTGGCGGGTGCGGCATGACCGCGCTGACCGTCGTGCAGGTCGGCTACGGCGCGACCACGCAGGACCTCGGGCGCCCGGGCTTCAGCGACATGGGCCTCGGCGCGGCCGGAGCCGCCGACCGTGGCTCCGCGGCACTCGCCAACCGGCTGGTCGGCAACCGTCCCGACGCGGCCGTCCTGGAGGCCCTGCTCGGCGCCGTCACGCTCCGCGCCGACGCGTACGTGGTCGCGGCCACCACCGGCGCGGCCTGCCCCGTCGAGGTCGAGCGGGCGGACGGATCGGTCCGCGGTGCCGCCTCGCACGAGGTGCTGCTGCTGGCCCCGGGCGACACGCTCCGGATCGGCACCGCGACCGTGGGCCTCCGCACCTACGTCGCGGTCCTCGGGGGCTTCGCGGTCGACCCGGTGCTCGGCAGCCGCTCGTGGGACTCCCTCGCACGCCTCGGTCCGCCGCCGCTGTCCACCGGTGACGTCCTGCCCGTCGGTGACGCCCGGGTGTCGTGGCCGATCGTCGACGCGGTGCCGCAGCCCGAGCCGCGGTGGCCGGACGAGCCGGTCGTGCTCGACGTGGTGCCCGGACCGCGCGACGACTGGTTCACCCCGGAGTGGCGGTCGACCCTGACCGGCCAGGACTTCTCCGTCAGTGCGGACAGCGACCGCGTGGGGGTCCGCACCACGGCCGAGACGCCGCTCGCCCGCTCCGTGGCACGCGAACTGCCGAGCGAGGGTGTCGAGACCGGGTCACTGCAGGTACCACCCGAGGGCTTCCCCGTGCTGTTCCTCGCCGACCACCCGGTGACCGGCGGTTACCCGGTCGTCGCGGTCCTGACACCGTCGTCGATCGACCTCGCTGCGCAGCTCCGTCCGGGCGATCCGCTCCGGTTCCGCATCGTCGACTGACCGACCCGGAACAAGCGCAGGGGGTCAGGGGTTGGCTTGGACACCGCTGACGAAAGGTTCCCCATGTCGATGACCGTCCTGCTCGAGGTCCAGTTCCAGAGCGACGCCCCCGAAGACGCACTCCAGGGTGCGATCCGCGAGACGCTCGAACAGACTGCGTCGTTCCACGGCCTGGAGTCGCTCGAGGTCCTGGTCGACGACGAGGACCCGGCGCGCATGGTCGTCGTCGAGTCGTGGACGACCGCCGAGGACCACGACACCTACGTGGCCTGGCGTGCGACGCCGGAGGGTGCTCCGGCGATGGCGCCGTTCCTCGCCGCGACTCCGGTCACCCGCACCTTCGCGCGGACTCTCCCCCTCGACTGAGCGCACGCCGACGCCGAAGCTGACGCCGGCGTCAGCGCCGGTGCCGCGGCACGACGACGGCGCGATCGCTCAGATCGATTCGTCGTCGGTGTCGAGCGGCACCGGTCGGTCGTCGTCGGGGAGCAGTTCGTCGTCCGCGTCGTCGACCACCGGCAGGTCGTCGGGGTCGAGCACGGTCGGCTCCGGCTCGTAGTCGGTCTCCTGCGCCTCGCGGAAGTCGTCGAGGGTCTCGTCGTCCTTCGGATCGCTCATGGCCCCGAAGCTACCTCCGGATCCTCGACGTGTCCGCAGACGATCAGCGCTCCCGAAGACGGTCAGCGAGCGGCGTGCTCCCGGGCCTCCATGGCGTCCCAGGCGAAGCTCGCCAGCCAGTGGGTGGAGTAGTACTCCTCGCCCACGCTCGCGGCGAGACCCGAGGCCAGCAGCCGGTCGGCCGCATCGTCGAGCAGGTCGGCGATGCCGGTGCCGGAGTCGTCCGGACCGCCGGCGCGGAGTGCGTCTGCGATGCGCCGGGCCGATCCCGCCCGCGACAGGTCGAGCCCGAACAGGTGCACCTGCTGCGGGTCGTTCTCGTCACGGACCACCGTCGACCGCAGGATCGCGTCGCCCGGCTGCACCGCGGCGAAGAAGCCGCGGGCCCACGTGGCGAACTCAGCGGCGGGCAGCACCGCCCGCATCAGGTCGGCTTCGGCGAGGCCCGCGGACAGGAAGTCGTGCCCGCTCCGCTCCCAGGCGAACGGCCACCCGGCGTCCGCGCCGAACCAGTCCTTCGCAGCCCCCTCGACCGCTGCCGCCAGGGCCGGACGGTCGAGCGACCGGGCGGCCTCGAGCACGAGCAGCAGCCCGAACGCCGAGTTCGAGTGCACGCCGTGCCGGACGGGGTGCGCGGCGCCGTCGATCCACCGGACGACCAGGTCTTCGAGGACGTCGACGACGGGTGCGAACCCCGGTGCCAGTGCCCGGACAGCGGGCGCCTCGGATGCCGACACCTCGGCGGCGAGCCGGGCGAGCCAAGCCCAGCCGTAGGGGCGCTCGTAGTGCGGCGTCTCGCGCAGGTAGGCCGCCTCGGTCGCGAGGTGATCCGTCGTGAGGTGCGCCTGCAGGATCGAGGTGAGCCGGGCCTCCAGGTCGGTGGGCAGGCCGTGCGCGACCAGGCGCGCCGCGAGCCAGTGCATGTGCACCGACGAGTGCCAGTCGTACGACGTGGCGAAGGCGGGGTGGAGCTCGACGGGCAGGGCCCGGTCGTCCGGTCCGGACGTCGCGTGGTGCGCGGCGTACGGGTACTCGCGGGTCGTGTTGTCCGCGGCGACGGCCGCGAAGCGGTCGGCCCAGGCGGCCCGGGTCAGGTCGGTCGGGGCGGCATCAGAATGCGACAAGGTACATGACTCCCATGTTGACGACGAGCAGGATGGCGGCGGTGGGGATCTGCGCCTTGATCGGGCCGTACTTGTCCCGCATCTCGAGCAGGGCAGCCGGCACCAGGTTGAAGTTCGCGGCCATCGGGGTGACGAGCGTGCCGCAGAAGCCGGCGAGCATGCCGATCGCGAAGATCGCGGCGGGGTTGCCGTCGAAGCCCTGCACCAGGACGGGCCAGCCGATCGCGGCCGTCATGATCGGGAACGCGGCGAACGCGTTGCCCATGATGATCGTGAACAGGGCCATGCCGAGGCAGTAGATGACCACGGCGGCGAGCAGCGAGCCGTCGGGCAGGACCGACTTGATGATGGTGCCGACGGCGTCACCGACGCCCGCCTGGGTGAAGACGATGCCGAGCGTCGAGAGCATCTGCGGCAGCAGCGCCGCCCAGCCGATCGCCTGCAGCAGGCGACCGCCCTCGCGGATCGGGGTGGCGATCTTCGGCGGGCGCAGGACGAACACGGCCACGACGACGGCGAGCACCGAACCGATGCCCAGACCGGTCAGGGTCGCACTGCCCTCGGCGAGGAGCGGTTCGCCGCCGAACGAGACGAGCGGGCCGAGTGTCGCGACCAGCACGGCGACCACCGGCACCACGAGGGCCGGGATGAAGAGCCGGTTGCCGTACTTCGTCGCGAAGGCGGCGCGCTCGTCCGGGCTGGTGGTGGCGAGCACACTCGTGCTGCCGCTGCCGGCGTCCGTGATCTTCTGCGTCACGCCGGTGGGTTCGGCGGGGCCGGTCTCGGCACCCGTGCCGGCGCCGGGGATGCTCGCGACCCGGGTACGGCTCGTCGTGCCGGTGAAGCCGAGCCCGGCGAGCGCGACCATCACGAGGACGGCGATCCCGAGTGTCCAGGCCGGCACCGTGCCGGCGGCGACGAAGGTGCCGTAGAAGAACGACAGCCCGAGGATGCCCCAGAAGGCCGCGTTGCCCAGGCGCTTCGCGTGCGCGGTGTCGGTGACGATCAGGACGGCGACGGCGATGAAGAACGCGCCGATGAGCCAGTAGAGCCATTCGCTGGTGATCACGCTGCTGCCCCCAGGGTCGGGGCGTCGGCACGGGCGTCCGCCGCCATCTTGTCGAGTCGGCGGTCGAACAGCAGCAGGCGTCCGCCGTGCACGATGAGCGCCGCGATGCCCGTCGGGATCGCCCACAGGGCCAGGTCGATCGGTTCGAGCGACAGCCCGTAGGTCGAGTCGACGAACGTCGTGATGAGCAGGATCGAGCCGACCGCGACGAAGACGTCCTCGCCGAAGAACACACCGACGGTGTCGGACGACGCCGAGTAGCCCTTGATCTTCTCGCGCATGCGGTCGTCGATCCGCCCGTACTTCTTGATCGCCGCGCCCTCGGCCATCGGGTAGACCAGCGGGCGCACCGTCTGCGCCGGCCCACCGATGCTGGTCAGGCCGACCGCCGCGGTGACCTGCCGGATCACCAGGTATCCGGCGAGCAGACGACCGGTCGTGAGCTTGTCGAGCTTCGCGATCAGGCGCTTCGCCTGGTCCTGCAGGCCGTAGCGCTCGATCAGACCGATGACGGGCAGGACGAGCGCGAAGGTCGTGACGGACCGGCTCGAGGCGAACCCGTTGCCGAACGCGTCGAGGATGCCGACGGGACCGATCCCGCCGATGGCCGCGGTCACGATGCCCGCGACCGTGACGACGAGGAGCGCGTTGATGCGCAACGCGAAGCCGACGATGACGACGGCGACGCCGATGAGGACGAACATGCGGGACAGTCTGGACCGCATTGTTCAACAATCGCAAGAGCCGGTTCTGCTCTGTAACACGCCCTTCACAAACGCCACCCGTGCCAGGATCGGTGCCATGACCCGAACCGTCGGCGGCGCTGACTCCACGGCCACGCGGTTGCGCACCATGATCGCGTCGGGTGGGTTCTCCCCCGGGGCGCAGCTGTCCGAGGAGCGGTTGAGCGACCAGCTCGGGGTCTCGCGGAACACCCTGCGCGAGGCCTTCCGGCTGCTCGCCCGCGACCGTCTGGTCGAGCACGTGTTCAACCGCGGGGTGTTCGTCCGACGCCTCTCCGCCGCCGACGTCACCGATCTCTACGCGGCTCGGCGGGTGCTCGAAGAGGCAGCCGTCCGTGCCTGCACCCCCGACGCACCGGCACTCGCCGAGGCCGCCGCAGCGGTCAGCGACGCCCGGGCAGCCGCGTCCGCGGGCGACTGGGGCGCGGTCGGCACGGCCGACATCCGCTTCCACGCCGAGCTCGTGCGCGCGGTGCCGAGCGAGCGGATCCACGCCCTGATGGACGGCCTGCTCGCCGAGATGCGGCTCGCCTTCCTGACCACCGCGGACCCGGCCTCGTTCCACGCCGACTTCGTCGAACGCAACGACGCGATCGTGTCCGCGTTGCGCGGTGGCGACCAGGACGCCGCCTCGGCGCTGCTCGCCGACTACCTCGACGACGCGGAGCGGACGCTGCGGGTCGCCGCCGGCGCAGCCGACTGAGGGACGGCCAGGAGGCCCGGTGCGGCTCCGCCCCGCACGCGCAGTCCGAGCGCGCTCACGCTGGCGCCCGCGGATCGCTCGGTCAGGACTTCCCGCCGACCAGGGCCGTGACCGCGTCGACCACGACCTGGCGACGCCGCGGCGGCGTCACGGCCTGCACCAGCGGCTCGTACTCCGGAGCGGTCGCGCTCCAGAACGCAGCGGTGTGCAGGACGAGCCCGAGGAGCACCGCCGGACGGAACGCCCGCGGCAGGACCCCGGCGCGCTGCGCGTGCTCGACCTCGGCCACCGCGTCGGCGTAGCTCGTCGCGACGGACTCGAGCGGGACGTCGGCACGCTCCAGCCGGTGCCAGGTCGCGAGCCGCTGGGCCCAGGGGCGACGGACGTACGAGTCGTGCACCCGGCCGGCCCAGGCGGCGAGGTCGGCGGTGTCGAGTGGAGCCTCGGCGAACGTCTCGGTCACGGTGTCCGCGACGAGGGCGTCGAACAGCCCCTCCTTGCTGCCGAAGTAGTGGAAGACCTGCGCCTTGTTGCTCGACGCTGCGGCACCGATCCGTTCGACCCTGCCGGCGGCCAGTCCGACCGCGGCGAACTCGTCCCGCGCGGCGAGCAGGAGCCGGGCGCGCATCGCGTCAGCGGCGGGGGGCGTGAATCGGGCCATGGCGACCACCGTACCGATCACGTGGCCCGCAGAGCCATCGATGCGGACCAGCGCGCGCAGCAGCCCTGCCCCGAGGCCAGTCGACGGCACTTCCCGGTCCCTTCCGGAGATCCCAGCCACGCGGAGCGACGGTTCCGTGCGCGGCTCGCGTGGATGCCCGCGCGAGCATCGTGACGACGCACGATTCCACCGCAGATGGGCAACTTTGCGTCCCCCGAACTTCCCTAGGCTCGAGACGATCCGGTAACGCGCACCACTCGTCCGCAGATCCGCGGCCGACCCCGATGACGGGAGGTTCGACATGTCCCAGTTCGCCCAGAAGATCTCGCAGGACGCCATCGTCGGAGAGCCCGAGGTCGTCGAGGACCACCTGTCCGTGCGCGAGATCGCCGCCCACCCCGCCTGGCTCCGGCTCAAGCGTGCAGTCGTCGCCCTGCAGGCCCTGCAGACGCGGGACGGCTCCGTCCCCGAACCGTCCGACCACGCCGCTGCCGCCGGTCACGTCGCGGTGATCGTGCCGGCCGTCGCCGAGCTGGCACCGCACTTCCCGCACGACGCCGCGTTCCTGCAGGTGCTGCAGCTCGACTTCGCACGCTGGCAGGAGCAGGGCTTCGGGGTCCCCGACTTCCTCGACTCCCTCACCGCGTTCCAGCCGCAGCAGCACCGCGTCGACGGGCTCGGCCACCTGGTCGTGTTCCCGATGGTCACCCAGAACGGCAGCACCTCGCGCTTCGTCGAGGCGGTCCTGGTCGAGGTCATCTGGCCGGAGTTCATCGCCGAGCTCGAGGCCGGCGACCACGGCAACGCGTTGTTCGTCGCACTGCGGTTCGTCGACTTCACCCCGGGCTACGACACGAACTCGGCGGTGCTGTTCCCCGAGACCGTCGCGATGCGCTCGATCCCCGCCTTCACGTGGGGCGCGATCTTCCAGGACCGCGAGGCCGCCCGCTACCGCCGGGTCGTCCGTGCCGCCGCCGACGTCACCAAGCTCGAGCTGCCGGCCGAGGCCGCTGCGATGCTCGACGACCAGCAGCTGACCGAGCGGGTCTTCGTGATGTGGGACATCATCCACGACCGCTCGCACATGCGCGGGGACCTGCCCTTCGACCCGTTCATGATCAAGCAGCGGATGCCGTTCTTCCTCTACTCGCTCGAGGAGCTCCGCTGCGACCTGACCGCGTTCCGCGAATCCGTGCGTCTGGAACGCGAGCTGTCCGCCGGACCCGACACGGGCCTCCAGGACGCGCAGCGCGCCATCCGTGACCACGCGCGCCTGGTGCAGTACGCGGTCGTCTTCGATCGCATCTTCCGCTTCGCGATCACCGGCAGCCGCATCCGCAACTACGACGGACTGGGCGGCCAGCTGCTGTTCGCCTGGATGCACCAGCACGGCGTCCTGCACTGGACGGACACGCAGCTGACGATCGACTGGCCCGAGGTGCCGGACGTGATCATCGCCCTGAGCGACGAGATCAACGAGCTCTACCGGCGCTCGATCGACCGGCCGAAGTCGGCGCACTGGCTCGCCGCGTACGAGATGCTGACCCGCACGCTCACGCCGCACCCGGCGTCGAAGTGGGCGCGTGGCCTGCCCGACGAGACGCTCGCCGGACCGCCGCGCGGCTACACCGACGCGGTGCTCGACGACGAGTTCCCGCTGTCGATGTTCTACGAGGCCCTCGACAAGAAGATGGCGACCGTCATCGCGTCCACGGCCGGCATCACCGGCACCACGGACGCCGAGCTCGTCAGCGAGGCCGCCGCGTGACCGACGGCTCGGTGGCCGGGCGCCTGGTGCTGATCGCCGGTGCGACCAGTGCCAGCGGCGCAGCCGTCGCGCGAGCGCTCACCGCCGCCGGTGCGGCCGTCGTCGCGGTCGGCACCAGACCCGACGCCCTGGAGGCCCTGCGCGCGTCCGTCCCGGGCGTCACGACGCGGACGTGCGACCTGTCGGACCTCGGTGCGGTCACCGCGTTGGCCGACGACGTCCACGCGGACGCCGGCCGCGTCGACGGACTGGTCCACCTGGTCGGCGGATGGCGCGGCGGTGGCAGCATCGTCGGCCAGTCCGACGCGGACTGGGACTTCTTCGACCGCGCCTTCCGGACCCTGCGGAACACGACCCGGGTCTTCCACGACGACCTGGTGGCGTCCCCTGCCGGACGGCTCGCGTTCGTGTCGTCCACCGCGGTCGACTCCCCCACCGCCGGCGCCGCGAACTACGCGGCGGCGAAGGCCGCGTCCGACGCGTGGGTCCGGGCCGTCGCGCAGGGGTTCCGGAAGGAGGCACCCGAGACCGCCGCGGCCGCCGTGTTCGTCGTCGGTGCACTGTCCGGCCTCGAGGAGCGGCTCGGCGCCGAGGTCGTCCGGCTCTGGGACACCGCACCGGCCGAGGTCAACGGTGCCCGCATCCCGCTCACGGCGGCTGATCCCTCGAACCTAGGATGAACGCGTGACCCTCCGACTGCACGACCTGGACCTGCGGGGCTTCGCCTCGGACAACTACGCCGGCGTCCACCCCGAGATCCTCGCCGCCATCGCAGCGGCCAACGACGGCCACCAGATCGCCTACGGCGAGGACGTCTACACCGCACGTCTCAACGAGGTGATCCGCGAGCACTTCGGGTCGCAGGCCGAGGCGTTCCCGGTGTTCAACGGCACCGGCGCGAACGTCGTCGGGCTGCAGTCGATGCTGCCGCGGTGGGGAGCGGTCGTGTGCACCGCGACCGCGCACATCCACACCGACGAAGCCGGTGCGCCCGAGCGCGTCGCCGGCATCAAGCTCCTGCCGGTCGAGGCACCCGACGGCAAGCTGACGCCCGAGCTCATCGACCGCGAGGCCTGGGGCTGGGGCGACGAGCACCGCGCACAGCCGCTCGTCGTGTCGATCACGCAGACCACCGAGCTCGGCACCGCGTACACGGTGGACGAGGTCAGGACGATCGCCGACCACGTCCACTCCCTCGGCATGAAGCTGCACATGGACGGCGCCCGCATCTCCAACGCCGCGGCGTCCCTCGGGGTGCCCCTGCGCGACTTCACCACCGACGCCGGTGTCGACGCGCTGAGCTTCGGCGGGACGAAGAACGGCATGCTCTACGGCGAGGCGATCGTCGTGCTGAACCCCTCGGCGTCCGAGGGGCTGCACTACCTGCGCAAGATGAACATGCAGCTCTCGTCGAAGATGCGGTTCGTCTCCGCGCAGCTCATCGCCCTGCTCAGCGACGACCTGTACCTGCGCTCCGCCGGGCACGCCAACGCCATGGCCGCCCGACTGCGCGGTGCACTGGAGGCCGGTATCGCCGACGGCAGCATCCGGGGCGTCGGCTTCAGCCAGCAGACCCAGGCGAACGGCGTCTTCGCGACCCTGCCCGCCGGGGTCGCCGACCGACTGCGGAAGCACTTCCGGTTCTACGACTGGGACGCCAGCCGCAACGAGGTGCGGTGGATGTGCGCGTACGACACCTCGGAGCAGGACATCGACGACTTCGTCGCGGCCCTGACGCGGGAGCTCGACGCCGCCTGAGCCGGCACCGTCCGGTCCGGCGCGCACCGGTCGGGCGCGCGCCGAGTCGGCACCGGCGGTCGGTTCATCCGAACGGGATGACCCGCACCACGATCGCCACCACGAGCATCGCCATCGCGACCACGGCGGCCCGCCACAGCACCTTCCGGTGGTGGTCACCGAGGTTCACGTTGGCCAGCGACACCAGCAGCAGGATCGCGGGGACCAGCGGGCTCTGCATGTGCACCGGCTGCCCGACGACCGAGGCCCGCGCCATCTCGGCCGGTGTGATCCCGTACGCCGAAGCGCTCTCGGACAGCACCGGCAGGATCCCGAAGTAGAACGCGTCGTTGCTCATGAAGAACGTCAGCGGCATGCTCAGCACACCGGTGATGCCCGCCAGGTACGGGCCCATCGAGTCCGGGATCACCGCGACGAGCCAGTCGGCCATCGCCGCGACCATCCCCGTACCGTCGAGCACCCCGATCAGCACCCCGGCGGCGAACACCATCGACACGACACCGACGATGCTCGGGGCGTGCGCCACGATCTGCGCGGTCTGCTGCTTGAGCTGCGGGAAGTTCACGAGCAGGGCGATCGCCGTGCCGATCATGAACACGAAGTGCAGCGGCAGCAGGCCCAGCACGAGCGCCACCATCACCGCGACGGTCAGCGCCAGGTTGAACCAGATCCGCTTCGGCCGCAGGGTCGGGCGGTTCGGGTCGAGCATCGTCTCGGCCATGGTGCCGGTCCCCGTGCCGCCCTCGTCCCCCGAACCCGCGCCGTCCACGCCATCGCCGTCCGCACGACGACCGTCGGCCTTCCCGCCGCGCAGTCCGAGCGCGACCGTGGGGCTCGTGAACATCCCGCCGCCGGTCCCGCCCACCGCCGCGAGCACCCGTGAACCGGCCCGAGCGTTCGCCCGTTCGGGCACACGCGCACCCCGCGAAGCCTCGGTGAACTCGATCAGCCCGAGGCGCTTCCGCTCCCGCAGGCCCATCGTCCACGCGAACGTGAAGCACAGCAGCAGCCCGACCACGAGCGACGGCACGAGGGGCACGAAGATGTCCGTCGGGTCGATCTTCAGCGCGGCGGCGGCTCGGGCGGTGGGACCGCCCCACGGCACGATGTTGAGCGTCCCGTTCGTCAGACCCGCCACGCACGTCATCACGACCGGGCTCATGCCGAGCTTCAGGTAGATCGGCAGCATCGCCGCCGTGACCACGATGAACGTCGTCGAGCCGTCCCCGTCGAGCGACACCGCACCGGCCAGCAGAGCCGTGCCGAGCACGATCTTCGCCGGGTCGTTGCCGGTCACCCGCAGGATGAACCGGACGAGCGGGTCGAACAGGCCGACGTCGATCATCAGCCCGAAGTACATGATCGCGAACATCAGGAGCGCGGCCGTCGGTGCCAGCGTGCCGATCGCCTCGGTCACCATGTCGCCGAGTCCCAGACCCGCCCCCGCGAACAGTCCGAACACGGTCGGCACGATGATCAGCGCGAGCATGGGCGACATGCGCTTGGTCATGATCAGGACCATGAAGGTCAGGACCATCGCGTACCCGAGGATGACGAGCATCAGGACTCCTTCGTCCGTGTCTGGCAGTCCGGGCACGCTACGACCCGACCTGGAGGCGCGGCGCGCTTCTGCACATTGGCGCACCATCGCGCGTTGACCGCTTTCTGCGCATTGTGCGCAGGCAGGTCGACTCGCCCTCCGTACGCTGGGGTCGTGACCGACGACCGTTCACGGCGCCCCAGGCTCCGCTTCGCCACCGAGGTGCTCGTGCTGCAGCTCGCCGTGGTGGTCGCCGTCGTCGCCCTGACCAGTGCCGTGTTCGTCCGGATCGAGGTCACCCGGCTCGAGCGCGCTGCCGAGGGGACCGCACTCGCGATCGCACAGAGCGTCGCCGCGCAGTCCGACGTCCGGGCCGCGGTCGCCCGGCTCAGCGTCGACGGCACCGACCTCGACCCCGCGGCCCTGGCCGACGGGCCCGTGCAGCGTGCGGCACTCGCGGCCCAGCGTCGCACCGGGGCGCTCTTCGTCGTGGTCACCGACGACCGGGGCATCCGGCTGGCCCACCCCGACACCGACCGGATCGGCGAGATGGTGAGCACCTCCCCCGACGCCGCACTCGCCGGCCGGGAGACCGTGTCCTGGGCACGCGGCACGCTCGGTGAGTCGGCGCGGGCGAAGGTGCCCGTCTCCGCGCCCGCAGCCGGCGGGGCGGAGACGAGCCGCGCCTCCCGGCAGTCCGTCGTCGTCGGCGAGGTGAGCGTCGGGTTCAACCGGGCACGCGTCTACGACACCCTGGTCGAGGACAGCATGCCGGTGATCGGTGCCGGGCTGGCGGCGGTCCTGCTCGCGGTGATCGCTTCGGTGCTGATCCGACGCAGGCTGGTGCGGCTGACGCTCGGGCTGCAGCCGGAGGAGCTC
Source organism: Curtobacterium sp. MCLR17_055 (assembly GCF_003234305.1). Classification (NCBI taxonomy): domain Bacteria; kingdom Bacillati; phylum Actinomycetota; class Actinomycetes; order Micrococcales; family Microbacteriaceae; genus Curtobacterium; species Curtobacterium sp. MCLR17_055. The sequence continues at coordinate 138,348 of NZ_QKSX01000005.1, forward strand.
GTGACGCTCGTGCAGAACCAGCAGGCCGTGCTCGGCGGCGTCGGTGAGGGCGTCATCGCGATCGGCCCGTCGGGGGTCGTCACCGTCTGCAACCCCGAAGCCGTCCGACTGCTCGGGATGGCCGATCCGGTCGGCCGTCCGGTGTCCTCCCTCGACCTGCCCGCGCCGCTCGGGTCGATGCTGGACGTGACCACCGCGGCTCCGGCGAGCGCCACGATCGTCGCCGGGCACCGGGTGCTGCTCGTCGACGTCCGCACGGTGTTCCGCGACGGACGCGACCTGGGCCGGGTCGCCGTCCTGCGCGACCGCACCGACGTCGAGGCCCTGACCCGGCGACTCGATGCCGTCGGGGCGATGAGCACGGCGCTCCGCGCGCAGCGCCACGAGTTCGCGAACCGGCTGCACGCGATCTCGGGGCTGCTCGACATCGGCGAGACCACCCGGGCGCGCGCGTACCTGGCGGACGTGCAGGAGCGGGGGCCGCTGCGCTACCCGGTGCAGCACGCCGACCGGTTGACCGAGCCGTACCTGCAGGCGTTCCTCGGGGCGAAGGGCGTCGAGGCCTCCGAGCGTGGGGTGCTCCTGCGGGTCGGGGCGGAGACGCTCGTGCAGGGGACGATCACCGACCCGGGCGACGTGACGACCGTGCTCGGCAACCTGGTCGACAACGCGGTCTCGGCGGCCCTCATCGGGGACGAGCAGTCGAGGGACGGCGGATCCCCGTGGGTCGAGGTCGAGGTGCTCGACGACGGCGCGACCCTGCACCTGTCGGTGATGGACTCCGGGCCGGGGGTGCCGGACGATGCCGCGGACTCGCTGTTCGTGCGCGGTCCGGCGGCTGCTCCTGCGTCGGAGGACGTCTCGCAGGTGCACGGGCTCGGGATCGGGCTGCCGTTGTCGCGGGAGATCGCCCGGCGGCACGGTGGCGACGTGTGGCTCGCCTCCCCCGGCGGTGACGACCACGGCGCGGTCTTCTGCGCCCGACTGGAAGGAGTGGTGTCGTGAGTTCCGTCTTCACCGTGCTGGTGGTCGACGACGACTTCCACGTCGCCGACCTGCACCGGCGGCAGGTCGACGACGTGCCGGGGTTCCGGGCGCTCGAACCCGTCGGGACCCTCGCGGCCGCGCGCTCCGCGCTGTCGAGCGGGACCGTGGACCTGGTGCTCGTCGACGTGTACCTTCCCGACGGCAGCGGGCTCGAGCTGCTGCGGTCGATCGACACCGATGCCTTCGTGCTGAGCGCTGCTTCGGACTCGGGCACCGTGCGGCGGGCGATGCGGAGCGGGGCACTCGCCTACCTGATCAAGCCCTTCGCAGCCGGGGTGCTGGCCGAACGGCTGCAGGCGTACGCGCGGTCGCGGAACGTGCTCGACGAGCGGTCGACCCTCGATCAAGAGGCCGTCGAGCGGGCGTTCCGGATCCTGCACGCCGGCGACAGCGGTGGGGCGTCACCGTCCCGGGCGGCCACCGCGGCCCTGGTGCTCGAGCAGCTCGTCGCCGGTGAGGAACGATCTGCCGCCGAGGTGGCTGCGGCGATCGGGGTCTCGCGGGCGACGGCGCAGCGGTACCTGGCGCAGCTGACGGCGGACGGGACCGTGGCGATGCAGTTGCGGTACGGGGCTGCGGGGCGGCCGGAGCACCGGTACGTGCGGCGGTGACGGGCCCTGCTGCCCTTGCGTATTTCACCGGATACCGGCAGGTTTGGTCTGACGCGCTCCGATCTCAGCCACACGCGAGCGTGATGACCGACCCAGAAGGAGATCACGTGATCGCGATCGAGATGGCAGCCGCCGTCCTGACCATCGTCTTCGTCGTCCTGCCGGCGCGGGGCACCATCGGCAGGAACGGGCTCGTCGGCATCCGTACCCGGGCGACCATGCGCAGCGACGAGAGCTGGATCATCGGCCACCGAGCAGCGATCGTCCCGACGAGCATCGCCGGCGGCGCGACCGTGGCAGTGAGCCTGGTCTACATCGCACTCGGACGCGCCGACGACATCCCCGCGTTCGTCGCGTGCGCCGCGATCCTCGTCGGCGGAGCCTTCTGGGGTGTGGTGGCCGCAGGACGCGCGACCAGGTGACGGACTGGAGGCGCGGGGCGGGGCCGCACCGGGCCTCCAGTCCGTCAGCTGGTCACGCGACGATCTGCACCTGCGTGGGCACGTCGGTGACGGCGAACGCGGGGGCACGGGTGTGGTTCAGCGCGGACGCCTGGCCCTTCCGGCCGCCTCAGGAGGGGCGCGCGCCGCCCTAGCCCTGTCCCTGGTCCGTGAGGCGCCATCCGGACGCCGTCTTCGTGAAGCAGAAGCTCCACGTGCGGGTCCCGTTCATCGGCTCCGATTCCTCCGACGCTCGACTCGTCACCGTCGTGTCCACGCAGGACTCCGTCTTGTGGCCAGGGTTGAACGGCACCGATTCCGCCTTGTCCGCGACGGTGTACTTCCGCAGCGTCGGGTTCCGGCACCACGCCCACGTGCTGTCGAGCGTCAACGCCTTCGTCACGTCACACCGCTGCGCCTTCGCCGCAGCCAGGTACACCTTCGCCACCTCGACAGAGGTTGCGGACGACGGCGGCAGGCGGGGCGAACTGCACCCGGTCACCAGTGCGAGCCCCGACGCCAGCACGGCGGTCGCGAGGAGCGAGCGCTGCACGAGCAGGAGCCGTCCGTGCGGTCTGCTCAAGCGCATCAAGTCCACCCCTCACGGTGCCGCGGACGATCCGCTGGTCTCGCCCAGCAAAGCGCACCACCCCGATCAGAGCCATGAGCACCCCCACAGCCAGGTCCGCCACTGACGGACTGGAGGCGCGGGGCGGGGCCGCACCGGGCCTCCAGTCCGTCAGGTGGTCACGCGACGATCTGCACCTGCGTGGGCACGTCGGTGACGGCGAACGCGGTGGACGTGCCACGCACGTCGACGCGGTAGTCGCCACGGAAGCCGCGGACCTGCACCCGACCGCGGTCGTCGGTGCGCAGCACCGTCGGGCCGAGCCACCACTCCTCCTTGACCAGGCGGCGGAGCGCGTCGTAGGACGGCTTCGGGGTGCCGTCGGCGCGGACGAGTCCGATCGGGGCGCCGAGCCAGGCGCCGGCGTCGGTGATGCCCCAGTAGGTGATCGCCTCGACGGAAGGGTGCCCCACCAGGCTCCGGTAGTGCCGTTCGATGTCGTCGGCCTGGCGCGCCTCGCCCTCGGGCGTCGACGGCCACGAAGCGACCTGGTGGTCGTTGAGGTCGACGATGTGCGCGGGCATGAGGTCACCGGAGACGAGCGAGGTCTCGGTCAGGTGCAGCGGCAGGCCGTAGCGAGCGAACCGGTCGACCATCGCGAGCATCGTGTCCTCGCCCCAGTAGCCCTGGTGCATGTGGGTCTGCAGTCCGATGGCGTCGATCTGCCCGCCAGCCTCGAGCACGCCCTCGATCAGGCACTCGTACGCACTCGACAGGTCGAAGTCGTTGAGCAGCAGGGTGGCGTGTGGATTGGCGGCGCGGGCCTCCTCGAAGGCCATCCGGATCATCGGGATGCGGCCCTTGGCCCGGGCGAGCGGGGTGATCGCGTTGTCGCCGTTGTCGAACACCGGCATGATGACGACCTCGTTGATGGCGTCCCAGGTGTCGATCGTGCCGGCGAAGGCGGAGACCTCGCGGCGGATGCGCTCCCGCTGCAGCTGGTCGACCTCGTCCAGCGGGAGCCCCAGCAGCCAGTCGGGCTGCACGGTGTGCCAGACGAGCGGGTGACCCTTGAGGGCGATGCCGCGGTCGCGGAACCACTGCGCCGTCGTCAGGAGTCTGGCGGTGTCCGGGGCTCCGCGCTCGGGCTCGAAGCGGCCCCAGTAGAACGGGAGCGTCGCGGTGTTGAAGACGTCGGTGTAGAGGTCGGCGAGGTGCTCGGTGCCTGCTTCGTCCTGCGCTTCGGCGTTGGCTTCGCCGGTCGCTTCGCCGGTCGCCTCGCCGGTCGCTTCGCCGTTGGCGAGTCCGATGAAGTCGAAGCCGATGTTGCCGAAGGCGAAGGCGTGACGGGTCTGTTCGACGGTGAGGTCGACATCGGGGATCGGGTTGGCGGTGGCGTCGACGACCGTCAGGGTCGTCTCACCGAAGCGGTGCTCTGTTGCGTGCGTCATCGCGCGTCCTCCGACGTCGTCGTCCGGGATTTGTTGTGCGCGCAAACATAGCAGCGGGGATCGTCGCCGTCACCCGGAAGACGGCCGGGGGTGAGAGGATGCGTTCGCATCCGCACTGCTGCGGGGAGCACGGCATCAGTGTCGGGCCGGAATCGATGTCAACCAAGACCGAGTCGGCCTTGCTGTGAGGTGGCCCCCGTGGTCTTGTTGGAAGCAGAACGTGCAGGCGCCCTGCGTCGCGAGCTGGAAGCCGCGCGCGCGGACGGCCACACGCGCACACGGCTGGAACCGTTCCCGAGCCGCGCGGGCGCACGATGGCTGCTCCGGCTCGCGTTCGCCGTCCCGTTCCTGGTGCTCGCAGCCGTCAGCGCCGACCCCACCGTGGCCGACGTCACCGTCAACCGCTCTGTCGTGGACCACGTCGCGACACTGAGCTGGGACCGCGCAGACGTCTCGTGGCTCAGCGAGCTGTACCCACCGCTGGGCACGATCCTCGTGCGGCTCATCCCCGGCGGCGCCGCCGGACTCGCGGTCGCCGGGGCACTGGTCGCCGGGATCCTGCTGCAGCAGCTGCTCGAGGCCATGGTCCAACGGCGCTTCCCATGGTGGAAGAGCACGGTCTTCCTCATCGCGATCGGCGCGAACCCGCTCTTCGCGTACACCGCCACGGGCAACTTCGAGGCGCTCCTCGGCATCGCGCTGTTCGGGATCGGCGCGATCAACATGGTCCGCTTCGTCTCCAGCCGGAACACCAAGGCCGGCTTCGAGTCGGGGATCCTCTTCATGCTCGCGTCCTTGGCGGACGCTTCGGGGCTCGTCCTCGTGGTCGCGGCGGCCATCACGGCCCCGCTGCTCTCCGTCGCCCGGCGGAGCGAGTCGGGCGCGAGATGGTCGAACGTGCTCATCGTGCTGTTCCCGACCATCGCGGTCTTCGGCGCGGTGATGTTCCTCGAGGCACTGTTCGGACGGAACCCGTTGCTGGTGTTCCAGAACGCCGTCCACTACGACCCTGCGCTCTGGGGGCTGGTCCCGGAGCTCGTCACGACGCTCAACGGGCTGCTCATCCTCGCCCCGGTCGCGAGCGGTTGCGCCCTGGCATTGCTGAGTCGTCGGCCCGGTTCGGTCCTGATCTCGGTGTTCGTCTTCGGGGCGCTGATCATCGGCTACGTGGGTGGTCTCATCCCGGTGAACTCCGCGGGCAACGTGTTCCTCATCATGACGATGATGGGCATCGCCGTGGTCCCCGCCGCCCGGACCACCCGGGCGAGCGGCCTGATCGCCGCCGTGGGCGCGGCGCAGATCGTGATCGCGTGGGCGGCTGCGTTCAACCGGCCGATCACGCTGGAGTGGATGGCCGCCATCGGTGACTCCCTCGGGTGGTGGTGACGAGTGACGACCCCACACCTCTCCGGGCTCGGCCGGCACACAGCCACGTCCCGACCCGATGAACTCACCGAGCTCGAGGCCTCCGGGATCGACCCGGCGTTGCAGCGCCCCGGATCCGGGCAGCGGTACCTCGCCGAGGACTGGATGCCGGTCCGCGTGCTGCAGGACGGCAGCATCCTCGTCCTCACCTCCGGCCGGGCCGACGACGCCGCACTCGGGGATGCGTTGTCCGAGGAACTCGGGGCTCCGGTCACGTTCGTCTCCGTCGACAGCTGGACCCTCCGCCGTGCCGTGCTGAGCCAGTTCCACGGGGCCGTGGCCGATGCCGCTGCGAACGAACTCCATGACCGGAACCCGACGCTCTCCGCCCGCGTCGTCTTCTCGCGGTCACAGAAGGCCTCGGGCATCGTCCTCGCCGTGATCGCCGTGGCGTGCGGGATCATCTGGCCGGTCCAGACCGCGATCGCAGCGCTGATCGCAGCCAGCCTGGTGTTCCTCGCCGGGACGGGCTTCAAGTTCGTCGTCGCCACGCAGGGAGCCCGCTACGACGTCGTCGAACGGATCACCGACACCGAGGTCTCTGCCCTGGACGACGCCGACCTCCCCGGCTACACCGTCCTCGTGCCCGTGTTCCGCGAAGCGAACATCGTCGCCCAGCTGATCGACAACCTCGGCGGCCTGGACTACCCCGTGCACAAGCTCGAGGTCATCATCCTGACCGAGGAAGAGGACCAGGAGACACGGGACGCGATCGCCGCGGCGAACCCGCCACCGCACTTCCGCGTCATCACCGTGCCGAAGGGGCACCCGCAGACAAAGCCACGTGCGTGCAACGTCGGACTCTACGTCGCGACCGGCGAGTACCTCGTGATCTACGACGCCGAGGACACACCAGACCCCGACCAGCTGAAGAAGGCACTGATCGCGTTCGAGCGCGGCGGCGAGGCCACGGTGTGCGTGCAGGCGGCACTGAACTACTTCAACGCCCGCGAGAACGTCCTCACCCGCATGTTCACGCTGGAGTACTCCTACTGGTTCGACTACATGCTGGCCGGTCTGGACCACGCGTCCCTGCCGATCCCCCTGGGCGGCACGTCGAACCACTTCCGCACGGCATCGCTCATCGAGCTCGGCGGTTGGGACCCCTACAACGTGACCGAGGACGCCGACCTCGGCATCCGGGCGAGCGCCGTCGGGTACCGCGTGGGCGTCATCAACTCCACCACCATGGAGGAGGCCAACACCTCGGTGCCGAACTTCATCCGGCAGCGGTCCCGCTGGATCAAGGGCTACATGCAGACCAGCTTGGTCCACGCCCGTCGGCCGCTCGCACTCGTCCGTGAGATCGGACTCGTCCGGTTCGCGGCGTTCGTCCTGCTCATCGCGGGCACCCCGGCGACGTTCCTCTGCGTGTTGCCGTTCTACGCGCTCACCGCCGTCACGTTCTTCCTGCCACGGGAGACCGTCGACGCACTGTTCCCGGTGTGGGTGCTGTGGCTGTGCCTGTTCAACTTCCTGGTCGGCAACGCGATCATGATCTACCTGTCGATGATGGGCCCGTTCAAGCGCGGGACCTTCCACCTGATCCTCTGGTCGCTCCTGAACCCCGTGTACTGGACGCTGCACTCCATCGCCGCCTACAAGGCGCTCTGGCAGCTCCTGACCCGGCCGCACTACTGGGAGAAGACGGAGCACGGGCTGACAACTCAGGGGTCTGCGACGGTGACGTCGCCCGACTCGCCGAGCTGAGCGGGAGGCCCGCCAGGGCAGCGATTCCGGTTCGCCGGCGGCCCACGAACGGGAGGATGCAGCAGGCCGCCGCCGTAGGGAACACTTGCCACGACATGCGCACTCGGTCCCCCCACGCCCGCCGCGGCCTTCGACGCAGCACACTGGTCATCGGCGTCGCCGTCGTGGCCCTCGTGTCATTCACGGCCTGTTCTGATCACCCGACGCCGGAGGAGAACGACAAGGCCCACTCCGGCTGGATGCAGCGCGTGCAGGACCGATGGGCCGGACAACCTGGCGGACTCGGCAGCGGTGCCGGCACCAACGATTCATCCAGCCGACTCTCCCTCGGCACCGACGGAGCCGGGGACCGTGCGCGGATCCGCGTCTCGATCACCTGCCAGGGTGACGAAACCGTGCAGATGGCCGTGTGGGCCGGACGCATCGGTGCGAACGGGTCGGAGACGGGCAAACGGCTCACGTCACGCTCCGTCCACTGCGGACACGACGAGGACCTGTACGTGGTCACGTCGAGCGCGGCGATCACGATCGGCCCGACCGCCGGAGACGGCACCGTCGGCTGGTACGCGGCGGCCTACAGCGATCTCGCTGCGCGCACGCGCTGAGTAAGCACCGCAACAGCGGAAGCGCTTCCCGCCAAGGGCGCAGGCCGATCCTGCGACCGGGCCGGTTTCCGTCGACACCACACGGCGGCCTGGAGGCGCGTGGCGGCGCCGCCACGCGCCTCCAGGCCGTCTTCCGGTCACGTCGAGGGCGCACGCGACCCGTCCCTAGGGTGGTGGGATGCGATCGCTCACCAAGCTCGATGACTGGAGCAGGTCCGACGTCGAGGCCGTCTTCAGCCTGGCCGACGACTACCGCGACGGCCGAGGACCCGCGACCGCGGGCTCCGCGGCGATGTTCTTCCCGTCGACGAGCCTGCGGACCCGGGTCACGTTCGAACGGGGCGCGTCCCTGATGGGCCTGCAGCCGATCGTGTTCCCGGACACCACGCTCGACAAGCCGGAAGCGTTGACGGACGTCGCGCAGTACCTGGCGGCGTGGGCGGACATCCTCGTCGTGCGCCATCACGACCTCGCGGTCGTCGAGGGCCTGGCCGCAGCAGCGGCACTGCCCGTGGTGAACGCGATGACCGACGAGAACCACCCCTGCGAGGTGCTCTCGGACCTGTACGCCCTGCGGCAACGAGGCAACATCTCGTCTTTCCGCTACGTGTTCGTGGGCGCAGACGGGAACATCGCCCGAGCGTGGCAGGAAGCGGCTCGGGTCCTGCAGCTCGATCTGGTCCAGTGCTGCCCCGCCGATCTCGCTTCCCCGGGTGTGGTGTGGACGGACGACCTGGAGACCGCCGTCCGGTCAGCGGACGTAGTCCTCACCGACGGCCCCGGCCAGCACGCCCGGGCGCTCGAACCGTTCCAGATCACCGCGGCCCTCCTCGACCTCGCACCGAAAGGGATGGTGCTCGATCCCTGCCCGCCCTTCCTGCGCGGCCGGGAGGTCAGCGCCGACGCGCTCGAACACCCTGCCTTCGTCGGCCACGCCTTCAAGGCGGCCCTGCTGCCGGTTCAGCAAGCCGTCATGGCGCACTGCCTCGAACTGCTGTCCGCGAACCGCTGACGCGAGGCCGGTGTGCCACGGTGCACCTTTGTCGGGGTTCGGACACGAACCCGAGCCACGTGATCCACCTGCGGTAGAAAGGTGACGCCGTCGCGCAGGTGAACGACGCGCATTGCCGAGGGAGAGCGTCGTGGTACGTCAGAACAGGACCTCGTCCCGATCGTTCACAGCGCCTGCCCCGCACCGTGTCAGACGGACCATTGCGGTCGGTCTGGCAATCGCCGTGTCGGCAGCAGCTCTGGTCGGCATCCGTGCAACGGCAGGATCAGCGGACACCGCAGCCTCGGCGGTGACGGTCACGAAGGTCACCGCGACCACCACCGTCACCTCGACCGGCAGTGCCGTGCGCACCACCCTCAAGGTCAAGAACACTGCCGCCGTGCGGAAGCCGGCTTCCTCCGCTTGGCTGTACCTGTCCGCCGGCACGAAGAAGTACACACTCGGCCGGGTCGCGGTGAAGGCACTCGCCGCTGGTTCGAGCACCTCCGTCACCGCGGTCCGCGGGACGCCCTCCCGTGCCACGGCCCGCAAGTACTCGGTCCTCGCCTGCGTGGGCGCGTACTCCGCGAAGCAGTGCCGCACGTCGGCTGTGACCGTCACCAGCACGCCCACGAAGCGCGCGCGCCCGGAGACGGGCGTGATGCTCGACGTCGCTCGCGCCTACTACCCCGTGGCGCTGATCAAGCGGTACATCGACCTGCTCGCCGACGACGGCAGCCGCTTCCTGCACCTGCACCTCACCGATGACCAGAACGTCGGGATCGAGAGCACGGTCCTCGGCCAGACCCTCGCCAACGCTGATCTCGACGACGGCGTGTACACGAGCCGCGTGACCCATCGCCCGTTCCTGAGCGCCGTGCAGGCACGCTCGATCGCCGCCTACGGGGCGAAGCGAGGCGTCGCGATCGTGCCGGAGATCGACACTCCCGGACACATGGCCGCCGCCTTCGCCCTGCTCGAGGCACAGCACGGGACGAAGTGGGTCGACCGCGTCCGTTCGGGCGAGAACGAGCTCGACCCTTCGGCGCCCGCGAGTCTCGCGCTGGCGAAGAAGCTGTACGCAGAGGTGCAGCGGACCTTCCCCACCAGCCGAACCGTGCACATCGGCGGGGACGAATGGGGCGACGACGTCTCTGCCGCCCAACGCGTCGCCTGGATGAACGCGATGGCGGCGACGGTCGGCGACCGCGAGGTCTGGGCGTGGAACGACGGGATCGATCGGGTCGCGGTCGGGCGACTCGATCCGCGCATCCACGTCACGTACTGGAGCTTCGACGGCGACACCGAGGACGCAGCCGAGCGGCGCGAACGGCGAGCACGACGGGCGAGTGCGGTCGACCTGCAGCAGGCCGGGATCGACCTGCTCAACTACAACTCGTACTACCTCTACGAGGTGCCGACCGACCTCGACCCGGCCGACAGCGAGTACACGGTCGCCGACCTCCGCGAGAACTGGTCGCTCCGGGCGTGGGACGGCGACTCCGGTTCGGTGCTCGCGGCTCCGATGTCGGGTGCCGCCGTCGCGATCTGGGGTGAGGACCTCGAGGACCCGCCATCTGACGCGCTCCTGCGGTGGAGCGCGCCGCACGTGACGGCGATGATCGAGACCGCAGCCTCCTGACGGACGCATGTCGGGCCTCCAGGCCGATCGCTGGAACCGCCGGACCCGCCGCCTGCCTACCCGAGCGGCTCGACGCCGTAGCTGGTGACCACCGCACGCAACTCGTCCAGGTACGCCTGCGCCTGCACGGTGAGGGGAACCGAGGCGTGCGCGATCCAGCCGATCTCGATGCGCTCGTCGACGTCGAGTGGGATGGCGACGATCTCGGGGTCGAGGTCGTCGCTGATCAGCCCGGTCGAGATCGTGTACCCGCCCAGACCGATCATGAGGTTGAAGATCGTCGCCCGGTCCGACACCCGGATCTCCCGCTTGCTCGACATCGTCGACAGGATCTCCTCGGCCAGGTAGAAGGAGTTGTTCGCACCCTGGTCGAACGTGAGCCGAGGCAGGTCGGCGAGGTCCTCGAGGGTCGCACGCTCCCGCGACGCGAGCGGGTTCCGCTTGGCCACGAAGATGTGCGGCTGCGCGACGAACAGCGGTGTGAACACGACCCCGGCGTCCCGCAGCAGCTTGCCGAGCACCTGCTTGTTGAAGTCGTTGCGGTAGAGGATGCCCACCTCGCTGCGCAGCGTGCGGACGTCTTCGATGATGTCCCAGGTGCGCGTCTCGCGCAGCGAGAACTCGTACTCGTCCGCAGCCGCTGCTTCGACCATGCGGACGAAGGCCTCCACCGCGAACGAGTAGTGCTGGGCGGACACCCCGAGCAACCGACGCGACCGCTGGCCGCCGACGTAGCGCTGCTCGAGCAGGGAGACCTGCTCGACGACCTGCCGGGCGTACCCGAGGAACTCGACGCCGTCCACGGTGAGGACGACGCCCCTGGCCGATCGGGTGAAGAGCGGGCGCCCGATCCGAGTCTCGAGGTCCTTCATCGCTGCGGACATCGTCGGCTGCGACACGTAGAGCAGGTCGGCCGCTGCGCTGATCGAGCCCTCTGTCGCGACCTCGATGAAGTACCGGAGCTGCTGAAGGGTGATGTCGTTCGAGACCCGGGCCATAGGCCGAGGCTATACCGGTGCATAGCGTCTCGGTATTACCTGATGGCTCGGTAATCCCGCCATGATCGAGGCACCCCTTCCCCAGCGCCCGCGGGCGCTCGACGAACAGATTGCCGACCATGGCGAACGACCTCACCTTCATTATCACCCGGACCCGGTTCGACGAGGACTACTCCCCCGCGGACAGCTCCCGGCTGACCACGAACTTCGCCAACCTGGCGCGCGGCGAGCACCGTCAGCAGAACCTCCGCGCTGCGCTGGCGATGATCGACGGGCGAGCGAACGAGCTGGCCGCGGCACACGACCGCTACCGTCTGCAGCTCGACATCGTCTCGGTGGCGCTGGAGTTCTCCGACGGTGGTTCCGACGCGGAGTTCCCGCTGCTCGAGATGCTCGACGTCACGATCGTCGACCAGCACACCGGCGAGCGCCACCAGGGGATCCTCGGCAACAACTTCTCGTCGTACCTGCGCGACTACGACTTCTCCGTCCTGCTGCCCTCAGCGTCGTCCGGCATCCCGTCCGCCTTCGGCCAGCTGCACGGGGCGCTCTTCCAGCGTTTCCTGGAGTCAGACGTGTTCGGATCGCAGTTCGGTACCGAGCCCGTCGTCTGCATCAGCGTCTCGACGAGCCAGACCTACCGCCGGAACGGGTACGTCCACCCGGTGCTCGGCGCCGAGTACGAGCACGAGCACTCCTCGCTCACCGACGACTACTTCGGCCGGATGGGCATGCGGGTCCGGTACTTCCAGCCCGCCGGAGCGGCTGCCCCGCTCGCGTTCTACACGCGCGGCGACCTGACGGGCGACTACAGGGACCTCCAGCTCATCGGCACGATCGCCACCATGGAGACCTTCCAGAAGATCTACCGCCCGGAGGTCTACGCCGCGAACACCCCGGCCGGCAGCACCTACCGCCCCACCCTCGACCACACCGACTTCACGCCCACCCCGGTGACGTACGACCGTGAGGAGCGCAGCCGCCTCGGGATCACGCAGGGCCGGTGGACCGAGGAGCACCTGGTGCGGCCGCACCACGCACTCCTCGCCCGGTTGGCTGATCCCGCCCTCGCGCGCTGACTTCCTCTGCCCTTCGACTGACTGGACCGTCACACCCATGCGTTCTCTCCTCCCCACCTCGATCGTCGGCAGCCTGCCGAAGCCGTCCTGGCTCGCCGAGCCCGAGCGGCTCTGGTCCCCCTGGGAGCTGCAAGGAGCAGCACTGACCGAGGGCAAGCAGGACGCCCTGCGCTCCGCCGTGCACGAGCAGGAGCGCCGCGGCATCGACATCGTCAGCGACGGCGAGCAGACCCGCCAGCACTTCGTCACGACGTTCATCGAGCACCTGGACGGCGTCGACCTGGAGCGCAAGGAGACCGTCCGCATCCGCGACCGGTACGACGCGGCCGTCCCGACCGTCGTCGGTGCCGTCAGCCGTCGGGCGCCCGTCTTCGTCGAGGACGCTGCGTTCCTGCGCGCTCAGACCGATCGCCCCATCAAGTGGGCGCTCCCCGGCCCGATGACGATGATCGACACCCTCTCCGACCAGCACTACAAGAGCCGCGAGAAGCTGGCGTGGGAGTTCGCCACGATCCTCAACCAAGAGGCACGCGAACTGCAGGACGCCGGCGTCGACATCATCCAGTTCGACGAGCCCGCCTTCACCGTCTTCCACGACGAGGTGCAGGACTGGGGCGTGGCCGCGCTCGAGCGTGCAGCCGAGGGCCTGCGCGCCGAGACCGCCGTGCACATCTGTTACGGCTACGGCATCGAAGCGAACAACAAGTGGAAGGAGACGCTCGGCGCGGAGTGGCGGCAGTACGAGCAGTCCTTCCCGCTGCTGCAGCAGTCGTCGATCGACATCGTCTCGCTCGAGTGCATCCACTCCCACGTTCCCCTCGAGCTCGTCGAGCTCATCCGCGGCAAGAAGGTCATGCTCGGGGCGATCGACGTCGCGACCGAGACCGTGGAGACCCCGGAGGAGGTCGCGGAGGTGCTGCGTCGGGCGCTCGAGTTCGTCGATGCGGACAAGCTCATCCCGAGTTCCAACTGCGGGATGGCGCCCCTGGCGCGGGGTGCGGCGCTGGACAAGCTCGGCGCGCTGTCGGCTGGTGCGGACATCGTGCGTGCTGAGCTCGTCGGCACGGCGGCCCCGTCGGCCCGCTGATCGCCGCGAAACACCACGGCGGCTCTCTTCCGGAAGGAGGAGAGCCGCCGTTCGTGTTGCGTCCGCCGCGTGGCGGCTCTCACCCCGGCCTGGAGGCGCGGCTGCGCTCCGGCTGGCAGGTCACGCCGGCAGTGGCGTCACCTTCCACCGCCCCTCGCGGGGGAAAGCAACCAGTACGGGACAAACGCCCACACGGGCGCCGAAGCGAGAAGCCACCAAGCCGTCGGACTCAACGTCGACGACGCCAATCCCACGATGATCAACCAACTCATCGCGAGCGCCGCAACGAACCCTGCGGTGACCGCACACGAGATGCGACCTCTGCACCGGTCTTGAGCAAAAGCGGAGCCGACCGCCCCCACGAGGAACAGCGCCTGTACCGCCGCGAGCAGGATCGCGGTTCCCAACGGAGTTCCGTACCCGCTCGGGCTGCCATCCGGGCCGAACGTCGTCGCGATCCGGTCGGGCAACCGATCCCACCAGACGCTGGTGAGCGCGACCACGATGACGATGGGGAAGGAAGCAGCGGTGGCAGCGAAGACCCCCTCTCGCTTGCGTCTGCCACGGGCGCTGGACATCAGTGCGTTCATCAGCGGTTGCATGTCTCCCGCACTTCCCGCTCGATGAGCGCCGTGGCGATCGCGTCGGCCGCGCGTGGAGCCTTCGCGAGCGTGTGCACCACCGCGGTGAGCCCTGCCGCGTTGGCGATGACCGCTCCTGCTGCTCGCACCTCTCCGTTGATCCAGGTCGATGCCCCTTCCCGCTGCCAGCTCACGGTGCGGGACTGCCCAGCCCCGGGTTCGAGCGCCCAGTCGGCGTAGCGACAGAGATCGTCGAACGTGGACCAGACGCCCCCCGCCGCCGCGAACGACGACTCCCCGAGCGCCCACGGCTTGATGGCACGACCGAAGAGCTTCGGCACCACCCGGTCTGCTGGAGCTGGCACGAGCGCCGCAGAGCTGATCCCCGCCGGGTCGAGGACGTGCTGGCGCACGGCGGCGAACCAGTCGCCGTGCACCTCGTCGAGTACCGCGCCGAGGAGGGCGTACCCCAGGTTCGAGTACTCGAACTGCCCTCGGGGTGCGACCGGCACTGCGACTACTGGTTCCAGCGGAACCCCGACGGCCTCTCGGTACGGGTCGCCGAACAGGCGGTCGCGCATCGCGGCAGGAAGCCGTGGAAGACCCGAGGTGTGGTGGACGAGGTCAGCAACGGTCATCTCGGCGTCGGGAACACCGGGGAGGTAGTGCACGACCGGTCGCTCAACCTCGAGCGTGAGCCAAGCCGTCGTGCCCACGAGCCCCTTCGTGATGCTCCCCCACTCGAGCATCGAAGCGGCGGCGTACGGCCCACGGGGCTCGCGGACGGTTCGCCAGCCGCCGGCCCTGCGAAGACTCGCGCGCCAGTGTCCGGAGTTCTCAAGCGGATTCCGCGCCACGTGTCCCTCCTTGAGAACGGGCCGAAAGGCGGGCCACTGCGCCTTCCCACAACGACCGAGCTCGGCGGTGGAGACTCACGACGTGGGCATCCACGAAGAGGAGGTCGTACGCGGCCATCACGAGGGCGAACGACGTCAGACCCATGAGCAAGGCAATCGCCAGGTGGAATGTGAGCATCGCCGTGACAGCCACAGGCCTCCCCGCGCGGAAAAAGACGAGTATGGGGAAGAACACCGATGTCAGGACAGTGGCGTAGGCACCGATCACCATCAGCCAATCGGACTGCACGAGCAACGGGGTGATCCCCGGGAGGAAGAACTCTGGGACGTTGAGGATGTAGTACAGCGCTGTGCCGTCTTGCCAGAGCTCACCCTGCACCTTGTACAACCCGGCCATGAGGTAGACGACAGTCACCTGAGTCACCAGGAGCAGGAGCCCCGTGTTGTTCAGGACCGACGCGCCCGGGCCCGCCTCGCGCTTTCGACGTCCTTTGACGATGGTGAACGCCGAGTAGCACCTGGTCAGCAGGAGGAAGAGCACTGCTGTCGCGGCCAAGGCATCACCACCGTCCATGAACGCCGGGTTCGCCATGTAGAGCGACCAGAGGAGCACGTAGTGGGCAGCGAGGACCAGACGGCCACCCACACCGAGCGTGACAAGCACCGCGACCACCAGGCCTATGTGGAAGACGACCTCGAAGTACACCGCCGAATCCGTCGCGGCGTAGAGGCTCCAGGTCCCGATACCTGCCGTGTAGTCGCGGATGCCCTCGAGCCCGTAGACACCGTCCGGGCCGAAGAACGTTGATCGCCCCGCGTACTGCCTGATGTAGAACGCCGTCGACACCACTCCGACGACTGCCCTGAGCAGGCTCAGTGCAGTCGTTGCACGAGGCGCGTCAACCATCCAGTCGACAATGACGCCGACTCGGGAACGGAGCGTCCGAATCACAACGGGATCCATTCGGAGTCCGTGATGCGGGGCTCTGCACGAGCTGACCTGTCGCCGCGCTTCGACCACGGCGTCAGCGGTTGGACGACGTATCGAAGCTGCACGGCGGACGGTTCTTCATCAAGATCACGCGCAGACGGGCATGGGACCCGTTGCGCCGCGTAGCGAGCCAGCACCCGCTCGGCACGTCGCTGTGCGCTGACGTCGGGAGGCACGAGGTCTTCCTTGTCTCTCGCCTCAAGCCGCTTGCTGATGTCATCCTGCGCAAAGCGCTCGACGAGTGCGTTGCTGACGATCCGGCTCTCGCGATCCGGGAAGAACCTCGACGACTGGGCCCGCGCGACGGCGGACGAAGAGATGTCGGTCCATCTTGTCGTCGTGCCTTGGCAGCGGATGCGAGCAACCACGCCGCGTTCGTCGCTGATCGGATCTGGCGCGAAGAGCTGCCAGTTCTGGGAGAGGTGCGGATTCAGCAGGGAAGCTACCGGACCAACGTCGAACTTCACCGGCGTGACCGGACCAGCCAGCACGAGCGCGCACGCGCCGAAGATTCCGGCGACTGCCACTCCAGCAGCTGCAATCAAGGTCTTTTGCATTGTTCCCCCGGAGGGAAGGGGCCCGCCGCAGGGACGAGCCCCCTCGTACTCGTCAACGATCGAAGTAGGCGGATTCGAGCTGCGCCGAAGGCTGCGGCGCCTCCGCGGCGAAACCGAGGATGCTCGCGAGACGAGCGACGTTCCCCGCCGCCTGCGGCGCAGTGGCCGCCTTGAACCCGGCTGCCAGAGCCTTCGCCACGCCCACCACTCCGCGCTGCTCTGGCTGAGAGTCCATCGACTGCGCACCCTGGTTCGCCACGACCTCTGCCATCGCGCTGGACTGCTCGTAGGACGTCTGCGCAGCCTGCGCTGGCGCCGCCAGCAGGAACGTGCTGCCGATCACAATCGCTGCGGCCGAACCGGCGAGCTTCGTATTGAGCTTCATCTTCGAACTCCAATCTGTTGTGTGGAGTACCTGTGTACCAGTTTCGAACCGACCGGTCTACCTCGCAGATGTGATGACATCGCGGGCTCGTTCGGCCGCTATTCCCGAAGCGGATGAGGACCGCCGGCATCGACATCATCCAGATGGCCGGCCCTGCACAGGACGGCTCGCCTCGACAACGGAGCGGGCCGTCCTTCGTGTCGCGTCCGGCAGGCGCCCGGGTCCCGGGCCGGACTGGAGGCGCGGCTCGGTTCGGGTGGTCAGCCCGCGGTCGTCACTCCTGACTGTCGAGGCTCATCTTCTCGAAGTCCCCCGCAACGCACTGCGAGCTGCCGTCGATCGTGTACCCGCGGGGATCCGCGCGGAAGTCGGAGGAGCTCACCGGACCGCCCCTGCCCCGGACGCCGAGGATCGGGTCCTCGCCGCCGGTCTGGTACCGCTCGGTCGTGACGCCGAGCTTCTTCCAGTGCTGTTCCACCGCCTTGACGTCGGCCTTCGGGTCAGCGCTCGCGGAGCGGACCATGGCGTAGACGTACTGGACGCCCCCTTGCCCCAGTCCCCGGCCGCACTTCCCGAGCCCCGGACCGTCGCTGACTTCCCAGCCGTCACCGACCACGTCGGTCGAACCCTCGACGAACGTGACGATCGACTGCTTCGCCCGCTCCGGGGTCTTCCCGAGCCCGGAGCTGCAGCCGGCGAGGACGGCGACCGCGAGCAGTGCCGCTCCTACAGACGGGAGGACGATGACGGCTTTCCGTCGAGGTACTTTCATCTGGGAACTCCACTCAGATCGCGCTGTGTCTGCGACGTTCGCACAATCATCTCGTGAGCCGTTCGGGCTGGCCGGTCGTGGCAGAGCCCACGTTCTGGAGCGACTGCGTGTCCTCGTCGAGGTAACCGCCGCCCTACCAGGTATGGACTCCATGGTCGCGTACGGGGTTGAGACCCGGCGCTCCGTCGGCGTCGAACGACGGCGTCTGCGAAGCGTCAGACTCGAGGGCGTTGACTACGGTCATGATCACCAAGGGCGTCATCCACCAGGTCGAGAGTGCGACTGTCCGGGATCGCAACGGCGTCTCAGTCGGCAAGGTCGTGCAGGTGTTCCCCTCCGACGAGGACGGCAGTGCGGCCTACGTCTGTGTCGCAACCGGCCTGCTCGGGCGACACCAGGCGCTCGTCCCCGCCGACGACGCCACGTTCGACGGCACGGACGTGCACGTCGGGTACACGAAGGACGCGATCAAGGACGCGCCGTCCCTCGGAGCCGGACGTACCCTGTCCCCCGCCGAGGCGAACGCCGTCCGCGGACACTTCGGGCTGTCCCGCACCGGCGCTGCGACCGGAGACATGGGCGACCCCCACGAGAACCTCGACCAGGCCGGGACAGGTCTTGCGGGTGCCGACGACACCGAGGGCGCAGGGACGACACCGCCGGCCTGAACGCACTGGGGTGAACGGCGCCGAGACCACGGCTATCGCCCACACCAAGCAAGGCAGCGGCCGGTCCTCTGGCGAGCGCGTGTTCCCTCGATGATGCGCGCTCCTCTGAGCGTGGCCGACGCGGGTTTCTCGGAGGAGCGTGCCGTTTTCGTCCGACGGGCTCCGCGGCCGTCGCACACGCGCAGCACCGCGAAGGCGCTGCTGCGAACGCTCACGGCGTCGCAGCGTGGTCACGTGTCATGGGAAGTCACCCTCCGACACACATCGACACAACCCTTCTCGCGGGCGTTCGGCGATGCCACAGTCTCGCCATGGCGCACATCTGGTCCGGCTGTCCGCCCACACCGGACGAATCGACACCACCCGGCGCCACACCACGCGACAGGTAGCAGTCCAGACCACGAAGGAGTCCTCGTGACCATCAGCAACCAGACCGCCGACAGCACGATCGACAAGGGCGCCGACGACGAACTCCTCGCCCGTTTCCGTCCGATCTTCGACCGCATCGCTGCCGGCGCCTCTGAGCGCGAACGCGACCACCGCCTCCCGTTCGAGGAGATCCGCGAACTCGCCGCCGCAGGATTCGGCGCCGTCCGCGTCCCCGTCGCCCACGGCGGAGCCGGGGCGACCCTGCCCCAGCTGTTCCGCCTGCTGACCGAACTCGCCGCCGCTGACAGCAACATCCCCCAGGCGCTCCGCGGCCACTTCGCACTGGTGGAGGACCGGCTGGTCGCCCGGTCCGGGGAACGTGAAGGGTGGCTGGACCGCTTCGGCCGCGGTGAGATCGCCGGCAACTCGTGGACCGAGGTCGGGTCAGTGCAGGTCGGCGACGTGATCACGAAGGTGACCCCGCAGCCGGACGGGACGTTCCGGATCACCGGGCAGAAGTACTACTCGACCGGCAGCATCTTCGCCGACTGGATCGACACCTACGCCGAGCGCACGGACACCGGCGAGCGGGTCATCGCGATCGTCGACGCGCACCAGCCCGGGGTCACCCACACCGATGACTGGGACGGGTTCGGGCAGCGCACCACCGGCTCCGGCACCAGCACCTTCGACGACGCCGTCGTGCAGGCCGACGCGGTGATCCCCTTCGACGAGCGGTTCAAGTACCAGACGGCGTTCTACCAGGGCGTGCTGTTGAGCGTCCTCGCCGGGTCCGTCCTCGCAGCCGAACGGGAGATCGCGCGCGAGGTCCGCAACCGCACCCGCGTCTTCTCACACGGCAACGCCGACACGTTCGCGGCAGACCCGCAGATCCTGCAGGTCGTCGGCGAGGTATCGGCGGCCGGGTTCGCCGCCACCGCCATCGTCGACCGGGCCGCCGCCGCCCTGCAGGGTGCGCACGAGGGAGCCGGGCTCGACACAGCCGAGGACGAGCGCCGCAACGACCGCGCCGAACTCGTGACCGCGCAGGCGCAGGTGGCGCTGACCACCCTGGCGACGACGGCGACCTCGCACCTGTTCGACGCGCTCGCGGCGTCCGGGGTGAGCACGACGAAGAACCTCGACCG
Organism: Curtobacterium sp. MCLR17_055; assembly: GCF_003234305.1. NCBI lineage: Bacteria > Bacillati > Actinomycetota > Actinomycetes > Micrococcales > Microbacteriaceae > Curtobacterium > Curtobacterium sp. MCLR17_055. The sequence continues at coordinate 158,330 of NZ_QKSX01000005.1, forward strand.
GCACTGGCGGAACGCTCGCACCGCGGGCAGCCACAACCCGTGGGTGTTCAAGGCACGGATCATCGGTGACCACGCGGTGAACGGTGCCGAACCGCCCCGCGTCTGGGCGATCGGTGCGAGCCGCACCTCGTGACGCCTGTCGAAGCCGGACGGCTTCCGCGTGACCGCTGCTGCGATGTGCCTGCCCCACCGCCCGCCCGCCCGCGTACAGTCCCTGGCAACGCACTGCTGGCCAACCATCGGGGAACGCGATGCGACTGATCACGGGGACGACGCTGGCCGTTGCGCTGGCAGCAGGTGCGCTGATCGGCCTCGCGCCACCAGCGACTGCGGCCGGATCCGGAACGATCACCGTGCAGCTCGCAACGCCGGACGGCACCGCGATCCGGCTGGCGGACGTCGAACTCGCAGCGATCGGCACCGACGTCGTCGTCGGGAACGCCACCACCGTCGATGACGGCACCGCGACGTTCACCGGCATCCCGGCACCGGACACCGTCACGGTGACGACGCGGCAGCTCCCGCCGCACGGAACGGAGACCTACGCCCCGGGACTCCGCTCGGGCATCGCCGTCCGTGGCGGTTCCACAGTCGCGGTCACCGTGCCGCTCGTGATCGGCGCCACCGCGCAGGGCGGTGTGGTCGGCCCCACTGGACCCGCCGCCGGTCGCCTGATGTACGCCTGGAACGAGGACACCTCGCAGGTGTTCCGGACGACCTCGGACAGCGCGGGCCAGTACCGGTTCGTCGGGTTGAGCACCGGGAAGTACCGCATCGAGGCCTACGCCAGCGGAACGGCGTCGCCCGCCGTCTGGAAGACCCGGGTGTACCAGCAGCGAGGAACGCTCCCGGCTTCCCGAGTCACCTTGTCACGGCACTACGCACACAGCGACTACGACCTGGTCGTCTACGCGGCCTCGGCGTCCCGCAGCCCGTCGGCGCAGCTGAGCGGTGCGACCGTCACGGTGACGAACGCGACGACCGGAGCGTCGTTCTCGACCCGGTTCTCGACGCTGCTCGACAGCGAGCAGACGGCGCAGTTCCAGATCCCCTCCGGTCAGTACGTGGTGGAGCTCCGGACCGTCGCGACGACCACAACGACCGCGCAGGTGCTGTGGCTCGGACGTCCGGGCGGCACGTACCGGTACGTGGCCGACCGAGCGCAGGCCGTCCCGGTGAAGGTCGTGTTCGGCGGTCACGACTTCTGGGGCGGCGCCCTCGGATGATCCGGACCCAGCACCATCCCCAGCACAGGGCTGGCCGGACGCGGTTGGCTGCGTGACTGCGCGCGGTCGCGTGAGCAGCAACGGACAGGAGGCGCGGTGCCAGCTGGCACCGCGCCTCCTGTCCGGCAGACGGTCGCGGACACGCGACGGTGGCGTCGGCACCTTCTACATGTCGGCGATGAGACGGAGCGTGTAGCCGTCGGGGACCGTCTGGTGTTCGACGTAGTGCATGAACACCGGCGCGGCCTGGTCGGCCGTGAACAGCTCGGCAGGATGCCGGGGCTCGTGCGCAGCCTGAACGTCGATGGTCTCCGTGAGCGGTTCGGTGAGGTCGTGGTCACGGCCGACGATGTAGAAGCGGTACTCACCGTCGTCCTCGCGGCGGCGCAGCTCCACGCTCATCTTCTCCGCGGTACCACCGGCCTGCAGGTAGGAGTTTCCGTACTCGTCGGTGACCGACTGCGGGCCGGCGCGCCAGGTCTGGTCGTCGATCGGCGCGGAGAAGACGAGCCACGCGAAGTGGTCGTCGTTGTCGAGGAGGCCGAGGCTGCGTCGCACCTGGTCCGGGAGCGGGCGGAACGTGTCGTTCAGCACACTGCTGACTGACCCGTTGGACTTCATGATGATCAAAGCGGGCTACTCCACGTGCTCGTAGGCGACAGACGCAAGCTTTTCAAGCCCGCGTACAGCGGCCACGGCATGAGCACGATCACCAGAAGCCACGACCCGGGGCGGGTGGTGTTGATGATGAGGTTCAGCAGTCCGAGCGCGAGCAGAAGACTGGCTGCGATCACCATGAACCACGCAAACGGGGCGCGGATACTTCGGCGGCTTCACCAGCTCAACGTAACGGCGGACACATTGTCTCGCACGACGATTGACTTTCGAGACGCCTTGATGCGAGCGCCGGCGAAGACGGGCCAGTGGGTTGGCGTCTGTAGGTCTGCAAGATATCCAGCGAGACACTGGGGTACTCGACACACAACGCCCGCGTCAGCTCGACCAACTCGGGACTGCCTGGCCCTTTGATCGAAAGTGGCAGGCAGCGTAGCGGTGCTCCACGGCACACTTGAGGCCATGAGGCAGGACGACATCGATGAGGAGCTCTTCCCGCTCGGGGCTTCTGACCGCCGCAGGCACTCGATCCAGGCTCCAGCAGGCTGGCAGGATCTAGCAGTCACGCTGACGTTGTTCGGTCTGTGCCTGCCGATGCTCGTTGTCGGTTGGTTCGGCGTCGTGCTCTCGATGTTCGCCTTCGACGCGTGCAGCGCTGGGGGGTGCAACTACGCCGCCGGATCGGTCGCCTACATTGGCTTCCCGATCGCGGCCGTCGTCAGCACAGTGGTTTGGGTGTCGGTTGCTGAACGCCGTCGGCGTGCCCGTCGTCGTGCGTGGATGTCTGGAGCAGGGGCGATCCTCACCATCGTCGCCCTCTTTGCCCTCGCTGCGACCGTCGTCCATTTTGCAGCACAGCCGAATTGAGCTGTCCGGTCAGGCTGCCGGCGGCGTGCATCGGGTGGCCGGCTAACGTCTCATTGGCCGATGCTCGACCGGGCGCTTGGCTCGCTCCGGACGGGGTACGCGAGGAACACGAGCGGGGCGGGACCATGGTGGGGACCGAAACCCTCAATCGGAACGGAGCGAGAATGAGCACCCATCGGCAGCTCCGTGATGTCGCACGAGGTGTCGCGAGTTCGTTCTGCAGCGGCAACAACCGATACAGGGGCGCCTGGCTGCCTGGTGTGCTGCTCCACGAACAGGGGCCCTACCGCAAGCTTTCTTTCTCGCTCGTGCAGACTGCCGGCGGCCTCGGAGTCCTCAGCGCAGCCGGCGCCTACGCCGCGGAGGCGCGCATCCGCATCACAAACCGGCTACACCTGCCACAGCACTGGACCAGCGGTGGGACGCTCACGCTGCACTACTTGCCCCGCGAACCGAGTTGGACGCGAGAGGTATGGCTGCAACCACGAAGCGCCCTCGACCGCCCCACCTGGTGGTTCACCGTCGTCACCAGCATCGTCGATGACCGAGGCCGGACCCATGAGGGCACAATGAGCCGATGGTGCTGGCCCGATTCACGGCCGCTCCCGATCGCTCGCGAATTCTGGGACCCACAAGGGAGACGCGTTCGGACCTGAGCGCCCGTTGGCCGATGGCTCAGTGGTCACGAAGCACCTGCGACGGAAAGGTCCAGAGTCCTCAGACCACGAGAACTCGAGGCGGCTGACTCGGGCCCTACCGGGCGCGACCCCAGTCGACTTCAGTCGAGCCGGATGCGGACGACCCAGCCGACGATCGTCCCCTCGTGCGGGATTCGCGGGGCTAAGGTTCGCGCCGCGTGCTTCATCTCAGAGCCTGGGATCGGTTCCTGCCCCGAGCCGTTCGCGGACGACCCGTACCGTACCGACACCTGGTCGATCCGAGTGACAATGCCGTCGATTGGGCGCTCTGGCCCGGCACCAAGCTGCTTCGCATAGGTGTTGCGTTCCTCGGTCACCGTGCGTCGGCCTCCGAAGTGGCCGAGACGAATCGGGTCCGCGTCGACGACGTCCCACCTAACTTGCTCGCCGACGGCGACGTTGAAAGCGTCCTCCGCGACCTGCCACTCGATGAGCCAGACGTCGCGCTCCCCGTCTCCCAGAGGCGGCACGATACTCTCCGACGGGACGACGCAGGGTTGTCGCCGTACAGCTGCCGGGTCAACGAAGCTAGGGGCACCGGCGAACAAAGCGTGCGCTGTCGCGGGGATAACTACGTGTTTCGACGGACGCTGTTCGGGCGGCATGTCTCGAAGGCTATCCGCCTAGAGAGGGCGCCAGCCCTCGATATCTCGGCGGAAGTGACCGCTAACCGATCCTTCAACGGGCGGTGCTCGTGGCTGAGGAGGCGCGCGAGCGAGAAGTCGATCGAATCGCCGACGAGCACAACGACGGCGTCCCGTTCGAACCGAACGCAGGCGGATCCCGCACCGGACGACCGTTCGGCAGCTGATCGATTGCGCAGTCGATGTACTTGACGATCGCGAGCAGTCGATGTCGCGCCCGGTGTCCTTGAGTAGCCCTTGGGCTCCGGGGAGCGCGTCCCTGATTCAGAGTCATGAGGGGACGAACTTCGAACGGTCGCTGCCCAAGTTGCATGAGGAACCATTAAGCCCGGTCCGGTACGATCGGTTCTCATCAGGTCTTTTGTCTTCCACCCCCAGATGGGTGCCAAGCAGCGACTTTCAGCTTCCTCTTATGCTGCGCAGGCTGACGGCAGCTCGTGCTGTCTGCATGACTGAGGGGGTTCCGTGCGCTCGATGCTGCACGATCCGCGAACGAGGAAGCGCAGCCTGGCTGCTGCGATGCTCGGTGCGCTGGCGTTGTTTGGTTCTCTGCTGGTGGCGACACCGGCTAACGCGTTGAATGACACCGGCACTGGTGGGGTGTTCATGCCGACAAGTGGCCGTGTCCTCGACACGGCGAAGGGCACTGGAGGTTTCAGCACGCCGATGGAGGCGGGTAAGTACCGCACTATCAAGGTCGCTGGTCTCGCTGGTCTGCCGGATGATGGCTCTGTCGGCGCGGTCTCGCTGAACGCAACGGTTGGCGCGTCGGCTGGGAATGGCACCCTCTTCGGCCGCCCGGACGCGGACTCTGGTCGCACTACGATGCTGATCTACAACGGCGTTTCGGGGGAGTACACCTCGAATACGGCCACTGTTGCGGTCGGTGCTGACGGCACGATCCAGGTCATGACGGAGAGCTCAGCACGGCTGATCCTGGACGTGCAGGGCTACTACACGGCGAACACGGACGGGACCGCTGCTGGCGGGTTCGTTCCGGTCGCTAAGCGCATCGTCGATACCCGTTCCGGCATGGGTGCAGCCAAAGTCGCAATCGCGCCGGGCAAGAGCATCGACGTGCAGATCACCGGCGCCAATGGGATCCCCGCGGGAGCATCCGGTGCGGTGGTGAACGTGGTCGCAGTCAACGCGACTGACGCGGATGGGTACCTTACTCCGTACGCGACCGGTGGGACCAAGCCGGTGAACTCGCTGCACTACGCACCGTCGGCGACAACCTCGATCCAAGCTCAGATTCCCTTGTCCGCGGACGGCAAGATCACAATCGCGAACTCCACGACGACGACCAACCTCATCGTCGACTTGCAGGGCTACTTCACCGCCGCCGGGAAGGGTGGTGCGGTATTCACACCGTCCTACGGGCGAGCGTATGACTCGCGTGCCACGGGTAACACGGCGCTGGCGGAGAACGAGACTCGATCGATCCAGATCGCTGGCACCGCAGGCGTTCCCGTTATGGGCTCCGGAATCACGGCGGTCGTGCTCACGCTGATCGCCGTGCACGGTGGCAGCAACGGCAACGCTGACGTCTGGGCAGACGGCACCACCAAGCCAAACACCACTGCGATCAACTTCCAAACCAACGACATCGAGACCAACACCATCACCGTCCCGCTGGGCGCGAACGGGAAGATCTCGCTCCATAACTCGGCGAAGGCGACTGACTACGTTGTCGATGTCCAAGGGTGGTACGCGAACCCGCAGGCGCCGACGATCTCCTGCCCCGCTCAGTACGCCAACGGCTCCTGGGTCGACTCCCTCCCGGCATCCCCGGTGAGCTGCACCGTGTCCGCACCCGCGGCGCTGTCCTCGGACGCAACTTTGTTCACTCTCGTCGATGGCGACAGCAGCCAGGAGTACCCGCTGAGCCCCTCGGGCAAGACCACCGTCGCGACGCCGGTTACCGCCGCTGCCGGCTGGCACACTGTGGACGCGATTGTCATGCAGTCCGACGGAAGCAGCTTCACAGAGAGCATCGCGTTCGGACTGAACGATGGCGCCCCGAGCGCGACGGTCCGCGCAATCGAGGCCGCCAACCCGGAGGTCTTCCTCGGCCTCTCGCCAACGGCGCCCGACGTCACAGCCCGATACGCGCTGCAGACCAGCGGTGAACAGACGTCGAGTGTTCCGAGCAACGCCGACGACGACGTGACCGTGACCTCGACGGACACTGAGACTGGTGCGACGTCCAACCTGTCTGCCGGATTGCCGTTCGCCGCGACGGCGAGCACAGCACGGTCCGAAGCGAACGGCATCGTCAGCTTCGACAACGGAAACGGCTCCTACACCGTGCCGGTCTCACACGCCGATGGCAGCCTCGCGATCAACACGGTCCTGACCGGGCCGTCATCGCCGACGTCGTTCGCCTACCCGCTGGAACTCCCCAAGGGTGGCTCCGTGAGCGTAGAAGACAACGGTGCAGTGCAGATCGAGGATGCGAGCGGCATGCCGGTCGGCTTCGTCGATGCGCCCTGGGCCGTGGACGCGAACGGCGCCGACGTGCCAACCAAGTTCGTAGTCTCCGGTAATGTCGTCACGCAACAGATCGACACCAGCGCGCCCGGCGTGCAGTTCCCGGTCGTCGCGGACCCGAGCCTCTGGTCGGTCATCGGTAGCGCCGTCGGCTGTGCTGCGGAAATCTCAAGCCTCGCTTTCGCCGGCGCCAAGGTGCTCGAGACCTTCGTGAAGGCCGAAAAGATCCTCAGGGGGATCAGGAAAGCCATCTACTGGTACAACAAGTTGGGAGGCTCGATGAAGAAGGTGGTCGGCCTGCTCAAGAAGTACGTCCAAAACCGACACAGCCTCTCGGAAGAGCAGGTCGAGGCTGTATCAGGCCTCTTCCATGAAGGTGGGAAAACACTCTTGAATATCATCGGCCTCGGATCTTGCTGGTCACTCGCGACGGCGAAGTACTGACGTGTCGGAATTTCTCCACTGGCTATCCATCGGCGCATTGCCCGTAGCCTCCGCGATGATTGGCTTCTTGATCGTCCACGGACTCGACGAACGCGGAACCGAGGAGAGCACAGGCATTGACGGCAAAACCCTGCTCACCTGCGGGATCGTTGTCGTGGTGTGCTCGCTGCAACTGGCCGGCCGGCCCGCGATCGATCCGATCTGGCTGCAGTACGTACTGCTTGTCGGCGCCGCTCTTGTCGTAGGCGCCGTCACTCGATACGTACTCGGACGGCTCAGCACAAGACAGCGCTGACCCCCTGGCCATGTACGGCCCGATGGCCGGCCACCCTGCAACAGCAGGTGGCCGGCCATCGGCGTCTGTACCGAGACATGACGCCCGACACGTCACTACTCTGTGCGTGACCGTGCACGTTCCTTGAGGGTCAGCTGAGGGTCCCTCAGCGGAGACGGCCTCCCGCGGCACGCACATGACGGCGTTCGCGTCTCACATAGCCCGTCCGAAACGAATCTCGATGAGCGACCGCTATCCGGCCGCACCGGCGACGGTGTCCGTCAACTGAGAACGCCCCGCCGGCCGAAGCCAGCGGGGCGTCCCCACGAGTCAGACCAGGATCAGAAGTCCCAGTCCTCGTCCTCAGTGTTCACGGCCTTGCCGATGACGTACGACGAGCCGGAGCCCGAGAAGAAGTCGTGGTTCTCGTCCGCGTTCGGCGACAGGGCGGAGAGGATGGCCGGGTTCACGTCGGTGATGTTCTTCGGGAACATCGGCTCGTAGCCCAGGTTCATCAGCGCCTTGTTGGCGTTGTAGTGCAGGAACTTCTTGACGTCCTCGGTCAGACCGACCTCGTCGTAGAGGTCCTGCGTGTACTGCACCTCGTTCTCGTACATCTCGAACAGCAGCGAGAACGTGTAGTCCTTGAGCTCGTCGCGCTCGGCCTGCGTGAGGGTCTCGAGGCCCTTCTGGTACTTGTACCCGATGTAGTACCCGTGGACGGCTTCGTCACGGATGATCAGGCGGATGAGGTCGGCGGTGTTCGTGAGCTTGGCACGCGACGACCAGTGCATCGGCAGGTAGAAGCCCGAGTAGAACAGGAACGACTCGAGCAGCGTTGAGGCGACCTTGCGCTTCAGCGGGTTGTCGCCCTGGTAGTAGTCCATCACGATGGACGCCTTCTTCTGCAGGTTCGGGTTCTCCTCGGACCAGCGGAAGGCCTCGTCGATCTCACGCGTCGACGCGAGGGTCGAGAAGATCGACGAGTAGGACTTGGCGTGCACCGACTCCATGAACGCGATGTTCGTGTAGACGGCTTCCTCGTGCGGGGTGATTGCGTCGGGGATGAGCGACACGGCGCCGACGGTGCCCTGGATGGTGTCGAGCAGGGTCAGACCGGTGAACACACGCATGGTCAGGGTCTGCTCGGCCGGCGTCAGCGTGTTCCACGACTGCACGTCGTTCGACAGCGGCACCTTCTCGGGCAGCCAGAAGTTGTTGACGAGACGGTTCCAGACCTCGACGTCCTTGTCGTCCTGGATGCGGTTCCAGTTGATGGCCTGGACCCGATCAATGAGCTTCAGCTTCTCGACCAACGTGTGTTCCTTACAGAGATGGTGACTAAGTGACGGACTGGAGGCGCGGTGCGGGTTGGCACCGCGCCTCCAGGGAGCAGAGCGGCAGCTCTACAGCATGCAGCTGACGCAGCCCTCGACCTCCGTGCCCTCCAGCGCGAGCTGGCGGAGACGGATGTAGTAGATCGTCTTGATGCCCTTGCGCCATGCGTAGATCTGCGCCTTGTTGATGTCACGCGTGGTGGCGGTGTCCTTGAAGAACAGCGTCAGGGACAGGCCCTGGTCCACGTGCTGCGTCGCCGCGGCGTACGTGTCGATGATCTTCTCGGCACCGATCTCGTACGCGTCCTGGTAGTAGTCCAGGTTGTCGTTCGTCATGAACGGCGCCGGGTAGTAGACGCGGCCGAGCTTGCCTTCCTTGCGGATCTCGATCTTCGACGCGATCGGGTGGATCGACGACGTCGAGTGGTTGATGTACGAGATCGAACCGGTCGGCGGGACGGCCTGCAGGTTCTGGTTGTAGATGCCGTGCTCCTGGACGGACGCCTTCAGCGCCCTCCAGTCGTCCTGCGTCGGGATCGTGATGTTCGCGTTGTCGAACAGCGAGGCAACACGAGCGGTCGCGGGGGTCCACGTCTGGTCGGTGTACTTGTCGAAGAACTCACCCGACGCGTACTTCGAGTCGCGGAAGCCGTCGAAGGTCTCGCCGGTCTCGATCGCGATCTTGTTCGACGCACGCAGGGCGTGGAACAGCACCGTGTAGAAGTAGATGTTCGTGAAGTCGATGCCCTCTTCGGAGCCGTAGTAGACGCGCTCACGAGCGAGGTAACCGTGCAGGTTCATCTGGCCGAGGCCGATGGCGTGCGACTTGTCGTTGCCGTCCTCGACGGAACGCACCGAGGTGATGTGCGACATCTGCGAGACCGAGGTCAGGCCGCGGATGGCGGTCTCGATGGTCTTGCCGAAGTCGGGCGAGTCCATCGTCAGCGCGATGTTCAGCGAGCCGAGGTTGCAGGAGATGTCCTTGCCGATCTCCTTGTAGGACAGGTCCTCGTTGAAGGTCGTCGGGGTGTTGACCTGCAGGATCTCCGAGCACAGGTTGGACATGTTGATCCGACCCTTGATCGGGTTGGCCTTGTTCACCGTGTCCTCGAACACGATGTACGGGTAGCCCGACTCGAACTGGATCTCGGCGATGGTCGTGAAGAAGTCACGCGCCTTGATCTTCGTCTTCTTGATGCGCGAGTCGTCGACCATCGCGCGGTAGTTCTCGGAGATCGGGACGTCGCCGAAGGGGACGCCGTAGACCTTCTCGACGTCGTACGGCGAGAACAGGTACATGTCCTCGTTGTTCTTCGCGAGCTCGAACGTGATGTCCGGCACGACGACGCCGAGCGACAGCGTCTTGATGCGGATCTTCTCGTCGGCGTTCTCGCGCTTGGTGTCGAGGAACTTCATGATGTCCGGGTGGTGGGCGCTGAGGTAGACCGCGCCGGCACCCTGACGCGCACCGAGCTGGTTCGCGTAGGAGAAGGAGTCTTCCAGCAGCTTCATCACGGGGATGATGCCCGAGGACTGGTTCTCGATCTGCTTGATCGGGGCGCCGGCCTCGCGGATGTTGGAGAGGAGCAGGGCCACGCCGCCGCCGCGCTTCGAGAGCTGCAGCGAGGAGTTGATGCCGCGCGAGATTGACTCCATGTTGTCCTCGATGCGGAGCAGGAAGCAGGAGACGAGCTCGCCGCGCTGTGCCTTCGCCGTGTTGAGGAACGTGGGGGTCGCGGGCTGGAAGCGGCCGGCGACGATCTCTTCGACCAGGTCGATGGCGAGCTGCTCGTTGCCCTGAGCAAGGCCGAGGGCGGTCATGACGACGCGGTCCTCGAAGCGCTCCAGGTACCGCTTGCCGTCGAACGTCTTGAGCGTGTAGCTCGTGTAGTACTTGAACGCGCCGAGGAACGTCTGGAACCGGAACTTCTTCGAGTACGCCAGGTCGTTGAGTCGCTGGATGAAGTCCAGCGAGTACATGTCGATCGTGGCTTTTTCGTAGTACTCGTTCTCGACCAGGTAGTCGAGCCGCTCCTTCAGGTTGTGGAAGAAGACGGTGTTCTGGTTGACGTGCTGCAGGAAGAACTGCTTGGCGGCCTCACGATCCTTGTCGAACTGGATGTTCCCGTCCGCGTCGTAGAGGTTGAGCATCGCGTTGAGGGAGTGGTAGTCCATCCCCGTCTGCGGCGACGTCAGATCGACGTCTGCAACTGCTGCGTCCAAAATGCATCCAATCCTGAGTTGACCGCCGACACGTCGTCAGGGGTCCCGAAGAGTTCGAATCTGTACAAAAGGGGGACGTTGCACTTCTGCGCGATGACGTCCCCTGCGAGGCCGTACGCCTCGCCGAAGTTCGTGTTGCCGCCCACCACCACGCCGCGGATCAGCGAGCGGTTGTGGGCGTCGTTGAGGAACTTGATGACCTGCTTGGGGACTGCACCCTCGCCGTTGCCGCCACCGTAGGTGGGCAGGACCAGGACGTAGGGCTCGTCGACGTGCAGGAACGGTTCGCTCGGGTAGAGCGGGATCCGGTCCGCGTCGCGGCCGAGCTTCTCGACGAAGCGCGCGGTGTACCCGGACACGCTCGAGAAGTAGACCAATCGGCTCATGGTGCGCTCCTCGTGGAAAGGTGCGGACAGGCGGACCGGACGGGCCAGGAGAGGCGAGTCGCGCCTCCCGAGATGCCCTGCCTGCGGGCCCCTTCGGGGCCCGCAGAACGACTACGCCAGTTCGGCGCTGAGGGTCGCGATCTTGTCGGGGCGGAAGCCCGACCAGTGGTCGTCGTCCGTGACGACGACGGGGGCCTGCATGTAGCCCAGGCTCTTGACGTGCTCGAGCGCTGCTTCGTCCGTGGAGACGTCGTGCACTTCGTACTCGATGCCCTTGTTGTCGAGGGCCCGGTACGTCGCGGTGCACTGGACGCAGGACGGCTTGGTGTAGACGGTGACGGCCATGTTCTCCCCTGGTTCCTACTGGTTTCTGCTGTGCTGTGGAGGTGGTGCTGATGTCTGTCCGCAGTCGTGTCCGGGAGGGGCCGCTGCGATGCCTCCACACTACATCTAGTGGCTAGCCGCAGCACCGACCACTAGAGGAAGTGTTACAGCCATGTAGTTCTCCACAACGTCCTCCACAGTCTGTGGATTCCCGGGAGGCCCGAGTTTCCGCCAGTCTGCGCCCGACCACCGACACTTCCCCACACCGGTGGACAGTCCCGATCCACAGATGTGGAATCAACGCCTCGGCGTGTCGCGAACCGCCCCTCCCCAGGACGGGGGACACCCCCGTCCGGCCGGTCCGTACACTCGTCTCGTGAGTACGTACGGGCCCCTCCTGAAGACCCCTGGCGTGGGTCGTGTCATCGCCGCACAGCTCACCGCGCGGTTCCCGTTCGGCATGCTGTCGCTGGCCTACCTGCTGCACGTCGAGCACGTGTTCGACTCCTACGGCGCGGCCGGCCTGGTGCTCGCGACGACGAGCATCGGGCAGGCGTTGGCCGGACCCCTGACGAGCCGGTGGATGGGCAGCTGGGGCATGCGCCCCGTCCTCATCCTGACGAGCATCGTCGCGCTGATCAGCATGGTGGTCATCGCGTTCGTGGTCATGCCGCTGTGGGGCTACGTGGTGGTCGGGTTCCTCGGCGGCCTGGCGGTCCCTCCCGTGCAGCCGGCGGTGCGCACCATCTACCCGAAGATGGTGACGTCGGCGCAGCTCACACCCCTCTTCTCCCTCGACGCCAGCGCGCAGGAACTCATCTGGGTCGCCGGCCCGGTCATCACCACCTTCGTCGCCACCCAGGTCGGCACGGTCGAGGCGATCGTCGTCGCGATGGTCTTCCTGGTCGTCGGCGGCGCGTGGTTCATCGCTTCCCCCGAGCTCGGCCGCGTCCGCATCCCCCGTTCCAAGCGCGCCTTCGGTGTCGTGCTGAAGCGCCCCGCCGTCGTCGTCGCCACCCTGACCGGTCTGCTCCTGATCGGGGCGTGCGCCGCGGTCGAGGCCAGCGTCACCAGCGTCTTCGGTGAGGGCAGCCCGAACGCCGGCATCGTCCTCGCGGTGTTCGCGGTCGGTTCGCTCGCCGGCGGCCTGGCGTTCGGCCACCGCCCGATCTCCCGCAACACCCTGTGGACGCGCATGGCCGTCGTCTTCGTCGGCCTCACCCTGGCCCTCGGCGGCACGGGCTTCTGGTGGCTCTGCCTCGCCCTGGTCATCGCGGGTGTGGGCATCGCGCCGGCCCTCGCGGTGATGTTCGGTTCGGTCTCCGCCACCGTCAAGTTCTCCGACACCGCCGAGGCCTACGGCTGGATGGGCACCGGCCAGCTGATCGGTGCCGCCGGCGGTTCGGCGATCGCCGGCTTCCTGATCGACGGCAGCGGCCCCGTCGGCGGCTTCACCGTCGGCGCCGTGATGGCCGGCCTGGGCGTGCTGCTCCCCCTGGCGATGCGCAGCTGGCTGCCCGACCTGCGCGGCCGTGACGCCAGCCCCCTCCCCGACACCGAGCCGGTGCACCTGCCGACTTGAGCGGTTGGGCGGGCGGCGGGCGCGCGGCGGCGGGCGGTTTCGGGCGTGCCTGGTCGAATCGGGCGTGCCTGGTCGAAAGTTCTGACCAGGTACGCCCGTTTCCACTCGCCATCGCGGCCGCTATGGGAAGGAACGTGCGCCCGGCGTACGGGTCGCGTTCTCCACAGATGGCCTGGAGGCTCGGCGCGCGCCCGCCAGGCACCGGCAGGATGGGTGCATGGTCACCTCAGTTCCCCTGCGCGACGGCCGCTCGATCCCCGCGATCGGCTTCGGCGTCTACAAGGTCGACGATGCCGAAGCAGAGACGGCGGTCGGCCTCGCGCTGGACGCCGGCTACCGGCACGTCGACACCGCCGAGATGTACGGCAACGAGACCGGCGTCGGCAAGGCGATCCGGGCCTCCGGGCTGGACCGTGACGAGGTCTTCGTGACGACCAAGGTGTGGAACGACCACCAGGGGCGCGACGCGACCCTGCGGGCGTTCGACGGCAGCCTCGAGCGGCTGGGGCTCGACGCCGTCGACCTCTACCTGATCCACTGGCCGGCCGCCGCCAACGATCGCTACGTCGAGACCTGGCGCGCTCTGGTGGAACTGCGTGAGTCAGGGCGGGCGCGGAGCATCGGTGTCTCGAACTTCCAGGTGCCGCACCTGCAGCGGCTCATCGACGAGACCGGCGAGGTGCCGGCACTGAACCAGGTCGAACGGCACCCGTGGCTGCCGCAGCGCGAACTCATCGCGTTCCACGAGCAGCACGACATCGCGACCGGGGCGTGGTCGCCGCTCGGCCGCGGGCGCCTGATCGACGAGCCGGTGCTGACCGGCATCGCGGACGCGCACGGCGTGAGCGTGGCGCAGGTGCTCGTGCGGTGGAACGTGCAGCAGGGCGTGGTGGTGCTGCCGAAGTCGGTCACGCCGTCGCGGATCCGGTCGAACCTCGACATCGACGGCTTCGAGCTGACCGACGACGAGCTCGCCGCGATCGCGACGCTCGAGTCCGGAGTCCGGACGGGCTCCCACCCGGACTCGGTGTCGTAGTCGGTGGGGTACGCACTGTTCAGCCACAGCGAGTGACGGGCCGTACTGTCGAGGGGTGATCGATCCTCAACAGACCGCCCGTGAACACCTGCGCCCCGACGAGCACCTGTACTGGGCCGGCACGAGCGATCCGGCCAGGCTCCTCTCGGGCCGCGACGGCTTCCTCATCCCGTTCTCGCTGCTCTGGTGCGGATTCGTGGCGTTCTGGACCGTCTCGGCCGTGACCAGCGGAGCGCCGCCCTTCTTCTTGATTGTCGGGTCGCTGTTCACGGTGATGGGCCTGCACCTGCTCGTCGGACGCTTCCTCGTGAAGCGGTACCGCAAGCGGACGACCGTCTACGCCGTGACCGATCGCCGGGCCCTCGTGATCACCCCTCGCGGCACGCGGGAGGTCCCGATCGGCCGCACCGACCGCACCGTGAGCTGGACCGGTGACCGACGGCACTGCAACGTCGAGTGGGACGCGACGGGAGGCGGACCGGGATCGATGCTCTTCGGGTGGGGAACGAACGCGAAGGTCTACGCGAACACCGGTCTCGACGGCTTCTTCGGGCCACAGCCGATGGCGTTCTGGGACGTCACCGATGGTGAGGCTCTCGTGCGCGAACTCGACCGGGCGTCGAGCTAGCCCCGGCGGTCCTCCTCGGACTGCCACGGCAGGTGCAGGTCGCCCGGTTCGGGCTCGACGTCGCCGGCGTCGTCCGCGCCACCCGTCCCGGGGGCCGCGATGACCTTGGACGGGTCGATGCCGTCCGCACGCAGGTCGGCGTCGTCGCGCTGCTTCGTCTGGGACGCGTCCATCTCGCGCTCGCTCGACGGGCTGTACGACGTGTCCGCTGCTCGCTGCTCGCGTCCGCTGACCCCGTCGACGTCGTCGCTGTGCGCGGCGTCGCGGAGCGCGTCGTTCCGTGCTCGGTCGTCGGACGGCTCGGGGCCGGGGGCGTTCGGGATGCTGTCGCTCATGGTGGGTCCTCCTGCAGCGGACGGTAGTCCTCGGCCCCGTGTAACGAGTCTGGCTCGGTCCGCTCCCCGCACTCGATGAGGCCCTTGGCCCCCGCTACGCTGCCGACGAGGGGGAACGATGGGACGAACACGGACCGCGACGACCGCGGTGATCGGCTCGGCACTGGTGGGGCTGCTGCTCGCCGGGTGCACGGCGTTCGGCGGCGACGACGCGATCCCGACGCCGACGCGACAGGCGGCCGAGCGCACGGCGGAACCCGAGCCGGACCCGACGCGCGGCACCGATCCGGTCGAGACCGAGCCCGAGCCCGAGCAGGCACTGCCCACCGGCACCGTGGCGGCGGAGACCGACGTGGTCTCGCCGAGCGGTGAGACCAGCATCCACGTCCGGGTGGTCGCGAACGACCGCGGTACCTTCGACGCCCAGCTCTCCGGGTACCGGACGACCAATCCGCAGCCCATGCGTCTGGAGTTCCGGCACCGGCATGCGAAGCCGCTCGACGGTGCGGACGGCGAGGTGCGCGAGACGGTCGAGTGGGACGCCGCGGTTGCTCCTCCGACCTCGTTCACGATGGGTCAGGCGGGTCCACGCCCCGACTACCTGCGCAGTGTCGTCCTCGTGCCGGCGACGGTGGCCGAGGAGGACTCGTCCAAGCGCCCGTGGGCGGGGTCGGTGCTCGCCGCCGCTGACCTCTCGTGGAAGATCCCGAACCCCTACCCCGACCTCCGGGTCACCGTCGGCAAGGACCGACCGGGCGCCTACGGCATCGTCACCGACGCCGATGGCCGACCGGCGAACTACCTGGTCGCCCACGGTGACGAGCTCTCGACCGTCGCGGAGCGGTTCGGCATCACGCCGACGCAGGTGCAGTGGATGAACCCCTACATGGAGCAACGCGACGACAACTGGCTGCTCGAGGGCAGCACGCTCAACATCGACCCCGCTCGGCGTTGAGCCGAGGGGCCGGGTCGGTCCGTTACGGTTGACCAGCACTCGGCACCACCAGGAGGTCCCATCGTGACGATCGTCGCCGCCGCAGACGGCTCAGCCCTCGGCAACCCCGGCCCCGCCGGGTGGGCCTGGTACGTCGACGACGACCGGTGGGCGGCCGGCGGCTGGCCCCGCGCGACGAACAACATCGGCGAGCTCACCGCCGTGCTGCAGCTGCTCCGCGCCACGAAGGACACCGGCGAGCCGCTGCACATCCTGTGCGACAGCCAGTACGCCATCAAGGCCTGCACCGAGTGGCTCGCCGGCTGGAAGCGCAAGGGCTGGCGGAAGGCCGACGGCAAGCCGGTCCTCAACGTCGAGATCATCAAGGAACTCGACGCCGAACTGCAGGGCCGTAAGGTCACGTTCGAGTGGGTCCGCGGTCACGTCGGTCACGAGATGAACGAGGCCGCCGATGTGCGAGCCCGCGGTGCTGCCACCGCGTTCCAGAACGGCACCGACGTGCCGCACGGTCCCGGCTGGCCCGGCGCCGAGGTCCCCGAGCCGTCCGCGCTGCCCGATGCGACCCCGCCCGCGACCCTCTTCTGACCCCTCGCGCGGGTCAGTAGGTCCCGTCGCGCCGATCCTGGCGGGTGATCTGCTCCCCCGACGCCGGGTCGACGCCCGAGCGCGTGGTGGTCGTGGTGCGGCGACCGCCGAAGGCCACGGCGAGGCTGATGATGAGCAGCACGACACCGGCTGCCATCAGGATGTAGCCGATCAGGCGGAGGTCGATACCGGCGAGCTGGATGTTCAGCGCGAAGGCGACGATCGCGCCGATGACGATCAGGGCGATGCTGGATCCGATGCGCATGACGCAGTCCTCTCGGGTGGGGGTGGTGCCGGAGACGGTACACGTCCGACAACCCCAGCGCCGATCAGTCGACGTCCACCTCGGCCCACCCGTCGAACCGCCCGATCTCGGTGACCCGCACGACGGCCTCGCCGACCTCGTCCGAGGCGTCCAGGTCGATCGTCGCTGAGAACCCGAAGTCCTTGTCGCCCTCGGGGTCGGCGAAGATCTGCCGCGCCTTCCAGACCCGGGGTGACGCGGTGGCGCCGCTCTCGTCGAGCACCAGGTACTGCATCGAGCGCGCATCGGCATCGGTGCCGATGCTGTCGTGCTCCTCGTAGTACTCCTCGAGCACGTTGTCCCACGCGGCCCGGTCGAAGCCCGCGGTCGCGTCGAGTTCCCCGAGCCCGTCGATGTCGTCGGCCGCGGCGAGCAGCACCCGCTGGAACAGGGCGTTGCGCACGAGCACCCGGAACGCCCGCGGGTTGCCGGTGAGCCGTGCGGGCTGCGGCGGCGCGATCTCCTCGTGCTCCTCGGACGCCAGCAGGACGTCACCGTTGAGCAGCGCCTCCCACTCGTCGACGAGCGAGGAGTCGGTCTGCCGCACGACCTCGCCGAGCCACTCGATCAGGTCGTCGAGCTCCTGGGTCCGCTGTTCCTCGGCGATCGTCTGTCGCATGGTCCGGTACGCGTCGGACAGGTAGCGGAGCACGAGGCCCTCGGAGCGGGTGAGCTGGTAGAAGCGCACGAAGTCGCCGAAGGTCATCGCGCGTTCGTACATGTCGCGGACGACGGCCTTCGGGGACAGCTGGAAGTCGAGCACCCAGGGCTGTTCGGCGGCGTAGGCCTCGTACGCCGCCTCCAACAGCTCGGACAGCGGGCGAGGCCAGGTGACCTCCTCGAGCAGCTCCATCCGCTCCTCGTACTCGATCCCCTCCTGCTTCATGCGGGCGACGGCCTCGCCGCGCTCCTTGAACTGCTGCTGCGACAGGATCGCCCTCGGGTCGTCGAGGGTGGCCTCGACGACCGAGACCATGTCCAGTGCATAAGTGGGAGAAGAAGGGTCGAGCAACTCGAACGCGGCGAGCGCGAACGGTGACAGCGGCTGGTTGAGCGCGAAGTTCGGCGCGATGTCGACGGTCAGGCGGTAGGCGCCGTCGACCTTCTCGATCACCCGCGCGTTGATGAGGGTCCGGGCGATGACGAGTGCCCGCCGGGCCATCGCGAGCTGCCGGGAGCGCGGTTCGTGGTTGTCGTAGACCAGCGACCGGACCTCCGCGAAGGCGTCCCCGCCACGGGCGACGACGGACAGCACCATCGCGTGCGTGATGCGCATGCGCGAGACCATCGGCTCCGGCTCGGCCGCGATCAGCCGCTCGAACGATGCCTGCCCCCAGGACACGAAGCCCTCAGGCGCCTTCTTCCGCTTGATCTTGTTCTTCTTCTTGGGGTCGTCGCCGGCCTTGGCGACGGCGCGGGCGTTCTCGATGTCGTGCTCGGGTGCCTCGGCGACGACGTCGCCCTCGGTGTCGTACCCGGCACGTCCGGCACGGCCGGCGATCTGGTGGAACTCCCGCGCGGACAGCTGGCGCATCTTCGTGCCGTCGAACTTCGTCAGCCCGGTGAACAGCACGGACCGGATCGGCACGTTGATCCCGACGCCGAGGGTGTCGGTGCCGCAGATGACGGGCAGCAGGCCGCGCTGGGCGAGCTGCTCGACGAGTCGTCGGTACTTCGGGAGCATGCCGGCGTGGTGCACGCCGATGCCGGCCCGGATCAGGCGCGACAGGGTCTGTCCGAACCCGGCGCTGAACCGGAAGCCGGCGATGGCGTCGGCGATCTGGTCACGCCGTTCCCGCGAGGCGACCTTCGCCGACATCAGCGACTGCGCCCGCTCGAGTGCGGCGGCCTGGGCGAAGTGCACGATGTAGATCGGCGCCTTGCCCTCCTCGAGGAGCCGCTCGACCGTCTCCTGCACGGGCGTCATCACGTACTGGTACTCGAGCGGCACCGGCCGCGAGACACCGGTCACGCGGGCGGTGGGCCGACCGGTCCGGCGGGACAGGTCGTCGGCGATGGTCGTGACGTCGCCGAGGGTCGCCGACATGAGCAGGAACTGCGCACGCTCGAGCACGAGCAGCGGCACCTGCCACGCCCAGCCACGGTCGGGGTCGCCGTAGAAGTGGAACTCGTCCATCACGACGACGTCGACGTCGGCGTCCGGCCCCTGCCGCAGGGCCAGGTTCGCCAGGATCTCGGCGGTGCAGCAGACGATCGGGGCGTCGGCGTTGACGCTCGAGTCACCGGTGACCATGCCGACGTTCTGCGCACCGAACAGCTCGACGAGCTGGAAGAACTTCTCGGACACCAGCGCCTTGATCGGTGCCGTGTAGTAGCTCCGCTTGCCCTCGGCGAGCGCGGCGAAGTGCGCGCCGGCCGCGACGAGCGACTTCCCGGTGCCGGTCGGCGTGCTCAGCACGACGTTCGCGCCGGACACGAGCTCGATGACCGCTTCGTCCTGCGCCGGGTACAGCGGTCGGCCGCCCTCGGCGGCCCAGGCCGCGAAGGCCTCGTAGACCTCGTCGGGGTCGACGACGCCGTCCACCGCCGCCGGGATCGCGGCGACGAGCGGGGGCAGGGCGGTGACGTCGGTCATGCGCCCATCCTCCCAGGTGCGGCCATGACGGACTGGGCCCACGCCGCCGGTACCGGGGCGACGCGCCAGCGGCGGACCGGCCGTGCCGGTGGGGAGAGGCCCGTGGCGGCGCCGCCACGGGCCTCCCGTCCGCCCCGTCGCCGACTCAGGCGCACTTCGATACGTGCGCATAGACTCGCGACATGCGCGAACTCGGCTTCCTCTCCTTCGTCCCGAACCACGGCGGCACCGACGGCGCCGCCGGCGCCCTGGAGGACGGCCTGCGCCTGTTCGAGACCGCCGAGTCGCTCGGCTACGGGACGGGCTGGGTGCGCGGACGGCACTTCGAGCCGTACCTGACGAGCCCGATGACCTTCTTCGCGGCAGCCGCGCAGCGCACCAGCACCATCGCGTTCGGCACCGCCGTGCTCGGCATGCGCTACGAGGACCCGGTGCGCCTGGCCGAGGACGCCAGCACCGTCGACCTGCTCAGCGGTGGCCGGGTGCAGCTCGGCATCAGCACGGGCATCGCCGGGTACGGTCCGATCCTCGACCCGGTGTTCGGCACGGTCGACCGTAGCTTCCGCGACGAGGCCGAGGCCCGCGCCGCACGGCTGCTCGAGGTGCTGCAGGGCGAGCCCCTCGGCAGTGCCGGCAAGGGCTACGAGAGCATCCCCGCCGGGGCCGACCTGACCCTGCAGCCGCTCAGCCCGGGCCTGCGCGACCGCGTGTGGTGGGGCGGCGGCAGCATGGGCACGGCGGTCCGCACGGCCGAGAAGGGCCTCCTGCTGCACTGCTCGACCCTGAACACCGAAGACACCGGCGCCCCGTTCGCCCAGGCGCAGGCCGACCAGATCGCCGCCTACCGCGAGCGGTTCGCCGAGTTGCACCCGCAGCGCGAGTCCAAGGTCGCTGTGGGCCGGATCGTGGTGCCGCTCCTCGACGACCACGACCGCGCCGTGCACGAGGAGTTCCTGACCGGGTACGCCTCCGGGATGGACGACGAGGGCCGGCCGCTCTCGGGTACCCCGCCGTTCCGCTTCAGCAAGGTCGTGTCCGGCGAACCGGCGGCCATCGTCGACAGCCTGCTCGCCGACCCGGCGGTCACCGCCACCGACGAACTGGTCATCACCCTGCCGGCGAACGGCGACCGTGCGGCGCACGAGCGGATCCTGCGCATCGTTGCCGAGGAGATCGCCCCGGCGCTGCGGGCATGAGGGCCGGTGCCGCGGGCTAGAGCGCCGGCGCCGCGGGCCCGACCACCTGCGGTCCCGCCGCCGCACCACCATCGAGAGTCAAGGGCATCCGGCAGGGCTCTGATCGAGTTGGTGAGGCCCGAGAGCCCGGCCGGATGACCATCTCGTCCCTGATCCGCACGAGATGGTGCACCCATCGTTCCACCTACCGAGCGGTTTGTCACACCGTTCCGCGCACGGGGGACGTATGAAGTTGACCAAGTGTCACTCGTTTTTCCGAACCGGGACGAAGTGCGGCAACCGGTTCACCGGTGCGCATCGGGGCCGGAACGAGCCACGGAACCTGGTTCCGGACACAGCACCGCGCGATTCCGTGGTGTTGTGTCCGGAACCTGGTTCCCGCGCCGGTTCGCCTGCGCATCGGGGCCGGAACGACGAATGCGTCCCCGCGCGGACGCGGGGACGCATTCTGGGACGCACCGGGGAGGCCAGGGCAACAACGGCCGGATCAGGAGACCGAGTCGCTCACCCAGCGACCCCGTAGTCGGTGCGTGCGCGGACGGTAACCAGCCGACTCGCGCAGAACGATGTTACTGAACGGAGTCGGGAGCTGCGCGGAAACCGGACGACTTCGTCACTCCAGTTCGAGGGACGCGGTTCCGGCGTCGTCGACGACCGAGGCGCCGACGTGCAACGTGAAGGTCCCTGACTCGTACTGCCACGAGCCGTCCCAGTGGGCGAAGGCACGCGCCGGGACCTCGATCGAGACCTCCGTCGAGGCGCCCGCGGCGAGCCGGACCGGGGCGAACCCGACCAACCAGCGCACCGGGCGGTCGACCGCCGACTCCGCACGGGACGCGTAGACCTGCACGACGTGCTTGCCGGCCCGGTCGCCCGTGTTCACGACGGTCGCCGTGACGATGACGGCGTCGCCCTCGCGCACGGTCGGGGTCGCGGAGACGCCCTCGATCGACCACGTGGTGTAGCCGAGGCCGTGGCCGAACGGGTACGCCGGCTCCGTGCCGGCGCGGAGCCAGGCCCGGTAACCGACGTGGACGCCCTCGTCGTAGGCGACCTTGCCGTCCACCGGGGTGACGTCGAGCACCGGGACGTCGGCCATCGCGACGGGCCACGTGGTGGGCAGGCGGCCGCCGGGCTCCTGCGCCCCCGTCAGCACGTCGGCCAGGGCGTTGCCGTACTCCTGCCCACCGAACCAGGTCAGCAGCACCGCGGCGACGTCGTTCCGCCACGGCATCTCGACCGGCGACCCGGCGTTCACGACGACGACCGTGTTCGGGTTCGCCGCGGCGACCGCGCGCACCAGGTCGTCCTGGTGGCCGGGCAGTGCCAGCGAGGACCGGTCGTAGCCCTCGGACTCGACCTTGGAGTTCGTGCCGACCACGACCACGGCGACGTCCGCACCACGGGCGGCGTCCACCGCGGCCTCGATGAGCACGGCGGGGTCGTCGTCCGACGGCTCGGTGCCGAACTGGTACGCCAGCACGCCGCCGAGCGTCTCGTCCTGCACGATGTCGTACTCGATGCGGATCGCGACCTGCTGGCCGGTGGTCACCTCGACCGGCACTGACCGCGCCGGCGGGTTGAGGAACGCGGCGCCGAGCTGGTCGCCCTCGAACGGCACGTCCTCGTCGAGCAGCAGCTCGCCGTCGATCCACATGCGTGACCGTCCGGCCGCGCCGATGCCGAACCGCACGGTGCCGGTCGACTCGGCCGTGTAGGTGGTGGTGATGTCGAGCCGGTCGGCTTCACGCGTCGGGGCGTCGCCGCCGAACCAGAACAGTGCCGTCGCGCGGCGGTCCTCGACGAACAGCTCCTCGCCGTCCTTGACGAAGGCGACCCGGGCGCCGGGTTCCCCGGTGCCGGGGTTCGTGATGGTGGACAGCGGGAACTCCGCGATGCCCTCCTGCACGACGGCGCCGATCGCGTAGTCCACGCTCGCGCCGGGGAAGGCCGAGCGGATGCCGTCCAGCGGTGACACGACCTGCGACGGCACGACCGTGGCCGAGCCACCGCCCTGCGTGCGGGCCTGGTCGGCGTTGTGCCCGATCACCGCGATGCGCGACACGGCGGGGGCGTCGAGCGGCAGGACACCGGTGTTGCGGACCAGGACCGTGCCCTCGGCCTCGGCCTCGCGCACGAACGCGATGCCGTCCTCGACGTGCACGGGCGACGCGGCGACGGGCTCGAAGCCCTCGAGCGCGCCGACGCGTGCGGCCAGCGTCAGGATCCGGCGGACCTTGCGGTCGATCGCCGCCATCGGCACCTCGCCGGACTGCACGGCGGCGAGCAGCGGGCCCTCACTCCACCACGGGTTCGGCCCGGGCATCGCGACGTCCTGCGACGCCTTCGCCGAGTCCACCGAACGCACCCCGGTCCAGTCGGACACGACGATGCCGTCGAAGCCCCACTCCGAGTTGAGCGGGGTCTCGAGCAGGTCGTTCTCCGACGCCGTCACGCCGTTGATCGCGTTGTACGACGACATGATCGCCCAGGCGTGCGCCTCGGTCACGGCCTTCTCGAACGCCAGCAGGTACAGCTCGCGCAGCGCACGGTCCGAAACCTCGGTCGACGCGGTGAAGCGGTCGGTCTCGTAGTCGTTCGCGATGTAGTGCTTCGGGGTGGCGGCGACACCGTTCTCCTGCACGCCGTCGACGTACGACGCGGCCAGATCGCCGGTGAGCACCGGGTCCTCGCTGAACGCCTCGAAGTGCCGGCCGCCGAGCGGGGACCGGTGCAGGTTGATGGTCGGGCCGAGCACGACGTCGACGCCCTTGCGGCGGGCCTCCACCGCGGCGGCGGCGCCGTAGCGCTTCGCGATCGCGCGGTCCCACGAGGCACTCAGCGCGGTCGCCGACGGCAGGTTCAGGGACGGGTCACGCTCGTCCCACACCTCGCCGCGCACGCCCGAGGGTCCGTCCGACATCAGGATCCGGCGCAGCCCGATCTTCTCGATGGGCCAGGTGGTCCAGAAGTCACGTCCGGTGAGCAGCTGCACCTTCTCGTCGGTGGTCAGCTGGCCGAGGAGCGCATCGATGCGCTCGGTCAGCGGCGTCGACGGACTGGAGGCGGTGCTCGCGTCGTTCACGGTGGTCACGGTGGTCGGTCCTCTCGTTCAGGGCCGCGGGGCGCCGCCTGGACGGCCGGGGCCTCGTCGCCCACACCCACCATCCACCGGGTTCGCCGCCCGCGCTGGCAGCTCCTGCACCGTACCACCGAAAACCAACCGTTGCTTGGTTTTCTCGGGTCTCCAGCGGGCGGTACAGTCTGGCCATGGCACGACGGGGTTCGTACGCAAAGGGCATCGCGAAGCGCGAGGAGATCCTCACGGTCGCGCTGGACCTCGTGGCGTCGCAGGGCTTCCGGCGGACGAGCATCAAGGACATCGCCGACGCCGTGGAGCTGACCCAGGCCGGCCTGCTGCACTACTTCGACTCCAAGGACGAGCTCTGGGTCGAGATCCTCCGCCGCCGCGACGAACTCGACCTCGCGCACGACTGGCAGGCCGCGGACCCGGCAGCCCTGCTCGCGGCGATCGTGCGGCACAACGCCGAGGTCCCGGGCCTGGTGCAGATGTTCGTCAACCTGTCCGCCGCCGCTGCCACCGACGCCGAGCACCCGGCGCACGAGTACTTCCGCGAACGCTACGAACGCAGCCGCCGCGTGCTGTCCGCCGACTTCCGGACCATGCAGCAGGACGGCCGGCTGCGCACCGACATCGACCCCGACGAGCTCACCAGCGTGCTGCTCGCGGTGTCCGACGGCATGCAGATCCAGTGGCTCTTCGACCCCACCCGCGACATGGCCGAGCACGTCGAGCTCGTCGCCCGCCTCGCGATCGCCCAGGTCGCCCCCACCGCCTGAGCACCGCCCCCGACGCTCCGGGGTACGGACAGGGCCTGGTCGCGTCAGGTGCGGCGGGGCAGGATGGTCGGTGCCCGCCAGGGTGTGTTCCGACGACGATGTGGAGTGACGCGATGACGCGTGTAGTGGTGACCGGTGGCAGCGGCAAGCTCGGACGAGCGGTGGTGCGCGACCTCGATGCGCACGGGTACGACGTGGTCCTGCTCGACCGCGTCCCCTCCCCCGACAAGCCCGAGCGTGTCCCGTTCGTGCGGATCGACCTGACCGACCACGGCCAGGTCCTGAACGCCCTGCTCGGCATCGACGACCGGTACGACCACGTCGACGCCGTCGTGCACCTCGCGGCGGTGCCGGCCCCGGGGCAGGTCCCCGACGTGGCCCTCATCACGAACAACGTGACCTCGTCGATCAACGTCTTCCACGCCGCCCGTGCCGCGAAGATCAAGAACGTCGTGTGGGCGTCGAGCGAGACCCTGCTCGGCATCCCGATGGGCGAGCACCACCCCCCCTACCTGCCGGTCGACGAGGAGTTCGCCGTCCGCCCGCAGTCGTCGTACTCGCTCGGCAAGGCGGTCGAAGAGGAGATGGCCCGCCACTTCACGCGCTGGGACCCGGAGCTGAAGATGATCGGCCTGCGCTTCTCGAACGTGATGGACGAGACCGACTACCCGGCGTTCCCGTGGGATGCCACCCCCGAGGCGAAGACGTTCAACCTGTGGTCGTACATCGACTCCCGCGACGGGGCCCAGGCCGTCCGCCGGGCACTCGAGGCCGACCTCACCGGGTTCGAGGCGTTCGTCATCGCCAGCCCCGACACGGTGATGGACACCCCGACCATCGAGCTCGTCGAGCGCTTCGTGCCGGACATCGAGCGACGTGCGGACATCGACGGCGTCAGCTCGCTGCTGTCATCGGAGAAGGCCCGCGAACTCCTCGGCTACACGCCCGAGCACAGCTGGCGCGACCACCGCGCCTGATCGTCAGGCAGCGGGGACGAGCAGCCCGTCGAGCACCAGGTCGCGCGCCGCCGGCAGCAGGTCGGCGGCGAGCGCCTGCTCGTCCACGCCGGTGATCTGCGCGAGCGCGCCGATGATCGCGGCGACGGACAGGTCGCCGTCGCACGCGCCCACGAACGCCGCGAGTGCGGTGTCCGCGTCCACCCGACGCCCGAGCCCGCCACCCTGCACCAGGGTCATCACGGTCGGGTCGTCGTTGCCCGGCCAGTAGTACCGCTCCTCGGTGACGTCGCCGGCCACCGACAGGTGGGCGGCGGCGAGCGCGGCATCGTCGTGCGCGGCGAGCCAGGCGGCTGCGTCGAGGACGCGGGCGACCGTCGCGCCGAGACCTGCGGGGTTGGAGCCGAGCGTCTCGGGGACGCGTTCGAACCGGCGGAGGCCGGACGCGCCTCCAGGCAGGGGTCGACGCACCACGACGTAGCCGAAGCCGACGCCGGTCACGCGACGGTCCGCGAAGTCGTCGAGCCAGGCACCCATCAGGGCGTCGAACTCGGCTGTGCCGGGCTTCGTCCCGCCGTCGCGGATCCAGGTCTCCGCGTAGGACGTCGGGTCCTGCCGCTCGCGCTCGATCACCCACACGTCGAGGTCGGTTTCGGCGAACCAGGCGTGCACGCGGTCCAGGCCGTCGACGCCCCAGTGGTACTCCCAGTTGCCGAGGAGCTGAGCGGTGCCGCCGGGCTCCAGGTGGTCGGACAGGCCGCGGAGCACCGTCTCGACCAGGGCGTCGCCGACCATGCCGCCGTCGCGGTACTCGTAGGACGGGACACCCTCGCGACGAGGTGTGATGACGAAGGGCGGGTTCGAGACGATCCGGTCGAAGCGCTCCCCCGCGACCGGCTCGAACAGTGAGCCGAACCGGAAGTCGATGCCGTCGATGCCGTTCAACTGGGCGTTGAACCGGGCGATGTCGAGGGCACGGCGTGAGATGTCGGTGGCGACCACGTGGTCGGCGAAGCGCCGCGCGTGCATGGCCTGGATGCCGCACCCGGTGCCGAGGTCGAGCACCCGCTCGACCGGCACGGGCACCTGCAGGCCGCTCAGCGTCGTGGTGGCGCCGCCGATACCGAGGACGTGTTCCTCGCTGATGGCGTGCCCGAGGGCGAGCTCGCCGAGGTCGGAGACGATCCACCAGCTGCCGGCGCCGAGGTCGTCGACGAAGGCGTAGGGGCGCAGGTCGACGGTGGGGTGGACGAGCGCGTCGGCGCCGCTGCCGTCGCCATCGCCATCACTGCGCAGCAGGCCCGCGGCGATGACGGCGTCGAGCGCGGCGGTCGGGAACGCCGCGGCGGCCTCGGACCGCGCCACCGGCAGGCCGAGCACGAACAGCGTCGCCAGGGTGCCGAGCGGCGTGGTCTCGCGGGCGGCGAGCGCACGGAGCGCGGCGACCCGCGAACCCCGGTGCAGCGATGCGGCGGCCTCGGTACCCCACAGGGAGTCGAGCCGGTCGACGGTGAAGCCAGCGGCCGTCAGGTCCGCGGCGAGCGCCGTGGTGACGGCGGGGTCCGCGACGATCGACGGCAGCGTGTGCACAGTGTCCACGCCGGCGGTTGCACCGTCGATCACGAGGCGATCCCCTCGCGCAGCAGGGCCGCGGGGACCTGCCAGTCGAGCACCAGGTCGAGGAGCCCGGGGAACCGCTGCTGCACGTCCTCGACGCGGACTCGGCTGACGCGGGTCAGGCCCTCGAGGTGCTGCTCGAGCAGACCGGCCTCGCGCAGGACCCGGAAGTGGTGGGTCAGCGTGGACTTCGGCCGGTCGATGCCGACCCAGCCGCAGCTGCGCTCGCCCCCGGCCGCGTCGACCAGGTAGCGGTGCAGGATCGCGAGCCGGATCGGATCACTCAGGGCGTCCATCACGACCGGGAGGTCCATCTCGGCCACGGACGGCTGCGGCAGCCGTTCAGGAGCATCGACGTGCGCGGGCATGGACGGGACGCTACCACCGTTCGGCTTGCTGTACGACTTGCGTCGTACTGTTCGAGTGCGGTACGAATGCAGTCGTACTGCACGGAGATGGAAAGGGGTGCGCATGCACCAGTCAGCTCGTTCGGTCGCCGGGTTCTGGATCCTGGCGGCGATGCTCCTGGTCTCGGTCGCGTCGTCGGCCGTGCCGTCGCCGATCTACCCGGTCTACGCAGCCGAGTGGCACCTCACCCCGCTCATGCTCACCGGGGTCTTCGCCATCTACGTCGCCGGCCTGCTCGCGAGCCTGCTCGTCG
Organism: Curtobacterium sp. MCLR17_055; assembly: GCF_003234305.1. Taxonomy (NCBI): domain Bacteria; kingdom Bacillati; phylum Actinomycetota; class Actinomycetes; order Micrococcales; family Microbacteriaceae; genus Curtobacterium; species Curtobacterium sp. MCLR17_055. Next base: position 186,173 of record NZ_QKSX01000005.1, read on the forward strand.
CGGGTCGCCTGTCCGACCACGTCGGCCGCAAGCCCGTGCTGGTCGTCGGCGGCCTGGGCGTCGCACTGTCACTCGGCCTGTTCGCGATGGCGGACGGGGTCCTCGCGCTCATCGTCGACCGGATCGTGCAGGGTGTCTCGGTCGGGCTGCTCATCGGGGCCCTCGGCGCGGCCCTCATCGACAACTCCCTCGAACGCCACCCGACCATGGCGGGCGTGCTGAACGGCGTCATCCCGCCGATCGCCCTGGCCACCGGCGCCATGTCGAGCGGCGCGCTGGTGCAGTGGGGTCCGGCACCAGAGCAGCTCGTCTACCTGCTGTTCGGCGCACTCCTCGTGCTCCTGGTGCTCGCGCTGTTCGTCGTCCCCGAGCAGGTGCAGCGTCGCCCCGGCGCGCTCCGCTCCCTGCGCCCGACGATCAGCGTGCCGCGGTCCTCACGCCGGTTGTTCCGCGGCGTCGCCGGGTCGCTCGTCGCCAGCTGGGCCCTCGGCGGCATGTTCCTGTCGCTCGTCCCCTCGGCGCTCGGCACGGTGTTCGGCATCACGAACCACTTCGCCGCCGGTGCGCTCATCGCCGTGGTCACCGGCGTCGGCGCCCTGACCGGCCTGGCGATCCAGCGGATGGACACCCGTCGCGCGGTCCTGCTCGGGCTCGTGGCCCTCGTGCTCGGCCCGATCGTCACCGTGTCGTTCGTGTTCGCACACTCCCTGCCGGGCATGGTCGTCGGCAGCGCGATCGCCGGTGTCGGATTCGGCGCCGGGTTCCAGGCGCCGCTGCGGATGCTGCTCGCCACCGCCGCCCCGACCCACCGTGCCGGACTGCTCTCCACGATCTACGTCGTCAGCTACCTGGCGTTCGGGGTGCCCTCGGTCATCGGCGGGCTGCTCGAGCCCTCGGTCGGACTCGTCCCGGTCATCGCCGGGTACGGCGGCTTCATCGTGCTCGCCGCGGTCGTCGCCCTCGTGCTGCAACTGTCGTCGAAGGACGCCGCCGAGGTCGAGGAGCGCGCGGCCGAGGTCATCGAGCGCACCGCGACCGGCTCGATCCGGGTCGCGGCCGAGTAGGCACGGTCCGACGCGCATTCGGTGCGAGGTTGATCGCTCGGTGCGAGCCTGCGGCGCCGCACGGAGCCATCAACCTCGCACGCGGTGACCAGCACCGCACGGTGCCGACAGCACCAGCGCCCGATCCCGGCGGCCCGACTAGTGGCCCGGTCGCGCCGAGTTCGTCCCGCGAGCGCGCGCACGCACCCCGACGGTCCGCGCTGCCCCGGTGTGCGCAGCATCGACGTCGGCCTTGCCCCGGTCCGCAGCATCGCGCAGACGCTTCGGCCCGTGCCGCTTGGCCCAGTCCCAGAAGCGGTGCAGCTGCGCCTTGAGCCACGTGATGATCTTGTGGAAGAAGTGGAACTCGCTCGCCAGCACCGTGAGGCCGATGAACACCACGAGCCACCCCGGGCCCGGCAGCGGCACCAGGATCAGCCCGATGATGACGACCAGCCCGCCCACCAGACCGACCAGCACCTTGTAGAGCAGGTGCACGTGCGGCCGCGCGTGGATCCAGGTGCGCAGGCGGTGGAACCACTGGAAGCGCTGGCGCGGCGCGCCGTCGGCCCGGGCTTCGCCGGGTCGGTCGTTCGGGTCGCCGTCCATGCCGAAAACGTAGGGCGCGCGGCTGGGAATCAGCGGCGCACGGGGTGGACGCGGGGTGCGCATGCCGGGAGGCGCGTGGCGGGGACACACCGCGCCTCCAGGCCGTCAGGCGGCACCGATCGCGTGCCCCTCACGCGTGCGCGACGCACGTCGCCGCCCACGGGACGGCGGCCAGCCGGGCCTCCGGGATCGGCTCGCCGCCCACCGTGCAGCGACCGTAGGTGCCGTCGTCGAGTCGTGCGAGCGCTGCGTCCACCTGGCTGATCCGCAGCTGCGCGCCGTCGCGGACCGCACCGAGCGAGCCGCGTTCCCAGGCCAGGGTCGCACCCTCCGGGTCGTGCTCGTCGTCGGAGTTGGCGTCCTGCCGGGCGTCACTGACGTCACGCATGCTCCGCTCGACCTCGAGCAGCAGCCGTTCGTTGCGGGCGCGTTCGGCCTCGAGTGCGGGGCGGGGGTCCTCCATCCCCGCCACGGTAGTCGCGGTGGAATGGCCCCGCCTCCGGATGCGTTCGCATGGACATGACGAAGATCGGGTTCCTGTCGTTCGGACACTGGCGTGACGTGCCGGGGTCGAAGGTGCGCAGCGGGCGGGAGGCCCTGGTGCAGGCGATCGACCTCGCGGTCGCAGCCGAGGAAGCCGGCGTCGACGGCGCCTACTTCCGCGTCCACCACTTCGCCCCGCAGCAGGCCGCACCGTTCCCGCTGCTCTCCGCCATCGCCGCGAAGACCAGCCGGATCGAGATCGGCACCGGCGTCATCGACATGCGCTACGAGAACCCGCTCTACATGGCGGAAGAGGCCGCGGCCACCGACCTCATCTCCGGCGGGCGACTGCAGCTCGGTGTCTCGCGGGGATCACCCGAGACCGCCCTGGCCGGCTACCAGCAGTTCGGCTACGTGCCCGACGCCACTGACGAGAACGGCGGCGACATGGCCCGTGCGCACACGAACGTGTTCCGCCGCGCGATCGCCGGCGAGCCGATGGCCAACGCCAACCCGCAGATGACCGGTTCGGTCGGGTCCCTGCCGATCTCCCCGCTCTCCGACTCGCTCGGCGACCGGATCTGGTGGGGTGCCGGCACCCGTGCCACCGCCGAGTGGACCGCCGAGCAGGGCATGAACCTGATGTCCTCGACCCTGCTGACGGAGGACACCGGCGTGCCCTTCGACCAGCTGCAGGCCGAGCAGATCGAGCGCTTCCGCCGGGTGTGGTCCGAGTCGGGCTGGGACCGCGAACCGCGCGTCTCGGTCTCGCGGAGCATCATCCCGATCATCGACGACGAGTCGCGCCACTACTTCGGCGTGCGCGCGCAGGTCGAGGGGCAGGACCAGGTCGGGCACCTCGACGGCGGGCTGGCCCGGTTCGGCCGGTCCTACATCGGTGAGCCCGAACAGCTCGTCGCGGAGCTCGCGGCCGACCAGGCCGTCCGTGCTGCCGACACCGTGCTCGTCACCGTGCCGAACCAGCTCGGTGTGGACTTCAACGCCCGGCTGCTCGCCGCCGTGAAGGACGTGTTCACCGAGGTCGACGCGGAGCCCGTCCCCGCCTGACCCCGTATCCGGATCGGGTTCGGGCTCGGGCTCAGCCGTTCGGCCAGAGCAGCCGGAACCGCTCGCACACGACCGGCATGTCCGGCGCGAACCCGCGCGGGTTCTCCGAGTGTGCGCGCCAGAACGCCTCGTGCACGGTCCGCCAGTGTTCGAGCGTCCGGTCGCCTTCCCCCTCGGCCAAGGCGTGGTCGGCGTCGACCTGGTCGAACGGCACCACCCGGACCGCCGTCGTCTCGATGACGGCACGGGGCGCACCCGAGCCGTCGGTCACGATGCTCACCTCGTCGGCCGCGGGCAGCGGATCGCCGGTCGCCTCGTAGTCCCAGAGCGACGACGCCGTGCCGACCTTGACCCCGTCGAGCACGAGCTGCAGGAGCGCATCCGCCTGCTCCGGGGTCGCGCCGAAGGACCACGCCTCCGGCACGGCCTCCGGAAGGCTCGGACGCTCGCTGCGTCGCGCGGTCCAGAAGTCGTCGAGCGTCGAGGGCACGCCCCGACCGTAGTGCACCGGTCCGGTCCCCCCTTGTGCTGACACCCGGCTGGGGACTGGGGCGAGGCCGACCGCGCTCCTAGGCTCGGGAGCGTCGATCCACCCCGCACCCCGAGGAGCAACCGTGACGCTGCCGGCCGCAGGCTGGTTCCCGGACCCGCAGGACGCCCGTCGTCTGCGCTGGTGGGACGGTCGCACCTGGGGCGCGGCCACGCGGGTCCCCGCGGCCGCTGCAGATCCGATCACGCCGATCGTCGTCGCGCCGGTGGGGCCGTCGTTCTCGGTGCAGACCGCGGCGATCCGGACGGACGCGTGGGCATCGGGCACCGCCGGTGACCGTCGGCTCTGCGTGTTCACGGTGCTCGCGGTGCTGCTCGCCGTGGTCTCGGTCGTCGCGAACCCCTGGGGCCTGGCGGGACTGCTCGCCGTGGCGTGCGGGGTCATCGGTATCGTCCGTCCCGGGGCCGTCGGTGCCTGGGCGGTCCTGGCGCGGAGCGCTTCGGCGAGCGCCCTCGTCGTCGCGGTGACGACGACCGCCATCGCCGCGTCGGCCCAGTTCCACCTGTTCTGAGGGCGGGCCCGCCTACCGCCGCGCCCGCGGGTGCGCCGTCTGGTACACGTCCCGCAGCATGTCCGCCGTGACCATCGTGTAGATCTGCGTCGTGGCGACACTCGCATGCCCGAGCAACTCCTGCACCACGCGCACATCGGCACCGCCCTCGAGCAGGTGCGTCGCGAACGAGTGCCGGAACGTGTGCGGTGACACGTGCGCCTCCAGGTCGGCGGCAGCAGCGGCGGCCTGGATCACGAGCCAGGCGCTCTGCCGCGACAGCCGCGCTCCACGGGCGCCGAGGAACAGCGCCGGCGTCGACGGCCCTCGTGCCGCGAACACCGGCCGTGCCCGCACCAGGTACGCGTCGATCGCTGCACGGGCGAAGCTGCCGAGCGGCACGATCCGCTGCTTGTTGCCCTTGCCCGTGACCTTCACGACCGAGAGCTCACCGTCGGCGTCCGACAGCGTCGTCACGTCGTCCACCGACAGCCCCACCGCCTCGGAGATCCGCGCACCGGTGGCGTAGAGCAGCTCGAGCAGGGCCTTGTCCCGCAGCTGGACGGGGTCGTCGGCGTCGACGGACACCGCCCCGAGCAGCCGTTCCATGTCCTCGACGGGGATCGCCTTCGGCAGCCGCATCGGGGCCTTCGGCGGTCGGACGGCGGTGCCGGGGTCGAGCGGCAACCAGCCCTCACCCGCGGCGAAGGCGGTGAACGACCGGACCGAGCTGAGCATCCGCGCGATCGACCGCGGTGCGAGCGGACCTTCCGGTCGGGTGGCCAGGTGCGTCACGAACCCCGAGACGTCCGCCCGTGCCAACCGTGCCACGTCCTGCAGCACCGAGGAGCCCCCGGCCCGGTCCGCACCGTCCGACTCGACGACCGGAGCGTCCGCCAACCACGACGTGAACACGGCGAGGTCCCGCCGGTACGCCGACAACGTGTGCTGCGAGAGTCCTCGCTCGATCGCGACGTGCCGCAGGTACGTCTCCGCGGCACGGTCGAGGGGCATCACCTCAGCAGGCTAACCGGCGCGGGTCACCTGCCGTCAGTGCAACGCCTCGTCCGGCGTGCCCACGCGGAACCCGGTGAACGTCACGGTCAGCCCGGCCCGCGTCGGCCCGGCGCACAGCAGCCCCGCGGACACGACGGCGTCCGGGTCGAGGTACGCGACCCGGACGAGGCGGGGTTCCTCACCCTCGGCCCACGCCCGGATCGTCACGGCGTCGCCATCGCGGCTCGCGCGGACGGTCACCACCCGGCCCGCCCACTCCGGCACGGGCGACACCGACCAGTCCGAGAACCCACGCGTCACCACGGCGCCGAGCTGCGGCGCTCCGTCCGAGAACTCGACGCCGGCCTTGATCCAGGTCTGTTCGTCGACGCGCAGGAACACCCCGGCCTGGTCGAACTGCTCGGTGTAGTCGAGCACGAACGACGCTTCGACCGAGAACGGCCCGTCCGTCGGCTGCAGCAGCGCGTGCTCGGAGTCGTGCACGAACCCGTACGAGGTGGTCCGCCAGGCGTCACTGCCCTCGACCGCGGTGACGCGGAACACGTCGCCGTCGAACCCGGCGACCTCCGGCTCGTGCGTCCAGGTGCCGGAGGTGACCAGGTCGCGCAGACCGTCGGCCGCGGACCCGCTCACTTGCCGCGCTGTTCGATGGCCTCGACGGCGAGCGTCGCGACGACGAGGGCCGAGTTGTTGAGCCGACCGCCCAGGATCCCCTCGAGCAGCTCCGCCCGCGGGACCCAGCGCGTCACGATGTCGGCCTCTTCCGCCTCGCGCTCGAACGCAGACTCGGTCGACCGGACACCGCGCGCCCGGTAGATCTGGATGAACTCGTCGCTGCCGCCCGAGGACGTGTTGTACCGGACCAGGGGCTCCCACGTGTCGGCCTCGAGGTCGGCCTCCTCGCCCAGCTCGCGCTTCGCGGCCGTCAGGTGGTCCTCGCCCTCCATGTCGAGCAGGCCCGCGGGCAGCTCCCAGTCGCGCAGCCGCACCGGGTGCCGGTACTGCTGGATGACCAGGACGCGGCCCTCGTCGTCCTCCGCGTACACGGCGACGGCACCGGTGTGGTCGATGTACTCGCGGACCATCGAGTCGCCGTTGTACGCGACGGTGTCGCGGCGCACGTCCCAGACGGCGCCCTCGTACACGACGGTGGATTCGGTGACCTCGAAGGAGGCGGACTCGTCAGCGATCGGTGCGTCTGTCACGTCCCCATCCAAGCACGCGTGCCCCTGACGCCCCCATCGGAACCAGGTTCCGGACACAGCACCGCGTCGTTCCGTGGTTCCGTGTCCGGAATCAGGTGCCCTGGACGCGACCCCGGACGGACGGGAGGCGCGGTGCCAGCTGGCACCGCGCCTCCCGTCCGATCGTGGAGACCGGCGCTTACGCGACCTGCTCCTCGGTCTGCGGGTCGAACAGGCTGGACGCCTCGTGGCGCTCGATCGCGGCCGCGACGAGCCCCGCGAACAGCGGGTGCGCATCGGTCGGACGCGAGCGGAGCTCCGGGTGCGCCTGGGTGGCGATGTAGAACGGGTGCACGTCGCGCGGGAGCTCGACGTACTCCACCAGCGTGCCGTCGGGCGACGTGCCCGAGAAGACGAGGCCGGCGTCCGCGATCTGCTCGCGGTACTTGTTGTTCACCTCGTAGCGGTGACGGTGCCGCTCGGAGGCCTCCGGCGCTCCGTACAGCTCCGCCGCCAGCGAGCCTTCGGTGAACGACGCCGGGTACAGGCCCAGGCGCATCGTGCCGCCCAGGTCGCCACCGGCGATGATGTCGACCTGCTCCGCCATCGTCGCGATGACCGGCGTCGAGGTCTCCGGGTCGAACTCGGTGCTCGACGCGTCGGTCAGACCGACCTCGTGGCGGGCGTACTCGATGACCATGCACTGCAGGCCGAGGCACAGGCCGAGCGTCGGGATGCCCTGCTCACGCGCGAACTTCAGCGCGCCGAGCTTGCCCTCGATGCCGCGCACGCCGAATCCACCGGGGATGCAGATGCCGTCGACGTCGCCGAGCTGCTTCGCCGCGCCCTCGGGCGTGGTGCAGTCGTCGGACACGACCCACTTCAGCGTCACCTTGGCGTCGTGCGCGAAGCCGCCGGCACGGAGCGCCTCGGTGACGGACAGGTAGGCGTCCGGCAGGTCGATGTACTTGCCGACCAGGGCGATCGTGACGGCCTTCTTCGGCTCGTGCACGGCCTTCAGCACCGGGGTCCACGCCGTCCAGTCGACCGGACCGGCGTCGAGCTTGAGCGCCTCGACGATGACCTGGTCGAGGCCCTGGTTGTTCAGCAGCGTCGGCAGGTCGTAGATCGAGGGGACGTCCACGGCGTTCACCACGGCGTCCTCGTCGACGTCGCACATCAGCGCGATCTTGCGCTTGTTCGACTCCGACACCGGACGGTCGCTGCGCAGCACGAGCGCGTCGGGCTGGATGCCGATCGAGCGCAGAGCGGCGACGGAGTGCTGCGTCGGCTTGGTCTTCTGCTCGCCCGAGGCGTTCATGAACGGCACCAGCGAGACGTGCACGAAGAACACGTTGTTGCGGCCGAGCTCGTGCCGGACCTGACGGGCGGACTCGATGAACGGCTGCGACTCGATGTCGCCGACGGTGCCACCGACCTCGGTGATGATGACGTCGGGCTGCGGGTCGTTCTGCGCCTGCTCGCGCATCCGGCGCTTGATCTCGTCGGTGATGTGCGGGATGACCTGCACCGTGTCGCCGAGGTACTCGCCGCGACGCTCCTTGGCGATCACCGTCGAGTACACCTGACCGGTCGTGACGTTCGCGGCCTGCGACAGGTTGATGTCGAGGAAACGCTCGTAGTGCCCGATGTCGAGGTCCGTCTCCGCACCGTCGTCGGTCACGAAGACCTCGCCGTGCTGGAACGGGTTCATGGTGCCCGGGTCCACGTTGAGGTACGGGTCGAGCTTCTGCATGACGACCTTGAGGCCGCGAGCCGTGAGCAGGTTGCCGAGGCTGGCCGCCGTCAGGCCCTTGCCGAGAGACGAGACGACCCCGCCGGTCACGAAGATCTGCTTCGTCACCTTCGGGGTCGAGTTCGAAGAATTGGTACCGCCGCTGAGAGTGTCCGCCACGGGATTCCATCGTACGTCAGAACTGCCGGGAGGCGCGACCTCGGTTCGCCGTGGGCGTTGCGCGGGTGGGTGGCCGGGTCCTCGGGCCGTGGCCGGGTCGGCAGGCGGCACCCGCCTGCTTGGTCGTCAGGCTCGCTGGCCGGCCACGTCGAGCAGCTCGCGGGCGTGCTCGATCCCGCTGGCGCTGTCGCCGAGCCCGGAGAGCAACCGTGCCATCTCCTGCAGCCGGTCCTCGCCCTCGAGCCGGCGCACGCTCGACGACGTGACGGCCCCACTGGCGTCCTTCACGACGTTGAGGTGGTTGTTCGCGAAGGCCGCGACCTGGGCCAGGTGCGTGACGACGATGACCTGCGTGCGCTCGGCGAGCTTCGCCAGCCGTCGGCCGATCTCGATCGCCGCCGCCCCGCCGACACCGGCGTCGACCTCGTCGAAGACGAACGTCGGCACCGTGGTGATGCCGGCCATGACGACCTCGATCGCGAGCATCACGCGCGAGAGCTCACCGCCGGACGCCCCCTTGCCGATCGGCCGGGGGTCGGTGCCGGAGTGCGGCTGGAGCAGGATCGTGACCTGGTCACGGCCGTGCCGGCGGTACTCGCCGGCGTCGGTGACCTCGACCACCAGGGTCGCGCCACCCATCGCGAGGGTCTTCAGCTCAGCGGTCACGCGCTTCGCCAGGTCGGTGGCCGCCTTGGTGCGCGCCGCCGTGAGCGCGGCGGCGGCGGACTCGAGCGCCTGCTCGTCCTGCTCGACCGACTGCTGCAACGCCGCGATCCGGTCGTCGTCGCCGTCGAGCTCGAGCAGCCGGTCGCTCGCGCGCTGTCCGTAGGCGATGACGTCGTCCACCGTCTCGCCGTACTTGCGGGTGAGGCCGGCCAGCAGGGCACGGCGTTCGTTGATGAGTTCGAGGTCGTGCCCGGCCTCGGGTTCCAGGGAACCGAGGTAGCTCGAGATGCTCGCCGAGACCTCGGCCGCCTGGATCCCGAGCTCCGTGAGCTGCTCGAGCACCGGCTGCAGGGCACTGTCCGACGACGCTACGCGCTCCACGGCACGGCGTGCGGACTCGACCAGGCCGACGACGTCGGAGACGCCGTCGAGGGACTCGCTGGACAACGCCTCGTGCGCCAGGGCAGCGGACAACCGGAGCTCCTCGAGGTTGCCCAACCGTTCGGCGCGTTCGGCCAGCTCGACGTCCTCGCCGGGCTGCGGGTCGGCGGCCTCGATCTCGTCGGAGGCCGCGCGGATCCGCTCGGCCTCGGCCACCCGGTCGTCCCGGTCGCGGACCAGGACCTCGAGTTCACCGGCGTGCTGCTGCCAGGCGTCGTACGCGGCGACGTACCGGGCGAGGGCCTTCTCGAGCGAGGCTCCCCCGAACCCGTCGAGGGCAGCCCGCTGCGCCGCTGCCGAGGTCAGGCGGATCTGGTCCGACTGCCCGTGCACGGTGACGAGCTGGTCGGCGAGCTCGCCGAGCACCGCCACGGGCGCACTCCGACCGCCCACCGTGGCACGGCTGCGCCCCTCGGCGGAGACCGTGCGGGTGAGGATGAGTTCGCCGTCCTCGACGGTGCCGCCGGCGTCCTCGACGCGTTCGGCGACGGCGTCCTGCTCGGGGACGTGCCAGCGACCTTCGACGACGGCGCTCGACGCACCGCGGCGCACCGAGCCCGCATCGGCCCGCGCACCGAGCAGCAGCCCGAGCGCCGTGACGATCATGGTCTTGCCCGCACCGGTCTCCCCGGTGACGACGGTGAAGCCCGGCCCGAGTTCGAGCGTGGTCTCACCGATGACACCGAGGTCGCGGATCGCGATCTCCTCGATCATCGGGCGTTCTCCCTGCTCATCGGGCGTTCTCCGGGCTCATCGGTCGTCCTCGTCGCTCTGGGGGCCGCGCCACCCGGCGACGGGCAGCTGGAACTTCGCGACCAGGCGGTCGGTGAACGGAGCGTCCTTGAGGCGAGCGACACGCACCGGGTCGGGCGAACGCCGGACCTCGACACGGGCGCCCGGGGGCAGGTCGTGGGTCCGTCGGCCGTCGCACCACAGGACACCGACGCCGCTCGTGCGCCGCAGGACCTCGATCGCGAGCGTGCAGTCCGGCCCGACGACGATCGGACGGGCGAACAGGGCGTGGGCGCTCAGCGGCACCATGAGCAGCGCGTCGACGTCCGGCCACACGATGGGGCCACCGCCGGAGAACGAGTACGCCGTGGATCCGGTCGGGGTCGACACGACCACGCCGTCGCAGCCGAAGGACGACAGCGGGCGGCCGTCGACCTCGGTCACGACCTCGAGCATCCGTTCCCGGGAGGCCTTCTCGATCGTGGCCTCGTTCAGCGCCCAGCTCGAGTAGACGATCTGGTTGCCGACGACCACGTCGACCTGCAGGGTGACGCGTTCCTCGACGTTGTACTCGCCGGACAGCGCACGCTCGACCGTCTCGGACAGGCCGTCACGTTCGCTCTCGGCCAGGAACCCGACGTGCCCGAGGTTCACCCCGATCAGCGGAGCGCCGGTGTTCCGCACGAGTTCGGCCGCGCGGAGGATCGTGCCGTCGCCACCGAGCACGATGACGATCTCGAGCTGGTTCGGCTGGACGTCGACGCCGAGGATGTCGACCTTGCCGACCGACGCTTCGGCACGACGGATGTCGGCGTACTCGTCGAAGGGCATGACGGGCGTGAGACCGGCTGCGTGCAGGAGGTCGCAGACCTCGACCGCAGCGTCGATCGAGTCACGGCGACCCGTGTGGGACACGAGCAGGATGTGCCGTTCGTCACTCATGAAGACCCTTCCGTGAGTTCGGTCGCCCGGACTCTCCATTCTGTCGGATTGCCCCCGACACCGCGCTGGAAGCGGGCCAGGTACTCGTGGTTGCCGTGTGTCCCGACGATCGGGGACGCGGCGAGCCCACTGGTGCCGAGGCCCAGGTCCCACGCCGCCCACAGCACGTTCATGAGCGCGTCGTTCCGGAGCCCGGCGTCGTGCACGATGCCCTCGCGCACACCGCCACGACCAACTTCGAACTGGGGCTTCACCAGGAGCACGAACTCGTCCGCGGGGACGGCTTCGGCCAGCGCCGGCAGCACGAGTCGGAGCGAGATGAAGGACAGGTCCCCCACCACCAGGCTCGTCTCGGCAGCGGTGCCGTCGAGCGCCAGGTAGTCGGCGCGCGTGAGGTTCCGCGCGTTCGTCCCCTCGACCACGGCGACGCGTTCGTCGAGCGCGATGGTGGGGTGCAGCTGTCCGTGCCCCACGTCGAGCGCGATGACTCGGCGCGCGCCGCGTGCGAGCAGCACCTGGGTGAACCCGCCGGTGCTCGCGCCCACGTCGAGCACGACCCGGTCGGCGGGGTCGACGTCGAACGCGTCGAGTGCACCGACGAGCTTCCGGGCCGCGCGCGAGACCCACTCGTCCGCGGCGTCGACCTCGATGTCCGCGTCGGATGCGGTCGGCGTCGACGGTTTCAGGACGGCACGGCCGCCCACGATCACCCGGCCGTCCTGGATCAGCTTGCTGGCGACGGTGCGCGACCGTGCGAGCCCGCGTGCAGCGAGGAGGGCGTCCAGGCGGACCGGGGTCGCGTCGTGCACGGCTCCGTCCGGCTCAGGCACTCGCGGAGCCGCCGCTCTCGAGCCGCGTCCGCAGCTCGTCGTGCAGGGCGGAGAAGGCGTCGGCGCGTTCGGCGAGCGGCAGGGCCTCGGCCTCGGCGGTGCGCGCGGCGAAGGCGTCCTGCTGCTCGGGATCGGCGGACGGCTGCTCGGGGTTCGGCACGTCCGACACGCTACTCGCCGCCGTACAGCTGCGGGTCCACGTCGAGGCCGTAGATGGCCAACCCGGACTCCCAGATGAGCGTCGAGCCGGCACGGAGCCGATCGATGTCCGTCCCGGCGTCGAGCACCCGGACGACGTGCCCGCGCATCGCCACCGTCGCAGTACCGACGGTCACGTACCGGGTGCCGTCCTCGTCCTCGCGCCGCGCCGTCTCCGGGTACGGCTGGGACAGCCCCCGGAGGTCTTCGAGCACGTAGGTGGGACGCGAGCGCTGGTCGGCCGCGAGCACCTGCTTCGCCTTGTCGATGCCGGTGAGCACGAGCACGCTCGGGATCCCGACGTCGTTCGCACCCTTGATGTCGGTGTCCAACCGGTCCCCGATGAACAGGGTCCGACCGCCGCCGAAGCGCTCGACCGCCGTGTCGAAGATCGGCCGCTCGGGCTTGCCGGCGACCACGGGCATCCGGCCGACCGCCTGGTGCACGGCGGACACGAGCGTGCCGTTGCCGGGCGCGATGCCCCGCTCGACCGGGATCGACCAGTCCATGTTCGTGGCCACCCACGGCACGTCCGGGTCGGCCAGGGCGAAGGAGGCCTCGGCCAGTTCCTTCCAACCGAGGTCCGGTGAGAAGCCCTGGATGACGGCGGCCGGGGAGTCCTCGGCACTCGAGGTGACGGTGAACCCGGCTTCCTCGACGATGCTGGACAGCCCGAGCCCGCCGGTGACCAGGACGGTCGCTCCGGCCGGCACCAGGGTCGCGAGCAGCTGGACACCGGCCTGTGACGAGGTGACGACGTCGCCCTCGGACACCTCGAGCCCGTAGCGCTCGAGGTGCTCGGCGACGTCGATCGGCCGGCGCGATGCGTTGTTCGTGATGTAGCCGACCCGCGCCGTGAGCGATGCCCGGGTCAGGGCTTCGACCGCGTGCGGGATGGCGTTGCGGCCCCGGTAGACGACGCCGTCGAGGTCGGTGAGGACCACGTCGACGCCGTCGGTCAAGGCCGCCGAGTGCTCAGCCAGCTGCGGAGCCGTCGACGTCGCGGGGGTTGTCGTCGTCGATCTCGCCGGGCTCGTCGGCTGCGGAGGTGTCGTCGTCGAGGTCGTCGAGGGCGGGTTCGTCATCGAGGTCGTCGTCGATGTCGTCGGCGGATTCGTCGTCGCCGTCGAGCTCGTCGGTCGCGACGTCGTCGGCTCCGAGGTCATCGGCGGCGTCGTCTCCGGCGTCTCCGTGTTCTTCGACTTCGAGCGTTTCCTCGACCACATCAACTGTCTCCCAAGCGTTGTCGTCCGCGATTTCGGCGAGGGCCGCTGCCGCGCGGTCCACACGGGCCCACCACTCGTCGGCCTCGTCCTGTCGACCGAGCTCCTCGAGCGTGGCCGCGTAAGCACTGTAGAGCGCCGGGGACCACGTGTAGGCGGTGGATGGGTCGAGCTGTGGAATCTCCAGCTCGCCGAGGGCGGCTGTGGGATTCCCGAGGTCGAGACGAGCGCCGGACATGGCGATCGCGAGCTCGACCTGCACCGGGGTCTCGAGGGCCGAGCGCTCGACCGAACGACCGAGCTCGAGTGCCCGCTCCGGACGGCCCAGGCCACGCTCGCAGTCCACCATCATCGGCAGCTGGTCGTTGCGGCCGGAGATCCGACGGTAGGTGCGGAGCTCCCGGAGCGCGGTGGCGAAGTCGCCGAGGCGGTACGCGGTGATCGCCGCCGTCTCGCGGACGACACCGACACGACCGGCACGACGAGCAGCGCTCAGGGCGTGCTGGTTGGCCGTCTCGGGGTCGTCGTCGACGAAGAGTGCGGCGGCCACGAGGTGACGCGCAACCCAGTCGGCGTTGTCCTTGCTGAGGGTCTTCAACTCCATCCGGGCCGCGGGGTCGAGGTCGCGCGCCTGGATCTCCTCGGGGATCTCCGGGTCGTCGTGGCGCGGACGGATCGACTTGGTGCCGTAGGGGTCGCGGTCCTCCCAGTCGTCGCGCGCGGCCTCACCGAAACGGGCGCCGGCGTGACGGCTGCCGTCACCGAAACGACGACGGTCTTCGCCGCCGTCGCGAGCCGGGCGATCCGACGAACCCCCGCGGAACGGACGGTCGGACGAACCACCACGGGCCGGACGGTCGGACGAACCACCGCGGTACGGGCGGTCGCCGTCACGAGCGGGACGATCGGAGCCCCCGCGGTACGGGCGGTCCCCGTCACGAGCGGGACGATCGGAGCCCCCGCGGTACGGGCGGTCCCCGTCACGAGCGGGACGATCGGAGCCCCTGCGGTACGGGCGGTCGCCATCGCGACGCGGACGGTCAGAACCGCCCTGGAAGGGTCGGTCCCCGTCACGGCGCGGCCGGTCCGACGACCCGCCACGGTACGGACGGTCACCATCACGAGCGGGACGGTCGGACGATCCACCGCGGTACGGGCGATCGCCATCACGAGCCGGGCGGCCTGACGATCCACCGCGGTAGGGACGGTCGCCGTCACGAGCGGGACGATCGGACGATCCACCGCGGTACGGACGATCGCCATCACGACGCGGACGGTCTGAACCACCCTGGAACGGGCGGTCACCGTCACGACGCGGACGGTCAGAACTCCCGCCACGGAACGGACGATCACCGTCACGAGCCGGGCGGTCCGAGCCACCACGGAACGGACGATCGCCATCGCGTCGCGGACGATCGGCACCGCGCGGACCATCGCCACGCGGCGGCCGGCCGGAGTCACCACGGTCGCCCTGCCACGACGGACGGTCGTTCCGGTCGCCGGACCGGAACGGACGATCCCCATCGCGACGCGGAGCGCTGTCCCGGCGGGGTGCACCGTCACGGAACGGACGGTCTCCACCCTGCGGACGATCACGACGGTCGCCTTCGCGGCGCTCGAACTCACGAGGACCGGACGACCAACGACCATCGCTCTGGCCGTCCCGACGCGGAGCGCCGTCGCGACGCGGGAACCGGTCGCCGTCCCGCCGGGGTCGATCTCCGCGGTCCCCGTCGTTCCGCCGCTGATCGTCGTCGTTCGCCACCGTTGCTCCTCATCGCGTGCCCGGTGCAGTGCCTCGGGCGTTCGTCCGCTGTGTCGTTGTGTTGGGTGCCGCGTCGGTCAACCGACGTCGGCCTCCAGTCCATCACGAACCAGAGCCGGCGTCGAGGGAACGGCGGCAGAAACAGAAATGGCCACCGGCCCCGACCGAGAACGAGGGTTTCCCCTGCGAATTCTCGATGGAGGGCCGATGGCCACATCTTTCATACGTTAAGTCCGGCGGCGTCCTACTCTCCCACAAGGTCCCCCTTGCAGTACCATCGGCGCTGAGAGGCTTAGCTTCCGGGTTCGGAATGTGACCGGGCGTTTCCCTCTCGCTA
>NZ_QKSX01000006.1:0-197386 GCF_003234305.1 Curtobacterium sp. MCLR17_055
CCCACCCGCCACGCGGCCGCGCCGACCCCAGGCGGACTGTCGGTCCCGACCCCGTAAGATCGAGCACATGGCTTCGACGACCGCGCGCGGGCGAGCGAAGCGGCAGGGGCGCCAGAAGACCGACGCCGAAGGCCGCATGTCGCTCGGGCAGCACCTCATCGAGCTGCGCAACCGTCTCTTCCGCGCAGTCGTGGCGATCGTCGTCGGTGCGATCGGTGGCTGGTTCCTCACCCCGTGGGTGCTCGACGCACTCCGGGCACCGGTGACCGAGCTCGCCAAGGTCGGCGGACACACGGCCGAGCTGAACTTCCCGATGATCACCGGGGCGTTCGACCTCAAGCTGCAGATCGCGATCACCATCGGCGTCGTCATCGCGAGCCCGGTCTGGCTCTACCAGATCTGGGCGTTCATCGTGCCCGCGCTCGTCCGGCGCGAGCGGCAGTACGTCTGGGGCTTCCTCGGCACCGCGATCCCGCTGTTCTTCGCCGGGTGCTACTTCGGGTGGTACATCCTGCCGCACGTGGTCGGCATCCTCGGCAGCTTCGTGTCGAGCCAGGACACCTCGATCGTCGATGCGAAGGCGTACTACGACTTCGTCATCAAGCTCATCGTCGCGGTGGGCATCGCCTTCGTGCTGCCGGTGTTCATCGTGCTGCTGAACTTCGTCGGGGTGCTGTCGGCCTCCGCGATCATCAAGAGCTGGCGCGTCGCGATCCTCTGCATCCTGGTCTTCTGCGCCATCGTCACGCCGAGTGCCGACGTCATCTCGATGTTCCTGCTGGCCATCCCGATGACCGTGCTGTACGTCGCGGCCTGCTTCATCGCGTGGATCCACGACCGCCGTCTGGCCAAGCGTCAGGCGAAGCTCGACGAGGAGTACGACCTGTGAGTGGCACGAGTGCGGCCGAGCGGTTCGCCGCGGCCAAGGTGCGCAACCGGTCGCGCAACCTCGAGCTCTTCCGGACGGACCTGCGGTTCGACCTCGACCCGTTCCAGTTCGCCGCCTGCGACTCACTTGACCAGGGCCGCAGCGTCCTGGTCGCCGCCCCGACCGGAGCCGGCAAGACCATAGTGGCCGAGTTCGCCATCTGGCTCGCCATGCGCCAGCCGACGGCGAAGGTCTTCTACACGACGCCGATGAAGGCACTGAGCAACCAGAAGTACGCCGAGCTCGTCGACGTCTACGGCGAGTCCGAGGTCGGGCTGCTCACCGGCGACACGAACGTGAACCCCCGCGCCCGCGTCGTCGTGATGACGACCGAGGTGCTCCGGAACATGATCTACGCCGACTCGGACCTGCTCGACGACCTCGCCTGGGTGGTCCTCGACGAGGTGCACTACCTCGCCGACCGGTTCCGCGGTGCCGTGTGGGAAGAGGTCATCCTGCACCTCCCGACCGAGGTCCGCCTGGTCTCGCTCAGCGCCACGGTGTCCAACGCCGAGGAGTTCGGCGACTGGCTGCAGACCGTCCGTGGCGACACCGACGTCATCGTCTCCGAAGACCGTCCGGTGCCGCTGGAGCAGCACGTCCTGGTCGGTTCGAAGATGGTCGACCTGTTCGACTCGAGCGGTGCCGCGGCGACGAACCGCGTGAACCCGGAACTGCTCCGCATGGTCGGCGGCGGTTCCCGGAGCGAGCGGAACGGCGGCGGCCACCGGGGCCGGCGCGGTCGTGGTGGCTACCCCGAGCGTCGCGGGCCCCGCACCGAGAAGGTGCACCGCGAGCAGATCGCGCACATGCTCGACGAGCGGATGCTCCTGCCCGCCATCTTCTTCGTGTTCAGCCGCAACGGCTGCGACCAGGGCGTCCGCAACGTCCTGCGCTCGGGCCTGTCCCTGACGACGGTGCAGGAGCGCAACGAGATCCGCGAGACGGCGGAGTACCACTGCCGCACCCTGCTCGACGAAGACCTGGCCGTCCTCGGCTACTGGGAGTGGCTCGAAGGGCTCGAGCGCGGGGTCGCGGCGCACCACGCCGGCCTGCTCCCCGCCTTCAAGGAGGTCGTCGAGAACCTCTTCCAGCGCAAGCTCCTGAAGGTCGTGTTCGCCACCGAGACCCTGGCGCTCGGCGTGAACATGCCGGCGCGCACCGTCGTGCTCGAGAAGCTCGAGAAGTTCAACGGCGAAGCCCGTGTGCCGATCACCCCGGGGGAGTACACGCAGCTCACCGGTCGTGCCGGTCGTCGTGGCATCGACGTCGAGGGGCACTCGGTCATCCAGTGGACCGACGGACTCGACCCGCAGGCCGTCGCGTCGCTGGCCAGCCGCCGCACGTACCCGCTCAACTCGTCGTTCAAGCCGACCTACAACATGGCCGTCAACCTGATCGACCAGTTCGGCCGGCAGCGCACGCGCGAGGTCCTCGAGACGTCGTTCGCCCAGTTCCAGGCCGACCGGTCGGTGGTCGACCTCGCCCGCAAGGTCCGCTCGCAGCAGGAATCGCTCGACGGCTACCGCGAGGCGATGCAGTGCCACCTCGGCGACTTCACCGAGTACTCGGCGCTCCGTCGTGAGCTCTCCGACCTCGAGCGCACGAACGTGCCCGGCGGCCGCGAGGCGTCACACGGCGCCCGCCAGGAACGCCAGGCCGCGATCACGGCGGTCCGCCGCCAGCTGCAGCGCCACCCCTGCCACGCCTGCCCGGAACGCGAGGCACACGCCCGCTGGTCCGAGCGCTGGTGGAAGCTCAAGCGCGCCAATGACAAGCTCGTCCAGCAGATCCGGTCCCGCACGGGCGCCGTCGCCACGACGTTCGACCGCGTCACCGAGGTCCTGCTCGAGCTCGGCTACCTGGTGGACGCCGGCAACGGTGAAGCCACGGTGGCCGCGGGTGGCCGTCGCCTGCAGCGCATCTACGGCGACCGCGACCTGCTGGTCGCCGAGTGCCTCGAGGCGGGGGTCTGGAAGGACCTCACCCCGGCACAGCTCGCCGCCATGGCCGCGACGATCATCTACCAGCCCCGCCGCGAGGACGCGCCCGGCACGGAGCACGCCCTGCCCCGCGGTGCGTTCCGCCCCGCGCTCGACGAGACACTGACGATCTGGTCGCGCCTCGACGACATCGAGCGTGCGGCGCGCCTGGCCGGTTCGCAGCCCCCGACCCCGGCGATGGCCGTCGGCATGTTCCGCTGGGCCTCGGGTTCGGCCCTCGACGACGTCCTCCGCACCCTCGACCTGCCGGCCGGTGACTTCGTGCGCTGGTCGAAGCAGGTCATCGACCTGCTCGACCAGATCCGGAACGCCGGCGACGACGAACTCGCCCAGACCGCCCGACGGGCGACGGACGCGGTTCGCCGCGGCATCGTCGCCTACGCGGCGGTCTGACAGGAGGCCCGGTGCCGGTTCCGGAGACCAGTGTGCGCGGGCTGCCCGCTCCCGTCGGCCGCGGGGCGGTCGCGACCGGCCCGTTCGCCGCGTTGCCGCTGGGCACCGCGGTGCCGTTGGCCGTCATAGGCGGGATCCTCTTCGCCCTCGCGTTCCCGTCGCCCGGGTGGTGGTTCCTCGCCTACCCGGCACTCGCCTGCATGCTGCTCGCGGTGATGGGGCAGCGGGCGCCGCGTGCGGCGTGGATCGGTTACCTCGCCGGCGCGGCGTTCTGGATCCCGGCCATCTCGTGGGCCGGTCGTTACCTGGGCCCGGTCCCGTGGTTCGCACTCGCCTTGCTCGAAGCCGCGTTCTTCGCGCTCGGCAGCGTCGCGATCGCCCTGGCGTACCGCTGGGTCGCACGCGTCCTGCCCTCGACCGCCGGACGCGTGTGGGGCCTCCCGGCCGTCGTCGCCGCACTCTGGACCGGACGCGAGTGGTTCTCGGGGAGCTGGCCGTACGGCGGTTTCGCCTGGGGGCGCGTCGGCCTGTCGCAGTCGCAGGGGCCGTTCACGCACCTGGCCGCGTACGTCGGCGTCCTCGGGCTGACGTTCATCGTCGTGTACTGCGTCGCGGTCGTGGTGTCGCTCGCGCTCGTGGCACCCCGCGTGCCGGGCGTGACGCTCCGGCTGCCCGTGCGGGTGGCGACGGCGGGTCTGCTCGTCGCGGCGGTCCTTGCCGTGCCGGGGTGGCCGACGGCGACGAGCGGCACGATCCGGGTCGAGGCGGTGCAGGGCAACGGTCCCGCGGGCTACTTCGACCGTGCTCAGCCCGGCGACGTCCTGGCCGCGCAGGTCGCGGCGACGGACGTGGACGCGAAGGGTGTGGACCTGGTCGTGTGGCCTGAGGCCGGTGCGGAGTACGACCCGCGGCAGCAGCCGGTCATCGCCTCCGCCCTCGACTCGGTGGTCGACTCGCTCGACGCCCCGATCGTCGCGGGTGCCATCACGCAGACCCCGTCGGGGGTGCTGCACAACACGTCGTTCGTGTGGACCGCCGACGGCTGGCAGTCGTCCTACGACAAGAAGCGCCCGGTGCCGTTCGGCGAGTACGTGCCCGACCGCTGGTTCTTCTCCAAGCTCGCACCGTCGCTGATCGGTCTGCTGCAGCGCGACTACACGCCGGGGACGAAGCCGAACGTGCTCTCCGTCGCGGGCATCCGTGCCGGCATCTCGATCTGCTTCGACATCGTCGACGACGGTCTGACCGCCGACATGGTGCGCGGGGAAGCGCAGGTGATCCTCGCGCAGACGAACAATGCCGACTTCTCGGGCACCGACGAGAACCTGCAGCAGCTCGAGATCGCGCGGATGCGGGCCATCGAGACCGGTCGGTCGCTGGTGAACATCTCGACCGTCGGAGCGTCGCAGGTCATCGACCCGAGCGGGCGCACGATCGACCGGGTGCCGGAGTACACCGCGACGTCGATGGTGACCGACGTGCCGCTCGGCACGTCCACCACCCCGGCGTCGATCCTGTCCGGCTCGATCACGCTCCTGCTCTCCCTCGGCGGACTCCTCGTGCTCCTCGCCTGCGCTCCCTGGGGCCGTCGCACCCGCTCCTGATCGGGCCCGCCGCGCCCAGCCACTGGGAACGGACTGTGAATGCGCCGGTACGGGATTGATGGGGCGTGGGACAGTGTTGTGGAGGGCAGACGAGCGAGAGGAGCACACACATGGCTGATCGGAGTCTCCGCGGCATGCGGCTCGGGAGTCAGAGTCTCCAGAGCGAAGAGGGCGTCGAGCTCTCAGATCGCAAGCGCGCGGTCTACCAGACGGATTCGGGTGAGACGTTCGACATCGTCTTCTCGGCCGATGCGGACGTCCCCCAGACCTGGTCGGAGCCGCGCTCCGGTCGCGAGGGCCGCCTGCTCGGCGACGACGGGATCCCCGTCGAGGTCGCCGAAGAGGACGTGAAGGCACCCCGCACCCACTGGGACATGCTGCTCGAGCGCCGCTCGCGCGAGGAACTCGAGGAGCTCCTCGAAGAGCGCCTGCAGGTCCTCCGCGCACGACGCGGCGCCTGACACCACCGACCACACGACGACGCCCGCCCCGGTTCCCCGGGGCGGGCGTCGTCGTTCGTTGGTGCGGGACCGTCAGCGCCGACCGGAGCCGTCGCTGGTGCGGTGACCGGAGGCGTCGTCGCCCGGCGTGGGCGGAGTGTCCCCGACCTGCTCGGCGGTCGCGTCGTCGGCGGCCGCGAGGTGCGCATCGACACTGCGGTTCGACTCGGCCAGGCGCGCGTCGAGGTCGGACTCGGGGACGATGTCCGCGGCGGTGGCGTCCGCACGCGGCATCGTGGTGTCCGCCGCTGCGGTGTTCGCCAGGCTCTCGTTCGCGAGCTTCGAGATCCGGGACAGGAAGTCCGTGCCACCGGCACCGCCGGCGACCGGACCGGCGCCGCCACCGCGGCTGGCGCTGAAGCCCTTCGCGATGCCGGACAGTGCCTCGGTGAACTCGCTCGGGATCATCCAGAGCTTGTTCGAGGTGCCCTCGGCGATCTTGGGCAGGGTCTGCAGGTACTGGTAGGACAGCAGCTTCTCGTCCGGGTCGCCGGTGTGGATGGCCTCGAACACGGTCGCGATGGCCTGGGCTTCACCCTCGGCACGGAGCACCTGTGCCTTGGCGTCACCCTCGGCGGCCAGGATCGCTGCCTGTCGCTGTCCCTCGGCCTCGAGGATCTGGGACTGCTTGGTGCCCTCTGCCTGGAGGATCGCGGCACGACGGCTGCGCTCGGCACGGAGCTGCTGCTCCATGGCGTCCTGGATGGACACGGGCGGCTCGATCGCCTTGAGCTCGACTCGACCGACACGGATGCCCCACTTGCCCGTGGCTTCGTCGAGGACGACGCGGAGCTGGCCGTTGATGTTGTCGCGGCTGGTCAGGGCCTCTTCGAGGTTCAGGCCACCGACGACGTTGCGGAGCGTGGTGGTGGTGAGCTGCTCGACGGCGCCGAGGTAGTTCGCGATCTCGTACGTCGCGGCGCGGGCGTCGGTCACCTGGAAGTAGACGACCGTGTCGATCGAGACCACCAGGTTGTCCTCGGTGATCACGGGCTGCGGCGGGAACGAGACGACCTGCTCACGCATGTCGAGCAGCGGCCGCAGGCGGTCGATGAACGGCACCAGGAGGTTCAAGCCCGGGTTGAGGGTCTTGTGGTACTTGCCGAGTCGTTCGACGACGCCCGCGGTGGCCTGCGGGACGATCCGGATCGCCTTCGCCAGGACGACGATCACGAAGATGACGACGACGAGGACGAGCACGAGCAGTGCGATCGTCCCCGGGGAGATGCTGGTCACGAGGTGGCCCTTTCTGCGAGGCGCACGACCGCGGTCGACCCCTCGATCGACTCGACGACCACGGGGGTCCCGAGTGGCGGTGTGCGGTCGACGGAGCCCGCGGCGAACCGCGCGCTCCAGGTCTCGCCGTTGGCCAGGCGCACCTGACCAGGACTGGTGGAGGTGAAGGCGACCGCGACCGTGCCGGCGAGCCCGATGAGCCCCTCGACGTTGGTGCGGTGCGGGTCGGCACCGCGGCCGAGCGCGACGAGCAGTCGCGGTCGGACGAGCGACAGCAGCACGAGTGCGGCCACCGCGGCGACGATGGCGGACAGCCACCACGGGGCGCCGAGCAGTGCGGCGATCAACCCGCCGGCGGCACCCGCCGCGAGCATGATGAAGATGAAGTCGAGGGTGAAGATCTCGACCACGCCCAGGAGCAACACCAGGCCGATCCAGACGGTGCTCTGGATCCAATCGATTCCGTTCACGCGATCTCCCTCCCTCGGTCGCGCGCGGCGGCTCGCTGCGTCGCGACAGCCGGTACAACTCCGTTCAACATATCAGGGCCGTCCGACGGTCGTGCAGGCGATTGGTAGGCTCGGTGCGCCCGACCGGCCGGAACCAGACCTGGAGAACACGACTGTGAGCAACCCCCTCGCCCCCGGATCCCTCACCGACAAGCGCGCCGTCGTCACCGGTTCGTCCCGTGGCATCGGCGCCGACACCGTCGGGTACCTCGCCGAGGCCGGGGCGAAGGTCGTCGTGAACTACCGCAACAAGGCCAAGCGCGCGGAGCAGATCGC
Organism: Curtobacterium sp. MCLR17_055; assembly: GCF_003234305.1. NCBI lineage: Bacteria > Bacillati > Actinomycetota > Actinomycetes > Micrococcales > Microbacteriaceae > Curtobacterium > Curtobacterium sp. MCLR17_055. Next base: position 7,450 of record NZ_QKSX01000006.1, read on the forward strand.
CGAGAAGATCGTCGAGGCCGGTGGCTCCGCCCTGGCCGTCGGCGCCGACCTCACCGAGCACGACTCCGTGCAGGCCCTCGTCGACACCGTCGTCCAGGAGTGGGGCGGCATCGACCTGCTCGTGCTCAACGCCTCCGGCGGCATGGAGTCCGGCGTCGGCGAGGACTACGCGCTCCGCCTGAACCGCGACGCCCAGGTCGACATGCTGCAGACCGCCGTGCCGCACATGCCCGCAGGGTCCCGCGTGGTGTTCGTCACGAGCCACCAGGCCCACTTCGTCGAGACCGCCGAGACGATGGACGAGTACGTCCCGGTCGCCAAGAGCAAGCGCGCCGGAGAACTCGCCCTCCGTGAGCTCATCCCGCAGCTCGAGGCCGCCGGCATCGAGTTCGTCGTCGTCTCCGGCGACATGATCGAGGGCACGATCACCGCGACGCTGCTGAACCGCCTGAACCCCGGCGCGATCGAGGGTCGTCGGCAGGAGGTCGGCAAGCTCTACAGCGTGTCCGAGTTCGCGGCCGAGATCGCCCTCGCCGCCGTCGAGCCGATCCCCGCCGACCACACCAAGCTGGTCGGCGACGTCAGCGGCTTCGTCGGCTAACGTCGGGCGGGTGACCGCCAAGCCCGGCCTGCGCCGCACCTCCCGCATCCTGCTGCTCGACCCCGAGGGCCGCGTGTTCCTGATGGACACGAATTCGCCCTCGTCGGACGGCGCCCACCGCTGGATCACGCCGGGTGGTGGGGTCGACCCGGGGGAGACCCACCGCGACGCCGCGATCCGCGAACTGCGCGAGGAGACCGGGATCGTCATCGACGAACCCGGCGAACCGGTGTGGTCCTGGGACTTCACGGTCGAGTGGGACCTCGCCGACCACGACCGCGGGCACGCCGAGTTCTACGTCGTCCGCACGCCCGGCTTCGAGCTGTCCGACGCCGAGTGGACCGACGACGAGCGCGTCGACATCCTCGCCTCGCGGTGGTGGAGCGCCGACGAGCTCGACGCGACCGACGAGGAGTTCGAACCCGCCGAGCTGCCGGACCTGGTGCGCCGTCACGGCGCCTGAACACCGCACCACGGCCTGACGGCCGACCCGGGACCGGACGGGAGGCCCGTGGCGGCCCCGCCACGGGCCTCCCGTCGGTACGCTGACCCGCATGCACACCGATCCGGTCGACGACGACCCCACCGGCGCCGACGCGCACCCTGCCGACCGGCACGGCCGGATCCGGGTGCGCGGTGCCCGCGCGAACAACCTGCGCGACGTCGACGTGGACCTGCCGAAGCGGCGGCTCACGGTGTTCACCGGGGTCTCCGGCTCGGGCAAGAGCTCGCTCGTGTTCGGCACCGTCGCCGCCGAGTCGCAGCGGATGATCAACGAGACCTACAGCGCGTTCGTGCAGGGGTTCATGCCCTCGCTCGCGCGCCCGGACGTCGACCTGCTCGACGGCCTGACCACCGCGATCGTCGTCGACCAGGAGCGCATCGGCGCCGACCCGCGCTCCACCGTCGGCACCGCCACGGACGCGAACGCGATGCTGCGCGTGCTGTTCAGCCGACTCGGTCAGCCGCACATCGGGGGGCCGAACGCGTTCTCGTTCAACCTCGCCACCGTGACGGCCGGGGGAGCGATCACGGTGCAGAAGGGTGCGGACGCGAAGGCCCAGAAGGTCTCGTTCACACGGCTCGGCGGCATGTGCGCGGACTGCGAGGGCCGGGGGCTGGTGAACGACATCGACCTGACGCAGCTGTTCGACGACACGAAGTCGCTCGGGGACGGCGCGCTCACGATCCCCGGGTACGGGACCGACGGGTGGAACGTGCGGCTGTACGCCGAGTCGGGCTACTTCGACCGGGACACCCCGATCCGCGACTTCACCGAGCAGGAGCGGCAGGACTTCCTGTACCGCGAGCCGACGAAGCAGAAGATCGCCGGCATCAACATGACGTACGAGGGGCTCGTGCACCGGGTCCGCCGATCGTTCCTGCAGAAGGACCGCGAGGCGATGCAGCCGCACATCCGGGCGTTCGTCGACCGTGCGGTGACCTTCAGGACGTGTCCGGCCTGTGACGGGACCCGGTTGAACGACACCGCCCGCTCGTCGAAGATCGCGGGCCGCAGCATCGCCGACGTCTGCGCGATGCAGATCACCGACGCCGTCGCCTGGCTGCGGGGTCTGGACGACCCCGGGGTCGGGCCGTTGCTCGAGGGGCTCCGCGACCTGCTCGAGTCCTTCGTCGAGATCGGCCTCGGCTACCTGTCGCTCGACCGCCCGACCGGCACGCTGTCCGGGGGAGAGGGGCAGCGCGTGAAGATGGTGAAGCACCTCGGCTCCTCGCTCAGTGACGTCACGTACGTCTTCGACGAGCCGAGCACGGGGCTGCACCCGCACGACATCGAGCGCATGAACGAGCTGCTCGTCCGGCTGCGCGACAAGGGCAACACTGTCCTGGTCGTCGAGCACAAGCCCGAGGTCATCGCGATCGCCGACCACGTCGTCGACCTCGGACCCGGTGCCGGTTCCGGCGGTGGGACGCTCTGCTACCAGGGGTCCGTCGACGGGCTGCGTGCGAGCGGGACCGTGACCGGTCAGCACCTGGACGACCGCGTCACCGTGAAGTCCGAGGTCCGTCGTCCGGACGGGGCGATCGCGATCCGCGGCGCCTCGGCCCACAACCTGCACGACGTCGACGTGGACGTCCCCACCGGGGTGCTCACCGTCGTGACGGGGGTCGCCGGCTCGGGCAAGAGCACGCTCATCCACGGGTCGCTGGCCCGGCGCGACGACGTGGTCGCCATCGACCAGAGCGGCATCCGTGGGTCACGGCGGAGCAACCCGGCGACCTACACCGGCCTGCTCGAGCCGATCCGGAAGGCCTTCGCGAAGGCCAACGGCGTCAAGCCCGCACTGTTCAGCGCCAACTCGGAGGGCGCCTGCCCGGCGTGCAACGGTGCCGGTGTCGTGTACACCGACCTCGGCATGATGGCGGGCGTCGCGAGCCCCTGCGTCGAGTGCGACGGCAAGCGGTTCGACCAGTCCGTGCTCGGCTACCACCTGGGCGCGAAGGACATCAGCGAGGTGCTCGGCATGTCCGTCGCCGACGCCCTGGCGTTCTTCGCGGCGGGGGAGTCCGCACTGCCGGCTGCCCACGCGATCCTCGCGCGGCTCGCCGACGTGGGGCTCGGGTACCTGACGATCGGCCAGCCGCTCACCACGTTGTCCGGGGGAGAGCGGCAGCGGCTCAAGCTCGCGACGCACCTCGGTGACCGGGGCGGCGTGGTGGTGCTCGACGAGCCGACCGCGGGCCTGCACCTGGCCGACGTCGAGCAGTTGCTCGGCCTGCTCGACCGGCTCGTCGACGCCGGTCGGACGGTCGTCGTGATCGAGCACCACCAGGCGGTGATGGCGCACGCCGACTGGATCATCGACCTCGGGCCGGGTGCCGGCCACGACGGCGGGCGGATCGTGTTCGAGGGGACGCCCGCCGAGCTCGTGACGGCACGGTCGACGCTGACCGGGCAGCACCTGGCGGCGTACGTCGGAGCCTGAGCCGGGGGACAGGCTCGGACTGCGAATCTGGGGACCAGCCGTGTGTGAGGACTACCGTTCTGACTGACGCTCACGATCGGCTACCCGGCCTGGATCGGCGTCCTGACCAGAAGGAGCTCCACCATGTCCAACCCCGGCAACGCGCCCGCGACCAACAGCGGCAACGGAATCGCCGTCGGCTCGCTCGTCCTCGGCATCGTCGGCGTCGTCTTTGCGTTCCTGTTCTCGATCGTCGGGCTCATCGCCGGCATCATCGGCCTGGTGCTCGGCTTCGTCGCGCGTCGTCGCGCGGTTGGCAGCCGTGGAATGGTGCTCGCCGGCATCGTCCTCAGCGTCATCGCCATCATCGTCGCGATCATCTTCATGATCATCGGCGCGGTCGTCGCGACGCAGATGATCAACAACTGACGTTCATCGGGGTCCTGCCCGCATCGTGAGCAGCAATGGTCGAGTCCAGCGGATGGACTCGACCATTGCTGCTCACCAAGCGTCTCGGGCGTCGAGCTTGCAGCTGTTCAGGAACGCGGGCGTACCGTCCGGCGCATGAGCTACAGCCAGCCTGACCCAGCCGAAGAGACCACCCAGAGCGAGTCGCCGGAGCAGCCCGACACCGACCAGGACACCCTGGAGGAACAGGGCGGCGAGCCGGCGGCGCTCGAGATCGACGCCGACGACGTCCCGACGAAGCCCGCCGACTGACACCGTCGTCATCCAGTGAGCAGAAGAGGTCGAGTCCGTGCAGCGGACTCGACCTCTTCTGCTCTCGAAGCGTCTCCGCCAAGGCGCCGATAATGCATATTATGTCAACTCGGACGTTCCGAGGCCCCGCTCGGCTGACGGGACGCTCGACATCACTTCCCTAGCGTGGACGCGTGCACGATCACCGAGATGACCAACGCCGCTCACGAACCGTGACACCCCGGGTCCTGTTCGCCGTCGCCCTGTCCGCGTTCCTCGTGCTGATCGGCACGACACCTGCATCGGCGCACGCAGCACTGACATCGAGTGATCCGGCGGACGGCGCCACCGTGGCTGCCGACCTTGAGCGAGTGACACTCAGCTTCAGCGAGGCGCCGCTTGCCGGGCTCGAAGCCGGTCTGCGCATCGAGGTCCGGGACGACGGCGGGACCGACGAGTCCTCCGGAGCGGTGGACGTCGACGGCACCTCGATGTCCAAGGCGGTGTCGCTCTCCCCCGGCCCGCACACCCTCGTCTGGCGGTACGTCTCCCCTGACGGCCATCCGATCGAGGGGCAGCTCGCGTTCTCGGTGGAACCGGCCGCATCTCCGACCGTTCCACCCACGACGACGAGCCCGACGGCCGCGCCCACATCGTCCTCGGAACCGTCGGCAGCGGCAGCGGGAGCCGCACCGAACACGGGTGCCGGAACGCACGCGCACGGCCACGGCGGCCCGGCACTCCTGGTCGGGGTCGTCGGGATCCTGGCAGTGCTCGTCATCGGCGCGGTCGTGCTCCGCATCCGCCGGGGCGCGGACGCGCGGACCGAGGGCTGACGGGACGCCCGAGCCTCAGAACACCGCGACGGTCATGCCCGACGAGGTCGCAGGGCGGTCCATCGCGACGAGTGCCTCGGGCAGGTCGTCGAAGCCGATCGTGCGGCCGATCGTCTCCTCCGGACGCAGCCGCCCGGCCACGATGGCGTCGAGCATCGCGCCGTACTCCCCGACCGCCGCGCCGTGGCTGCCGAGCAGTTCGAGTTCGTCCGCGATGACCCGGCCCATCAGGATCGCCGGGGTGGCTTCGTCGTCGAGGAGCAGCCCGACCTGCACGTGCCGGCCGCGCGGACGCAGGGACGCCACGGCGGCGACGGAGGTGGCACGGCTGCCGTAGGCGTCGAGCGAGACGTGCGCTCCGCCTCCCGTCCGGGATCGGACCGTCGTGACGGCATCGTCGTCCATCAGCACGGTGTCGGCGCCCAGGGCAGCGGCGCGTTCGAGTGCTGCAGCGGAGACGTCGACGGCGACGACGTGCGCGCCGGCGGCAACGGCGACCATGACCGCGGAGAGCCCGACTCCCCCGCAGCCGTAGACCACGACCCACTCCCCTGCGGCGACGCGCCCTCGGGCGTGCAGGGCGTGGAACGCGGTGCCGAATCGGCAGCCGAGCGCTGCCGCCACCGCGAAGTCCACGGCTTCGGGCAGTGCGACGAGGTTCAGGTCGGCGTGCGGGACGACCAGGGAGTCCGCGTGCGAGCCCTGCAGGTCGAACCCGGGCTGCTGCTGGGCGGTGCACACCTGGGTGGCGCCGTCGAGGCACTCGGCGCAGGTCCCGCATGCGAACACGAACGGTGCCGTCACCCGGTCACCCACGGCGAAGCGCTGGACGCCCGTGCCGATCGACGCGACGACGCCGGCGAACTCGTGGCCGGGCACGTGCGGCAGCCGGACGGAGTCGTCGTGGCCCTTCCAGGCGTGCCAGTCACTGCGGCAGACGCCGGTGGCAGCCACCCGGACGACGACGCCGTGGTCGGGTGCGACCGGCTCCGGCAGGTCGACGATCGAGGGGACGGAACCGAACTGGGCGTACTGGACGGCGCGCATGCCGCCATCCTGACAGACGGGAGGTCGCAAGACGACGGAGCCCCGACCCCTGGGGTCAGGACTCCGTCGCATCGCCGTGCTGCAAGTGATGGATCAGCGCTGCCGCCGCTGGTTCCGCTTCGTTCCGAGCATCGCGGCGCCGAGCGCCAGCAGGAGGAGCGCGACGCCGAGGACGAGTGGCCCTCCCGACGTGCCCGTGAAGGCGAGTTCCCCGACACCCGCGCGCGCACCGGGCGGCGGTGTGACAGGCGGAACTGTCGTCGCCCCGGAGCCGGGGACCGCGCCGGCGCCGGGAACCGTGCCGGGGTCGGGACCGGGGTCAGGCCCGGGTTCCGGCTCGGGGTGCGACGGCGAGTCGTCGACCAGCAGCCCCGCATCGACCGTGCGGTCGCGGGTGATCGATTCCTTCGCGCCTTCGTCGGAGCGTTCCCATGCGAGCGAGACCGCGGGTGTCTCGCCGTCCTGGCCGGCGTCCGAGTCGATGGTGCCGTCGGTTCCGACGTGCTCTTTCGTGAACCGACGGCCGTCCGGAGCCGTGAACGTCACGACGTAGGCACCCGGGCGGAGTCCGTCGAAGGAGTACTCCCCATCGGGTCCCGAAGTGGTCGCGCGTACGACCTCTGCACCGCGGTCGTCGGTGCCGGACAGCTGGACCGGTACGCCGTCGATGCCCGGCTCGTCGGAACCCTGGAGACCGTCACCGTCGCTGTCCGTCCACACCCGGTCTCCGATGCTGCCGGCGACGACCCGCACGGTGGCGCGGTTCGACAGCGCGGCGAGTTCGAGGTTCGAGGCGCGGAGCCCGAAGCGGTTCGTGTAGGTGTCGCCGTCCCGCTGCCCGTGGGTCTGCACCACGACGTGGTGTCGGACCGACTGGCCCGGGGCGACCTCGCCGGTCCGTTCGATCCGCACGGCCGTGACGTCGGCGAGTTCCGCGGACCCGCACGCGGCGTCGCCGAGGTCCGCCGCCGCGCACCAGAGCGTGCTGCCGCCCGGTTGATTGGACGGTGCAGTGCCGTCGAGCGAGATGGAGGCCGGATCGCTCGTGGTGTAGCGCACGGTCTCACCGGCGCCGGGTGCGACGTCGACGCGGTCTGCCAGCGAGACCGTCCCGTGGAAGGCGGAGCCCTGTGGGTCGCCTCGGTGCGGCAGGACGTCGATGACGTCGAGCCCGCTGATGCTCCGGGCGTCGCGGTTCGTGTAGAACAGGTCCCATTCGAGCTGGTCCCCCGTCGCGACGACCGGTTCGGTCGCGACCTTCTCGACACCGACACCGACCGCGGCGACGACCTGCACCGCTCGTTGGGTGTCGCGGCGGAACGCTTCGGAGCGGTCCGTCGGCGACGCGATGGTCGCGTAGTTCTGCACCGGTCCGGCTGGCGCGAGACTCGACACCTGCAGTTCGTAGGTGATCGGCGGGATCTTCGTGTTCGGCTGCAGGCCGTCGAGTGTCCACGTGAGGCGCTGGCGGAGGTTGCCGGCGTTGTCCGTGATCGTGTCGATCTCGGCCGGTCGGGACGCACTCTCCGCGATGTAGTCGGTGTGCATCGGCAGCACGTCGCGGACCGTCACCGTGGTCGGTTGACCACCGGAGTGGCCGTTGGTGAGTGTCGGGTAGAGGGCGTACTCGAGGGTGCTCCCGGACCCGACGAAGCTCGTCTTGTCCGGTGTGTCCTCCGCGGTCGTGCCCGGGTCGACGATCTTCTTCCTGATGCGTGCGAGGTTCTCCGTGATCACGACGCTGTCGGCCATGGCTCCGGCGCCGTTCTCCGGCCGAGCCGTGTCGTGGGTCCAGACGTCGGTGTGTTCGCCGAGCAGGGCGTGTCCGAAGTCGTACGCGCGGGTCCCCGAGGGTGCGGCGGACACTGCGACGTACGTGTGCAGCACCGCTCTCGCCCCACCGTCGACGTCGCCGAGCGCGCGCACGGCGCCGACCGCGGCGCGACCGCCCGGAACGTCGTCCGGGCTGGTGAACCACGGTCCGTCGTCATCGTCGCACGTGCGTCCCTGGCCGGACGCGGGGCTCGTCATGTCGTAGGCCGCGTACTCGATCCGCGGTCTGCTCAACCCGCTGGTCCACGCCGTCGCCCCCGGGGTGCCCGCGCGCGTGAGGCGCTGGGTCTCGCGATCGAAGGTGTCGCAGAGGATCGTGCCGGTGTAACGGCTGTACCCGTCGTTGAGGACGGTGACGTCGCTCCGCAGGACCTGCCCTTGCGTCACCCACGGATCGCCGGCGCGGGCGGAACCCTCGACGGTGGTGCCAGCGCCGTCGATGACGCGCCAGAGTCGCTTGCCGGCAGTGCCGGACCCGAGACCCACCAGGTTGCGCGACGTGGTGTTGTCGGCGAGGGGCTCCTCGCTGCCGGGGTAGTTCTGTGCGCCACTCGCCGAGGTGGTCTGCAGGGCCGAGTACCGATTGGTCGACAGGACAGAGCCCGGCGGGTAGGGCAGCCAGAGGCTCAGGTAGCCCGAGACGAAGTACGCCCTGGTGCCACCCGTGACCGGGCCACCGCTGAGCGACTGGGTGGGGATACGGTCCGGATCGGTGACGGTGCCCGTGATCGTCACGTCGATGTCCGCGCCGGGCGAGGACTGCGCGCAGACGATGGTCCCCGAGTCGACCACGCTGCGCGGTCCGCCACCCCGTCCGCCCGGCAGGCCGTCGAAGCGCCAGGCGTTCGTTGCGTTCACGCCACAGGCAGGCGCGCTCCCGTTCCACAGCACGGCGGTCGACGGCAGGTCGCCGAGGATCTCGGACACGTCGTCGGTGAAGGTCATCGGGCCGGCGCTCGCTTCGAACCCGAGCAGGCCCTGTCCGGCGACGACGGGCTCCCAGTTGACCGCGATCGGGTAGACGAGACGGAGGCCTCGATCGCCATCGGGACCGACGACGTCAGGGGTGAGCGATGAACCGACGACGTCCTTGCTGAGGTTGTAGCGCGCAGCTGCCGAGACCGTCACGGTCGGTGCGACCGCCGTCACGACGCCGTTGTCAGCGTTGTCCGCGGTGGCTTCGACCGTGACGTCGATCGCGTCGCCGTGCCGCATGGTGCCGGAGACGTCGAGCACGACGGGGACCTCGACGAGGTTGCCCTCGGTCAGGTCACCGACCGAGCAGGTGAGCTTCTGCCCGTCGATGCGCGACGCGGCCCCGGTGCACGGCTTCGGCAGGCCCGCCCAGGTCGTGCCGGCCGGAGCGGTCACGACGAACCGCTGGTCGACGCTGTCGCCATCGTTCACGCTCATCTCGACGCTGTACGTGATCGCGTCGAGTGTCCGCACGATGCCGTTCGTTCCGCTCGAGTCGCCTCCGGGTCGGTCATCCGGGCTGAACGGACCGTTCCCGTCCTTGGCGACCTTCGCAGCGAGACCGACCGTCCCTGCTGGGCGGGCGGTCGACCGCGGAGCGTCCGTCGCGGCCGTGCCGACCCCTCCCCCGGCTGGGGTCGCGCCCGCTGGGGCGACGGCGGCGAGTGGGAGCGTCATCGACAACGCCGTGGCGACGACTGCTCGGATCGGGATGCGTGTTCGCATGGGACTCCTCGTGCGGGCGGATGCGGGTGCACCCACTGCCCAGGAGTGTAGGAATCCATCTGGAATGCTGCAATGAATATGTCGTATTTGTTCTTGCGGGCATCGCGGACGCATCGAGGAACGGTCCACCGGATCCGGATCGGACGTCGACCCTCCGCCGCGTCTCCGGTTGACTGAGGAGATGACCGACCTGCGCTTCTCCGCCGACCCCGAAGACCTCGACGTCGACCGCGTGCACCGCTGGCTCAGCGAGGAGTCGTACTGGGCCCGCGGCCGTGACCGGGCGACGCAGGAGGCGATCATCGCCGGCTCCCGGAACTTCGGCGTGTACGACGTGACGACCGGCGAGCAGCTCGGCTACGCGCGGGTGATCACCGACGGCGTGACGTTCGGGTGGCTCGCCGACGTGTTCGTGGACCCCGACGCCCGGGGCCGCGGCGTCGGGGTCGCACTCGTGCACGGCGTGACCGAGGCGGTCGAGCCGCTCGGCCTGAAGCGCTTCGCCCTGTCCACCGCGGATGCCCACGGGCTGTACGAGCGGTTCGGGTTCCGCCCGCTGCCCGATCCGGACGGCTGGATGATGCGTCCCGGGCCGGGGTTCGGCGCCGACGTGCACGACTGACGGGGCGCGGGCGCACACGGAGCGCTGCCCCTCAGTACTCGATGCGGCCCTCGCGGTTGTGGAACTCCCCCGTTGGCCCGTCGGTGCCGATCGTCGCGAGCATGACCGTGGCGTCGGTGCCCTCGGTGATCGTCTGGTGTCCGCCGAACCCGTTGAACTCCGTCGCCGTGTAGCCCGGGTCGCTCGCGTTCACCCGGAAGCCGGGCAGGTTCTTCGCGTACTGCACGGTCAACGCGATCACGGCCGCCTTCGACGCCGCGTACGGCACCGCCGGCACCCCGTACTCGTCGTGTCCCGGTGTCGTCAGCCAGCGCGGGAACCCCACCCCCGACGAGACGTTCACGATGACGGGTGCCGCCGAACGTCGCAGCAGGGGCAGCGCGGCCTGGGTCACCCGGACGATGCCGGTGACGTTGGTGTCGAGCACGGTCGCCATCGCGCTCGCGTCGAGGTCGTCGACCCCGAACGAGCTGCCGAGGATCCCGGCGTTGTTCACGAGGACGTCGAGCTCGGGGATGGTCGCGATCGCCGCGTCGATGCTGGCCTGGTCGGTGACGTCCAGCTGCACGACGTGGGCGCCGAGTGCGCGGGCGTCGTCGCCGCTGGCCGGGTCGCGCATGCCGGCGTACACGGTGTGGCCGGCTTCGAGCAGTCGGCGTGCGGTCTCGAGTCCGAGGCTGCGGTTGGCCCCGGTGATCAGTGTCGTTGTCATGCGCCCAGCCTGCCCCCGCCGGCCCGGCTTCCCCAGGCACGGTGCGACGGTGGGACCGGCAGTACCAGGACGGACTGGAGGCGCGGGGCGATGATGGTGGACATGAGCGAGTTCGCGAACGTGTTGCGTTCCTGGCGTGACCGGGTGCGTCCTGAGGCGGTCGGCCTGCCGACCGGCCCCGGCAGACGGACCCCGGGCCTCCGCCGCGAGGAGCTCGCCGCGCTGGCGGGCGTGAGCGTCGACTACGTCGTCCGCCTCGAGCAGGGCCGGGCGACGAACCCGTCGCCGCAGCTGCTCGGCGCCCTCGCGACGGCGCTCCGGCTGTCGTCCGAGGAGCGGGACCACCTGTGCCGGGTGGCCGGCGTCGCCCCGCCGTCGCGTCAGGTCGTGCCGCGGCACATCACGCCCGGCGTGCAGCGGCTGGTCGACCGGCTCGGCGACGTCCCGCTCGCGGTGTTCACGGCGACCCACGACATCGTGCTCTGGAACGAGCTGTGGGCCGCGGTGAACGGCGACCCCTCGCGGTACGTCGGGCTCGATCGCAACCTGGTCTGGCGGCACTTCATGCAGGAGCGCGACGGGGTGGACTGGGACGACGAGCACCAGGAGGAGTTCTCGAGCGACCTCGCCGCCGACCTGCGACAGGCCTACGGCCGCTACCCGGCGGACCGCGACCTGGCGGACCTGGTCGAACGACTGCTGCGGGAGTCCCCCGAGTTCGCCCGCCGCTGGGAGACCGGTCGGATCGCCGAGCACCGTGCGAGCCGCAAGGTCGTGCACACCCCCGTCGGGCCGGTGGAGATCGACTGCGACGTGCTGAGCGTCCCCGGCGGTGACCTGCGGATCGTCGTCTACACGGTCGTCCCGGGCGCCGAGGACGCCGCGAAGCTCGACCTGCTCCGGGTCACCGGCCTGCAGGAGCTCACGCCGCGGTGAACACCAGCGACGCGTTCTGACCGCCGAACCCGAACGAGTTGTTCAACGCGGCGCGGAGCGGCGCGGTCCGGGCGGTGCCGGAGACGACGTTGAGGTCCACCGCGGGGTCGAGCCGGTCGAGGTTCAGGGTCGGTGGCACGGTCCCGGTCTCGATCGCCCGCAGGGTCAGGATCGCCTCGACCGCGCCGGCAGCGCCGAACATGTGCCCGATGGCGCTCTTCGGAGCGGTGACCAGCGCTCCGGTCCCCACCGCACGGCTGATGGCGGCCGCCTCGCCGACGTCGCCGACGGGGGTGCCGGTGGCGTGCGCGTTCACGTGGTCGACGTCGCCGCCGGTGAGTCCCGCCATCCGGATCGCGCCGCGCATGGCCCGCTCCTGCTCACTGCCGTCCGCCAGCGGTGCGGTGATGTGGTGCGCGTCCGAGGTGATCCCCCACCCGGCGACCGTGCCGTGCGACCGCTGCCCCCGGGCGGTGGCGTGGTCCGCGCGCTCGAGCACGACGATGCCGGCGCCTTCGCCGAGGACGAATCCGCGGCGGTCGGCGTCGAACGGCCGGGACAGGGTCGTCGGGTCGTCGCCGTCGGGCTTCGCGAGGGCCTGCGACTGGGCGAACGACGCCATCGTCACCGGGGTGACCGCGGCCTCGGTCCCGCCGGTGATGACGACGTCGGCCTCACCGGTGGCGATGAGTCGCGCGGCGGTGGCGATGGCCTCCGCACCGGACGCACATGCCGACACCGTCGTGTAAGCGCCGCCCCGCGCCCCGTAGGCGATGCTGATCTGCGCGGCGGCACCGTTCGCCATGAGCATCGGCACCGTGCGCGGTGAGACCCGCCGGGCACCGGACGCACCGAGCACGTCGTGGGCGTCGAGGAGGGTCTCCACTCCCCCGATCCCGGTGCCGATCACCACGGCGAGACGGTCGCCCTCCACCGCGGGGGCACCGGCGTCGGCCCAGGCCTCGTCCGCGGCGACGAGTGCCAGCTGCTGACTGCGGTCCAGGCGATTGGCGCGGACCCGCCCGAGCGCCCCCTCGGCGTCGAGTGCGGCATCGGCCCCGACCCGGATCGGCACCTGTTCCCAGAGCGCTCCGTCGCGGTGCAGGGCGCGGACGCCGGAGCGACCGGCCACCAGGGCGTCCCAGAGCGGCGCGACGCCGTGGCCGAAGGGTGAGACCGCGCCGAAGCCGGTGATGACGATGTCCACGGGAACTCCTCTTGTACGTTGAACAAGTGGAGTTGTACCACGTACAATTCCGACATGGCAACCACGGTGGGCGGCTCCGGCACGGCACGCGGCGCGGCGACACGGGCGAGGATCCTCGCCGCGACGGCCGGACTGCTCAGCGCGGGCGCTCGGAGCGTCACCGTCAGCGAGGTCGCCCGGGCCGCGGGTGTCTACCCGAACCAGATCACCCACCACTACGGCTCGAAGGACCGCCTGGTGCTCGACGCCGCGTTCGCGCTGTTCCTCCGCGACACCACGCGACTGCAGGCGGCCGGCCGTCGTGCCCGCTCGGCGGAGGCGTTCCGGCAGGTCCTCGCCCGCACCGCCCTCGCGATGCCGTCGACCCCGCTCGTGGTCCGCGCGCTCGGCGGTGCCGGGGACGACCCGGCGCAGCGTGCGCGCGTGCGGCTGCTGCTGGCCGTGCTGTTCCGGCAGTCCGAGCGCTACCTGGAGCGCGTCGTCGCCGACCAGGGCTGGACGAGCCCGAGCGGTGTCGCCCGGGACGCTCGCACGTTCTGGAGCGCCGTGTTCGGTGCCACCCTGCTCGCGGACGCCGGGGTCACCGGCGGCCCCTCGGACCTCGACCTGGCGGGGACGATCTCGATCGGGTGACCGGGGTGGCCACCGCCGCCGGGGTCTCCCCCGGCGGCGCTGTCACTCGCCCGGCGGCGGTGTCACTCGCCGAAGCCGGACCGGACCAGTTCCACCAGGGCGTCGACCGCGGCCTGCGCGTCCTGCCCGGTCGCGTCGATCGACACCGTCGCACCCTTCGGCAGTGCCAGTGCCATGATCGCCAGCAGGCTCTTCGCGTCCACGCCGTTGACGTGCACGCTCGCGTCGTACTTCGCCGCCGTCTTCACGAACTCCGCGGCGGGCCGGGCGTGCAGCCCGGTCTCGTTCACCAGCTCGACCGACGCGCTGACGCGGTCGGAGCTGGCCGCGTCGTCGACGGCGGCAGCCCCGTCGGCCGGCCCCGTGCCTCCAGGCTGGTCACCGGACGGACGGGAGGCGGTGCTCGCGTCCGCCTCGGAACCCGCGGCCGACGCTGCGGCGGCCAGCACGGCGTCGGCGTCACCGCCCGTCTGGGCGGCGACCGCGGCCGCCACCGCTCCCTCGACCAACGGGGCCTGCGAGACGTGGACGCGTGCGCGGACGTCGTCGTCCAGGAAGTCGAGCGCGGTGTCGGTCGTCAGGTAGGCGGAGCCGAGGTCGCACAGGACCACGACGGCGTCCGCCTGGGCGAGTTCCTCGATGCCGGCGGTGATCGCCTCGAACGAGGTGCCGATGCCGCCGTCGTCCGTTCCGCCCGCGGCGACGAGCGGCACGTCCGCGGCCATCTGCCGTGCCAGCTCGACGGTGCCCGTCGCGATCGCCGCGCTGTGCGAGACGACCAGGATGCCGACGGTCACGCTGCGTCCACCGCTGCGCGCAGGATGTACGCGGTCGACTGCGCACCGGGGTCGCGGTACCCGATCGCGCGGTCGCCCAGGTAGCTCGCGCGGCCCTTGTGGGCGACGAGCGGCTCGGTGTCCGCCGCACCCTGCGCGGCGGCGTCTGCTGCTGCGGTGAGCACGGCCTTCGGGTCGTCGCCGGCACCGGCGGCCGCTGCTGCGGCGTCGACCGCGGGGCTCCACGCGTCGACCATCGTCTTGTCGCCGACCGCGGCCTTGCCGCGGGACACGACACCGTCGCGGGCGGCGGTGAGCACGGCGACGAGGGTGTCCGCGTCGAGTTCGGCCGCGTCACCGGCGGCCTGCGCCGCCTTCAGGTAGGCGGTGCCGAAGAGCGGGCCGGCCGCCCCGCCCACGGTCGAGATGAGCTTCGTCGCGACGGTCTTGAGCACGGCACCCGGGGTGTCGAAGGACCCGGAGTCGACGGCCTCGAGCACGGCCCGGAACCCGCGGTCGAGGTTCTCGCCGTGGTCGCCGTCGCCGATCTCACGGTCGAGCGTGACGAGCTCGGCGCGGTGTTCGTCGATCGTCGCGGCGGTGCGACGGATCCAGTCGATGGCCCATGCGGTGTCGAGCGCCAATGCGGTTCCCTTCGTGTGGCGGGCCCGGTGGCCCGTTGTCGTGGTCCGGTGGTCGAGCGGCCGTGGACGCTCAGCGTCCCCATCGCAGGGCCGGGGTCTCCACCGGGGCGTCCCAGAGGGCCGTGAGTTCGTCGTCGAGCACCGTGACGGTGAGCGAGAACCCCTGCATCTCGAGGGACGTGACGTAGTCGCCGACCAAACTACGCGTGACCTGGTGGCCGCGGTCGGAGAGGACCTCCGCGGCGCGTCGGTACGCGATGTAGAGCTCGGACAGCGGGGTGCCGCCCATGCCGTTCACCAGGAGCAGCAGCGACGACCCGGCCGGGGCGTCGAGGTCGGTCAGGATCGGTTCGAGCACGCGGTCGACGAGCTCGTCCGCCGGTGCCATCGCGATCCGCTCGCGGCCGGGCTCGCCGTGGATGCCGATGCCGAGCTCGACCTCGTCGTCGGCCAGCACGAACGACGGCTCCCCCGCGTGCGGGACGGTGCCCGATGCCAGTGCGAGCCCCATCGACCGCGTGACGTCGTTGACGTGCCGGGCCACGGCGGCGACCGCGTCCAGGTCGTCCCCGCGCTCGGCGGCGGCGCCGGCGCACTTCTCCACCACGACGGTCCCGGCGACGCCGCGACGGCCGGCGGTGAACAGGGAGTCCTGCACCGCGACGTCGTCGTCCACCACGACGGACTCGACGCGGACGTCGTCCATCGCCGCGAGTTCGGCGGCCGTCTCGAAGTTGAGCACGTCGCCGGTGTAGTTCTTCACGATGTGCAGCACGCCCGCACCGCCGTCGACGGCCTTCGTCGCGGCGACGATCGGGTCGGGCGTCGGGCTCGTGAACACCGGGCCGGGCACCGCGGCGTCGAGCATGCCGTACCCGACGAAGCCGGCGTGCAGCGGTTCGTGCCCGCTGCCACCGCCGCTGACGATCCCGACCTTGCCGGCGACGGGTGCGTCAGCGCGGTGCAGGTGGATCGGGTCCTCGACCAGGACGACGTGTCCGGCGTGTGCCCGGGCGAAGCCCCGGACGGTCTCCTCGACCACGGCCTGCGGGTCGTTGATGAGCTTCTTCATGCGGTGCCTCCACGGGTACGGGGTCGAACCGTGGCGGTCACACCGCGCGTCGTCGACCGGAGTGGGCCCAATCTACATCGACGGCACGGGCAGCCGTCCGCTCCCGATGCACGTTCGTGCAGTGCGCCGAGGACGCGCCACCGGCTCGGGATCGTGCTGGGGACACTCGTCCTGCACGTTCGTGCACGATGCCGCACTTCGCTCACGAATTCATCGCCGGGCCGTGAACCGCATCACTATGGTTGGCCTCAATCACTCAACGGGGAGTGCGGCGCAGCACGGCCGGACCCCCACCCTCACGCACTGGAGGTCACCGATGGACGGCATCGGCGTCAATTTCCTGTCCGAGCTCGTCGGTACGGCGATGCTCATCATCCTGGGTGGCGGCGTCGTCGCCGCTGTCTCGCTCGCGAAGTCCAAGGGCTTCGGAGCCGGGTTCCTGATGGTCACCATCGGCTGGGGCTTCGCGGTCTTCGCCGGTGTCACCGTCTCCTACAGCTCGGGCGGTCAGCTCAACCCCGCGGTCAGCCTCGGGCTCGCCCTGCTCGGCAAGATCACCGTCGGCGAGATGTTCCTCTACTGGCTCGCGCAGCTGATCGGCGCGATCATCGGCGCGGTCATCGTCTGGCTCGCCTACAAGCAGCACTTCGATGAGGAGCCCGACGCGGCCGCCAAGCTCGGCGTCTTCTCGACCGGCCCCGCGATCCGGTCGTACGGCTGGAACCTCGTCACGGAGATCATCGGCACCTTCGTGCTGGTCTTCGTCGTCATCGCGTTCTCGAACGGTCAGACGCCGGCATCGCTCGGTGCGATCCCCGTCGCCTTCCTCGTGATCGCGATCGGTGTCAGCCTCGGTGGCCCCACCGGCTACGCCATCAACCCGGCCCGTGACCTCGGCCCCCGCATCGCGCACGCCTTCCTGCCCATCAAGGGCAAGGGCTCGAGCGACTGGGCCTACGCCTGGGTGCCGGTCGTCGGACCGCTGATCGGTGGCGCCCTCGCCGCCGGCCTGTCCGTCGCCCTGCTGCCCATCGTCAGCTGACCCACCCCCACCCCGAAGGCGTGGACGGCCGTTCCGTACGACCGCACACGCACCCGCACCGAACACACCCGTAAGGAGCACCAATGGCCGACTACATCGTCGCCATCGACCAGGGCACGACCTCGACCCGAGCAATCGTGTTCGACCACTCCGGTTCGATCATCTCGACCGGGCAGAAGGAACACGAGCAGATCTTCCCGCGCGCCGGGTGGGTCGAGCACGACCCCGCCGAGATCTGGGACAACACCCGCGAGGTGATCGGTCAGGCACTGTCGCGTGCCGACATCACGCGCCACGACGTCGCAGCCGTCGGCATCACCAACCAGCGCGAGACCGCCGTCGTCTGGGACAAGACCACCGGCAAGCCGATCTACAACGCGATCGTCTGGCAGGACACCCGCACGCAGGCGCTCGTCGACAAGCTCGCCGACGGCGACACCGACAAGTACAAGGCCATCGTCGGCCTGCCGCTCGCGACGTACTTCGCCGGCACCAAGATCATGTGGATCCTCGAGAACGTCGAGGGTGCTCGTGAGAAGGCCGAGGCGGGCGACCTGCTCTTCGGCACCACCGACACCTGGGTCCTCTGGAACCTGACCGGTGGCATCGACGGCGGCGTGCACAAGACCGACGTCACGAACGCGTCCCGCACGCTGTTCATGGACCTCGAGACGCTGCAGTGGCGCGACGACATCCTCGCGGACTTCGGCGTCCCGAAGTCGATGCTCCCCGAGATCGTCAGCTCCTCCGAGGTCTACGGCCACGTCGAGTCCTCGAGCCTGCTGCGCGAGGTCCCGATCGCCGGCATCCTCGGCGACCAGCAGGCCGCGACCTTCGGTCAGGCCGCGTTCGACCAGGGCGAGTCGAAGAACACCTACGGCACCGGTAACTTCCTGATCTTCAACACCGGTACCGAGATCGTCCGCTCCGAGAACGGCCTGCTCACCACCGTCGGCTACAAGCTCGGCGACCAGGAGACGCACTACGCCCTCGAGGGTTCGATCGCCGTCACGGGCTCGCTCATCCAGTGGCTCCGCGACAACCTCGGTCTGATCGGCAGCGCCCCGGAGGTCGAGGCCCTGGCCAAGACCGTCGAGGACAACGGTGGCGTGTACTTCGTGCCGGCGTTCTCCGGGCTCTTCGCGCCGTACTGGCGTCCCGACGCCCGCGGTGCGATCGTCGGCCTCACCCGCTTCGTCAACAAGGGGCACATCGCGCGTGCTGCCCTCGAGGCGACGGCGCTGCAGACCCGCGAGGTCCTCGACGCGGTCAACGCCGACTCCGGTGTGGACCTGACCGAGCTCAAGGTCGACGGCGGCATGACCGCGAACAGCGAGCTCATGCAGTTCCAGGCCGACATGCTCAACGTGCCGGTCGTCCGTCCGGTCGTCGCGGAGACGACGGCGCTCGGTGCGGCCTACGCCGCCGGTCTCGCGGTCGGCTTCTGGGCCAACCTCGACGAGCTCCGTGCCAACTGGCAGGAGGACAAGCGCTGGGAGCCCCAGCTCGACGCCGCCGAGCGCGAGCGCACGCTCCGCCTGTGGAAGAAGGCCGTCACGAAGACCTTCGACTGGGTCGACGAGGACGTGCAGTAACCAAGCACGCGCACGCTGACCGCGTGCACTGAACGCACCGACGGGAGGCCCGGTGCCGGTTCCATGAACCGGCACCGGGCCTCCTGTGCGTTGCGTCTCCTGCGGGCTGGTCGCGATCGGCCGGTCGTCGGTCGTCGGGTGGTTGCCGGTGCGGCACGGTGCGGGCTTGTTGACCGGGTGCAGCGGTGACTGCCTGGTGCGCGCCCGTGGCGCAGCACCGAGCCGTCAGGCTCGCACCGGGTGACGCACTGCGCACGGTGCGGACTGGAGGCGCGGGACGGGCCCGCCGCGGGCCTCCGGTCCGGCAGGGGGCTGCCGACACGGCACGGTGCGGGTTTGTTCACCGGGTCCAGCGGTGACCGCCTGGTGCGCGCCCGTGGCGCAGCACCGAGCCGTCAGGCTCGCACCGGGTGACGCACCGCGCACGGTGCGGCTTGCGCGGAAGCGGCACGGGATCGCGGACCGCGCACGGTGCGGACTGGAGGCGCGGGGCGGGCCCGCCACGGCCCTCCGGTCCGGCAGGGGGTTGCCGGCACGGCACGGTGCGGGCTTGTTCACCGGGTGCAGCGGTGACGGCCCGGTGCGCGTTCGTGGCGCAGCACCGAGCCGTCAGGCTCGCACCGGGTGACGCACCGCGCACGGTGCGCAGGGCGGCGTGGACTACGCGGCGGGAGCTGCGCCGACCCAATCAGCCAGTTTGCGCGCACCGGCGCCTGAGTCGACCGCCTCGGCGGCGACGACCAGCTGCTCGCGGAAGCGCTGCAGGATCGGCCGGTCAGACTCGTTCGGGTCCTGTGCCAGCCGGAACGAGACGAGGCCGGCCGCGGCGTTCAGCAGGACGATGTCGCGGACGGGTCCGGTCTCCCCCGCGAGCACCCGGTGGACGACGCCGGCGTTGTGCTCGGGGTCGCCGCCGAGCAGGTCCTCCGTGCGTGCCCGGGCGATGCCGAGGTCGCGCGGGTCGAGGTCGTGCTCGGTCACGCGGCCCCCGGTGACCTCCCAGATGTGGCTGTGCCCGGTGGTGGTCAGCTCGTCGAGTCCGTCGTCGCCGCGGAACACGAGGGCCGTCGCTCCGCGCGTCTGGAACACACCCGTGATGATGGGGACGAGGTCGAGCTGGGCGACCCCCACGGCGTTGGCCTCGCACCGTGCGGGGTTGACCAGCGGGCCGAGGAAGTTGAACACCGTCGGCACGCCGATCTCGCGCCGCACCGGGCCTGCGTGGGCGAAACCGGGGTGGAACGCGTTGGCGAAGGCGAAGGTCAGCCCGACACGCCGGAAGGTGTCCGCGACACGCGCGGCGTCCATCGTGAGATCGAGTCCGAGGGCGGCGAGCACGTCGCTCGACCCGGACTTCGACGAGCTGGCCTTGTTGCCGTGCTTGACGACGGGGACCCCGGCGGCGGCGATCACGATGGCCGCCATGGTCGAGATGTTCACGGTGCCGACCACGTCGCCACCGGTCCCGACGATGTCGAGCGCCATCGGGTCGACGTCGAGCGGAACCGCGGCGTCCAGGATCGCGTCGCGGAACCCGACGACCTCGTCGACGGTCTCGCCCTTCGCGCGGAGCGTCACGGCGAAGGCTGCGATCTGTGCCTGGGTGGCGCGCCCGTGCACGATCTCCTCCATGGCCCATGTGGATTGCCTGATCGTCAGGTCCTCGCGCGCCATGAGCGCGCTGATCACTGCTGGCCAAGAAAGTGCGTCAGGCATGGCTCGATCGTAGTGAATTCGAGAGACCCGCCAGTCTCCTGCGAAAACACTGTCGGGGGTTTCGGCCATAATGGAGGACGTGACTAGCACCTCTCTCTCCAGATCAGCCAGCGGTCCGGCCCTCAACAGGCCGAACGCCGTGGCCGTGGGGACGATCGTGTGGCTGGGCAGCGAGGTCATGTTCTTCGCCGGCCTGTTCGCGATCTACTTCACGCTCCGCAGCACGTCCCCTGAGCTCTGGGCGACCGAGACCGCGAAGCTCGAGGTGCCCTTCGCCTCCGTGAACACGATCATCCTGGTGCTGTCCAGCTTCGCCTGCCAGTTCGCCGTGTTCGCCGCGGAGCGCTTCCAGGTGCACCGGACGAGCTGGAACCCGCGCCACTGGGGCATGACGGAGTGGTTCTTCGTCACCTACGCGATGGGTGCGATCTTCGTCTGCGGCCAGATCTTCGAGTACGCCAACCTCTGGCACGAGGGCGTGACGCTCTCCTCCAGCGCATACGGCTCGGCGTTCTACATGACCACCGGGTTCCACGGGCTCCACGTGACCGGTGGCCTCATCGCCTTCCTGCTGACGCTCGGCCGCGGTTTCGCCGCCAAGAACTTCGGCCACAAGGAAGCGACCACCGCCATCGTGGTGTCGTACTACTGGCACTTCGTCGACGTCGTGTGGATCTTCCTCTTCGCCGTCATCTACCTTCTCAAGTAGGAACTGGACACCCCCCAGCACATGTTCAACAGAACCAAGTCCAAGAAGGGCCGCCGTTCACCGATGGCGACCGTGTCGCTCATCGTCGTGGGTCTCATGACCACCGGTGGCGCGTACGCACTGTTCAGCTCCACGGCGAACGCCGACGACAGTACAAACACCGTCGCCGCCTCGAGCCAGTCGCAGGTGAACGAGGGCGAGAAGCTCTTCGCCTCGAACTGCGCCACCTGCCACGGTCTCTCTGCGCAGGGCACGAGCGAGGGCCCGTCCCTCATCGGTGTCGGCGCCGCGTCGGTCGACTTCCAGGTCGGCACCGGGCGCATGCCGATGGCCGCTCAGGGCCCGCAGGCCGAAGAGAAGCCCGCGCAGTTCACGGACGAGCAGGTCGACGCGCTCGCGCAGTACGTCGCCTCCCTCGGCCCCGGCCCGTCGGTCCCCTCCACCGAGCTCACCAACGGTGAGGACGGCGACGCTGCTGAAGGCGCCGAGCTGTTCCGCATCAACTGCGCCATGTGCCACAACGTGGCCGGCGCCGGCGGTGCGCTGACCGAGGGCAAGTACGCCCCGAACCTCGAGACGGTCTCCGGCAAGCACATCTACGAGGCCATGCTCACCGGCCCGCAGAACATGCCGGTCTTCAACGACCTGAACCTGACGCCGGAGCAGAAGGCCGACATCATCACGTACCTCAAGTACGTGCAGGACAACAAGTCCCCCGGTGGCTTCGCACTCGGCTCCCTGGGGCCGGTCGCCGAGGGTCTGTTCATCTGGATCTTCGGACTCGGCGCGGTCGTCGCGATGACCGTCTGGCTGACCGCGAAGTCCAACTGATCGTCCGTGTCGAACGACACTGAAGGGAACACCATGGCAGAGCACGACGACGAGACGCTGAACTCGTCCTCGGCTGTCGAGAAGCACGGCACGACCACCTCCCCCGGGATCGCGGTCCTCCCCGTCGACCCGTTCGAGAACCCGGGCGAGCCGCCGCACCGTCCGCGTCGCACCGACGTCGACCCGAAGAAGCAGCGTCTGGCCGAGCGCCAGGTCGCCGCGTACTTCTACCTGTCGATCGTCGGCAGCGTCCTGTCGATCGCGGCGTACGTCGCCTTCCCGATCGACCCGAGCGACTTCGGCACGGTCCGCACCGCGAACCTCTTCCTGGGCCTGTCGATCGCCCTCGCGCTCCTCGCCCTCGGCCTCGGCGCCGTCTACTGGTCGAAGTCCCTGGTCGTCGACCGTGAGATCACCGAGCTCCGCCACGGCACCCGCGGCACCGACGCGACCCGCGCCAAGGCGGTCGAGGCGTTCCAGCTCGCCGACAAGGAGTCCGGCTTCAGCCGTCGCAAGCTGATCCGCAACTCGATGATCGGCGCCCTGGCCGCATTCCCGCTCCCCGGCATCGTCCTGGTCCGCGACCTCGCTCCGGCCGAGGACCCCAACGAACTGCTCCGCCACACCTTCTGGAAGCAGGGCCTGCGCCTGACGAAGGACCCGACGGGTCTGCCGATCAAGGCCTCCGACGTCACCATCGGTTCGGTGTTCCACGTCATCCCCGAGGGCATGCTCGAGTCCGAGCACATGCTGGAGGAGAAGGCCAAGGCCTCCGTCCTCCTCATGCGTCTCGACCCGAAGGACCTCAACCCGTCCAAGGGCCACGAGAACTGGGGCTACGACGGCATCGTCGCGTACTCCAAGATCTGCACCCACGTCGGTTGTCCCGTCGCGCTCTACGAACAGCAGACGCACCACCTGCTGTGCCCGTGCCACCAGTCCACCTTCGATGTCTCGAACAACTGCGAGGTCATCTTCGGTCCGGCAGCACGCCCCCTCCCCCAACTTCCGATCGCGATCGACGACGACGGCTACCTGGTTGCCCAGAGCGACTTCCACGAGCCGGTCGGACCGTCCTTCTGGGAGCGTGAACGCTGATGACCAGCACCACCACCACCGCACCGAACACGTCGACGAACAAGCCGGCGCCGGAGCGCGGATCCCGCATCATCGGCGGGGTCGCCAACTACATCGACGAGCGCACCAGCATCTCGGGCCTCGTCAAGGAAGTCGGCCGCAAGATCTTCCCGGACCACTGGAGCTTCATGCTCGGCGAGGTGGCGCTGTACAGCTTCGTCGTCGTGCTGCTCTCCGGGACCTTCCTGACGTTCTTCTTCCAGGCGTCCATGACCGAGGTCGTCTACAACGGCTCGTACGTCCCGCTCAAGGGCGTGGCGATGTCGACGGCCCTGCAGTCCACGCTCGACATCTCGTTCGACATCCGCGGCGGGCTCTTCGTCCGCCAGGTCCACCACTGGGCAGCCCTGCTGTTCGTGGCGTCGATCATGCTGCACATGGCCCGCGTGTTCTTCACCGGCGCCTTCCGCAAGCCGCGTGAGCTCAACTGGGTCTTCGGCTTCCTGCTCTGGGTCCTCGCCATGGCCGAGGGCTTCACCGGCTACTCGCTCCCCGACGACCTGCTCTCCGGAAACGGTCTGCGGATCATCGTCGGCATGATCGAGGGTGTCCCGGTGATCGGCGTCTGGATCGCCTACCTGCTGTTCGGTGGCGAGTTCCCGGGGACCGACATCGTCGGCCGCCTGTACACGCTGCACATCCTGCTGCTGCCGGCGATCCTCGTCGCGGTGCTCGGTGTCCACCTCGTGCTCGTCGTGATCAACAAGCACACGCAGTTCGCCGGTCCGGGCAAGACCAACGAGAACGTCGTCGGTGTCCCGATCCTCCCGGCGTTCGCCGCGAAGGCCGGTGGGTTCTTCTTCATCGTCGCGGGTATCCTGGCCCTCATCGCGTCGCTGTTCACGATCAACCCGATCTGGAACTACGGCCCGTACGACCCCTCCCCGGTGTCCGCCGGTACCCAGCCCGACTGGTACATCGGCTTCGCCGACGGTGCGCTCCGACTGGTCCCGCCGCACTGGGAGGTCGTGTGGTTCGGCTACACGGTGTCGTTCAACATCCTGGCGCCGATCGCGGTCCTGGTGCTGCTCATCCTGGCGATCCTGCTCTACCCCTTCATCGAGGCGTGGGTCACGGGCGACAAGCGTGAGCACCACATCCTCGACCGCCCGCGCAACGCCCCGACGCGCACGGCGTTCGGTGCCGCTGGCATCACGCTCTACGCCAGCCTCTGGGCAGCAGCCTCGTCGGACATCATCGCGACGCACTTCTTGGTGTCGATCGAACACGTGATCCACGTGATCCAGGCAACGACGGTCCTCGGTCCGTTCATCGCCTTCTGGATCACGAAGCGTGTCTGCCTCGCCCTCCAGAAGAAGGACCGCGAGATCGTCCTGCACGGCTACGAGTCGGGCCGCATCGTCCGACTCCCCCACGGCGAGTACATCGAGGTGCACGAGCAGCTCGACGAGTACGAGCGGTGGAAGCTCCTGCAGTTCAACGAGTACAAGCCGCTGATGATCCGCCCGAACGCCAAGGGCAAGATCACGGGTCTGCAGAAGGTCCGCGCCGGCGTCTCCCGCTTCTTCTTCGAAGACCGCATCGAGCCGGTCTCGAAGGCAGAGCTCGAGGCAGCACACGCCGCGCACCACGGCCCGAACCTCGAGGGTGGCCACCAGGCTCCCCAGGTCGGCCCCGGCGATCACTGATCGGTAGCGCACGAAGCAACCCCCGTCACGAAGTGGCGGGGGTTTCTTCGTGCACAGGGCAACACGCCGCCCCCAGTTCACGGCTGGTTCACTCTCGCATGCTGGACTCGTCCAGGACGGTGTGGCAACGTGTTGCACCACGCATCCGCCAACGGAATGAGACCCCGATGGACAGCCGGACGGCCGAACACCCCAGGCCGAACCACTTCCTCCTCCACCTCAGCGACACGCACCTCGTCTCCGGGGACCGCAACCTGTACGGCGATGTCGACTCCGCCGCACGGCTCACGCAGATCGTCGCGGACATCGAAGCCTCGGGCACGCGGCCCGAAGCGATCGTCGTCACCGGCGACGTGGCCGACAAGGGCGAGCCGGGTGCGTACGCCCGCGTCCGCGAGATCCTCGAACCGGCCGCGCAGCGCATCGGTGCACAGGTCATCTGGGCGATGGGCAACCACGACGAGCGCGGTGCCTTCCGCCAGGAGCTCTTCGGCCTGCAGCCCACCGACCGCCCGGTCGACTTCGTCTACGACGTCAACGGTCTCCGCGTGATCACCCTGGACACGAGCGTGCCGGGTCACCACCACGGTGAGGTCTCCCCCGAGCAGCTCGACTGGCTCGCCGAGGTCCTGTCCGAGGCCGCGCCGCACGGCACCATCCTCGCCATGCACCACCCGCCGGTGCCGAGCGTCCAGGACCTCACCGTCCTCGTCGAGCTCCGCGACCAGCAGGCCCTGGCCGAGGTCGTCGAGGGCAGTGACGTCCTCGCCATCATCGCCGGGCACCTGCACTACTCCACCAGTGCGGTGTTCGCCGGCATCCCGGTGTCCGTCGCCAGCGCCACCTGCTACACCCAGGACCTCACGGAGTTCCAGGGCGGCACCCGCGGACGAGACGGTGCGCAGTCGTTCAACCTCGTGCACGTCTACGGCCACAACGTCGTGCACTCGGTCGTCCCGATCGGGCACTACGCCACCGTCGGACAGCCCGTCTCCGCGCTCGAGACCGAGGCGAAGCTCGCGGCGCACGGCGTGACGATCCCCGCGGCCGTCGAGCCGGCACCGGTCACCTCGAGCATCCCGGTGTTCACGCTCGACTCGGTGCCCGTCTCCCCCATCCACCGGTAGCCCCGCGCACTCCGAGTGGGCGCGTGCGGTCACGACTCCCCGTCAGTGCGCGGCGAGTGGTCACGTTCCGTCAGCTGGCGGCTCGGCAATCAACAGTTCGTGACCGCTCGGCGGGAAGCCAACGGGATGTCGTGACCGCGCGGCGGCGTGCGCGTCCCGACGGTCGTCCCGGCGGCCGGGAGGCCCGTGGCGGGCCCGACCCGCGCCTCCCGGCCCGCGGGGTGGTCGCGACTCACCGTGGGTGCTGCGTCGCGTGGTCATGTTCCGTCGGCTGTGGGCGGCGCAGGCGACGGGCTGTGACCGCTCGGCGTGGGGGTGGCGGGGTGTCGTGACCGGTGGAGCGTGCGGTGACGTGCGAACCAGCTGGCTGGGTTCCGGCGCCGGGCTCGCAGGCTCGCCCGGAGCGCCCCAGCAGGCCGCTGGCGCTTCCTGAGCGCTGGGACGCTCCCAGCAGGCCGCTGGCGCGTCCTAGACGCTCCGTGGGACCGGGCTCGCGAGCTCGCCCGGAGCACCCCAGCAGGCCGCTGGCGCGTCCTACGCGCTGGGGCGCTCCCACGGCGCAGGGAACGGGAAGTAGCGCTCCAGGAAGCCCGTGACGCGCTGCGTGCGCTCTTCGTCGCTGACCTCGGGGAAGCTGCCGTCGTTGAGGCAGAAGAAGTCCACGTTCCGCTTCTTCAGCAGCTCGTCGAGGGCCTTGAGTCCGGAGACCATGGTCGTGTCGATGTACCCGACGGCCGCGTTCTCCTGGATGATCGCCCGACCGGTGAGCAGTGAGTAGTAGTGGTACAGCGAGTTCGTCACCGAGATGTTGTCGGCGGCGCGGAAGCGTGAGGCCGCAGTGGCCGCGAACTCGTCGGCGAACTCGTGCTCCATCTCGGTCATGATCGAGGCGCGCAGGGGCGTCGGCGCGTGCTCGAGGTGCCGGGTCGTCACCGCACCGAAGCGCTGCTGCAGCAGGCGACGGTTCACGCGGGCGGAGTTCTCGAAACCGCTGCGTGCCGGGTTGTTGGAGCCGAGGCCGATCCGGGTCGACGCGAGGATGAACTTCGTGACCGATCCCGGGCTGTAGAACACCGAGGGGTCGACGAGGCGCCCGAAGAACATGTCGTCGTTCGAGTAGATGAAGTGCTCGCTGATGCCCGGGATGTGGTGCAGCTGCGACTCGACGGCCTGCGAGTTGTGCGTCGGCAGCACGGAGGGGTCGGCGAAGAACTCCTCGCTGCGGACGATGCGGACCTTCGGGTGCTCGGCGAGCCAGTGCGGCGCCGGGGAGTCCGTCGCGATGTAGATCTGGCGGATCCACGGCGCGAAGGTGTGCACCGATCGGAGCGCGTACTTCAGCTCGTCGATCTGGCGGAACCGGGCCGGCGCGTCGTCGCCCTCGCCCAGGACGGCGTTCGACTGTGCGGCCTGGCGGGCGCGCTGGTACTCGATGGCGTTGCCGTCGACCCACGAGAAGACGATGTCGATCGGGAACCGGATGTCCGAGACGTGGTCGTCGAACATGTGCTCGACGGTGCGCCAGGTGCGGCCGTAGCGTTCGATGTCGACGAGGACGAACTCGTCGATCGGCAGGCTGCGACGCATCAGGGCGTTCTCGACGGGTGCGAGGACCTCGATGTCGGTGACGCGCCAGAACTCGAGCTGGACGCTCGTCTCGGCGCCGTAGCGCAGGCGTCCGAGCGGCTCGAGCCTCGGGCGGAACACGCGGAGCACTGGTTCTTCGACGGAGCCGAGTCCGTCGTCCTGCACGAGCACGGCCGGCTTGCCCGGGGGCTTCGCGTAGAAGGGCTCGTTGACGGCCGCGGACATCACGGCGCTCTCGGCGCGCTGGCGGTCACGCTCGTCGAGGGCGATCACCGGGCGCTGGTCGTTGCCGCGGATGAGCAGGTGGTCGACGTCAGCCGCGGTGAGCGCGTCGTCGAGGAACAGCAGGTCCTCGATCATCGACTGCTGCGGCGTGAGGTGTCCGTTGATCAGGGTCAGTCGCCCCTTGCGGACGACGACGTCGGATCGGTCGAGACCGCCGGAGGACGGTCGAGGGTTCAGCAGAGGACTCTCGGTCACCGGCTCGGTCTCGTCGTTCATCCATGCCCTTCGGGTGTGCGGCCGGGTCCTGTACCCGACCTGCCGATCCTACCGTCCGTCCGACTCTCGGGGCACCTTGACCACGATGCCCACCACGATGAACAGCGCGGCGGCCACCAGCTGCAGGGCCGCCCACACCTGTCCGGGGATGGGCACCGTGACGAGCGGGTTCCAGCACACGGCGACGGCGGCCATGAGCAGGGCGGCCCACCAGACCTTCCCGCGCACGCTGAAGACGAGCACGATCAACGCGAGCACCGTGACGCCCCAGCGGGCGAAGACGAAGCCCGACGAGTCGACGATGGCGACACAGGCCAGCAGCACGATCGCCGCGATCATCGACGGCGCCAATGCGGGCCGGGTGAAGGGCGGGGTGGTGCGGGCACCGCTGGCCGGTGCGGCGGCTGCGGGTCGCGGGGGCCCTGCGGGTCGAGGGGACCCTGCGGGCACGCCGTGCTGGGACGACCCCACCGGGGGCCGCCCCTTGCGTGCGGCCATCAGTCCGAGGAACCGTCGAGGTCGATCGCCTGGATCGACCGCGACATCGGCGGCAGGTCGCGGACGCGCTCGAGCGCCGGCACCAGCTCACCGACCAGCGCGCGGTAGCCGTCCTCGGTCAGGTGCAGGCCGTCCTCGGTGAAGCGGGCGTCCAGGTGGTCGCCGTCGGCCAGGGCGGGCCAGGCGTCGAGGTACTGCGCGTGGCACGTGGCGACGAACTGACGGAGGTGCCGGTTGGCCTGCTCGATCTTCGTGGCGTACTCGGCCTGCCGGGGCAGGATCGACACGAGCAGCAGGCGCACGCCCGGCAGCTCGCGGCGGAGCGTGACCAGGATGGTCTCGACGTTGCGGACCACGTGCTCGGCGCTGGCGCGGTGGTTGCCGAAGTCGTTCGTGCCGATGAGCAGCACGATCACCTCGGGCTGTTCGGCGATGACGGCGTCGAGGCGCGTCAGCACGCCGTCGGTCGTGTCGCCACCGATGCCCTGGTTCAGCGTGTGCTCGTCGGGGAGCCAGGTGTCCCAGTCGCCCTGTTCGGTGATGCTGTCCCCCAGGAAGAGGACGGGGCTGCGGTCGTCGGTCATGCTGCCTCCTCGTGCGCCGGCTCGGGGGTCCCGGTCTGCTGCGTCCGGTTGCGCTGCGTGGACTCGGTGTGGTCGGACTCCCGCTCGGCGGCGGCGGTGATGCGCTCGACCATACCGGGGAAGATGACGCCGTGGAACGGCAGGATGCCGTACCAGTACAGCCGCCCGGCCAGGCCCTGCGGGAAGTAGATGGCCCGCTGGTGGTAGTCGCTGCCGCCGTCGGGGTTCGGTGTGACGGTCATCTCGAGCCACGCACGACCGGGCGACTTGAACTCGGCGCGGAGTCGCAGGTACCGGCCGCGCTCGAGTCGTTCGACGCGCCACCAGTCGAGCGCGTCGCCCTGCTCCAGGCGCTGCTGGTCACGTCGGCCGCGGTTCAGGCCGACACCGCCGGCGATCTTGTCCATCCAGCCGCGGGCGACCCAGGCGAGCGGGAACGAGTACCAGCCGTTGTCGCCGCCGATCGACTCGACGACACGCCAGACGTCCTCGGCGGAGGCACTGGAGTGCCGCTTCCGGTCGTCGACGTAGACCGTGTGCCCGGCCCAGTCGGGGTCGTTCGGCATCGGGTCGGCCGAGGCGCTCGAGAGCGTCGCGCTGCGCCAGCTCGTCTGCACCTGACCGCTGCGCATCTTGTTGAGCGCGAGGCGGACGGCCCGACGGTACGACGTGAGCCCGCCCTCGGGCTGCGGCACGACGTCGTCGATGTCGTGCTCGCGCTGCACGCACTCGAACTGCAGCGACTCGATGATCGGCGTCGCGAGCTTGCGCGGGATCGGGGTGACGGCGTTGAACCAGTGCGCGGCGAGGCGCGGGGTGAGCACCGGCAGGACCGTGATCGGGCGCTGGGGCAGCTTCGCCTCGACCGCGTAGCCGTTCAGCATCTGGCCGTACCGCAGGACGTCGGGGCCGCCGATGTCGAAGGTGCGGTTGACGTCGGCGGGGACGTCGAGCGCGGCCACCAGGTAGTACAGGACGTCGCGGACCGCGATCGGCTGGATGTGGTTGCGGACCCAGCGCGGCGCGGGCATCCACGGCAGGACGTCGGTCAGGTGCCGGATCATCTCGAACGAGGTGCTGCCCGAGCCGATCACGACCCCGGCCTGGTACGCCACCGTCGGCACGCCCGAGCCGAGGAGGATCTCCCCCACCTCCTTGCGGCTGCGGAGGTGCTTCGACAGCTCGCCGTCCGGGTGCAGCCCGCCCAGGTAGACGAACCGGCTGACGCCGGCCGCCTTCGCCTCGCGCGCCATGGTCTCGGCGGCCTCGCGCTCGGCCGACTCGAAGTCGCCGTCGGCCCCCATCGCGTGGGCCAGGTAGTAGACCGCCTCGACCCCGTCGACGGCGGCGCGCACCGCCTCGGCGTCCTGGAGGTCGCCCTCTGCGACGTCGACCTCACTGCTCCACGGGACGTCCTGGAGCTTCCGGGGGTTGCGCACGAACACCCGGACGGAGTGGCCGGCTTCGAGGAGACGAGGGACGAGACGACCACCGATGTACCCGGTGGCGCCGGTGACGAGGACCTGCATGCCCTGCACGCTACGCGGCACGCCTGACGGGTAGGCTTGCCGGGTGGACAACGCAGCCTTCCCCGTCACCGTCGATGCCGTCCGTGGCCTCATCGACCACGCGATCCTGAAGCCCGAACTCACCCGCGCGGACGTCGACGCCCAGCTCGACGAAGCCGCCGCCCACCGCGTCTTCAGCGTCTGCGTCCGTCCGAGCGACGTCGCCCACGCCGTCGAGCGCCTCACGGGCACCGGTGTCGGCGTCGGCACCGTGATCGGCTTCCCGCACGGCACCACGTCCACCGCGGCGAAGGTCGCCGAGTCGCTGCAGGCCCTGGCCGACGGCGCGTTCGAGCTCGACATGGTGCAGAACATCGGCGCCGCGAAGTCGGGCGACTGGCAGCGCGTCGAGCAGGACGTCCGCGCGGTCGTCGACGCCGCCGGCGACACCGTCGTCAAGGTGATCCTCGAGACCGCGTTCCTGACCGACGACGAGATCGTCGCGGCCTCGCGTGCGGCACAGACCGCCGGCGCGGCCTTCGTGAAGACCTCGACCGGGTTCGCCGGCGGTGGCGCGACGGCCGAGCACATCGCCCTCATGCGCCGCACGGTCGGTGCCGACACCGGCGTGAAGGCCTCCGGCGGCGTCCGCGGGCTCGACACCCTGCTCGAGATGGTCGAGGCGGGCGCGAACCGCATCGGCACGAGCGCCTCGGCCCGCATCCTCGACGAGGTCACGCACCGCGCCGAGACGGGCGCCGCGTCGGCGCTCGGCGACGACACGACGTCCTACTGACCCACGGGGCTGACCCACGGCGCTGAGCCCACCCGACTGAGCCAGCCCAGCTGAGCCAGCCCACGCACCCAGCACGACCCACCACGACCAGGCCGGTGCCCACCGGACGCGACGACGCGTCGGCGACCCGCACCGTGCCTCCAGACCGCCGCATCGGAGCGCGCATGTCCAGCACCGCACCCCAGTCCCCCGCCCTCGCTCTCGCCGTCGACCTCGGCGGCACGAAGGTCGAGGCCGCGCTCGTCACCGACCAGGGCGTCGTGCTGCCGGCGACCCGGTTCCGCAACCCCACCGGGCCGCAGCGCACCTCGGACGAGCTGCAGGCCGCCGTCGACGAGGTCGTCACGGCCGCGCTCGGCGGGCTGCCCGCCGACGCGACGCTCGTCGGCGTCGGCGTCGGTTCCGCCGGCCCGGTCGACGAGGAGCACGGCCTCGTCTCCCCGCTCAACATGCCGGTCTGGCGTGGCCACCCGCTGCGCGACCGGATCGCGGCGCTCGTGCCGGACGACGTCCCGGTGACGCTCCGCATGGACGGCCTGGCGATCACCCTCGCCGAGCACTGGGTCGGCGCGGCCCAGGGCTACGAGCACGTCATGGGCATGATCGTCTCCACCGGTGTCGGCGGCGGGCTCATCCTGCACGGTCGCACCGTCAGCGGACCGACGGGCAACGCCGGCCACATCGGCCACGTCGAGTGCGGCGGCTACG
This sequence comes from Curtobacterium sp. MCLR17_055, assembly GCF_003234305.1. Classification (NCBI taxonomy): domain Bacteria; kingdom Bacillati; phylum Actinomycetota; class Actinomycetes; order Micrococcales; family Microbacteriaceae; genus Curtobacterium; species Curtobacterium sp. MCLR17_055. The sequence goes on from NZ_QKSX01000006.1 coordinate 39,684, forward strand.
ACGACCCCTGCGCCTGCGGGGGCACCGGTTGCCTCGAGGCGATCGCCAGCGGCCCGAAGACCGTCGCCTGGGCACGTCGTCAGGGCTTCGCGGGCACGACCGGCGAGGAGCTCTCGGCCGCCTACGCCGCCGGCGACGAGATCGCCGTCGCCGCGGTCCAGCGGAGCGGCCGCGCCCTCGGGCAGGCCATCGCCGCCGCCACGAGCCTGGTCGACCTCGAGATCGTCGCCATCGGCGGCGGGTTCTCGCACGTCACGCCGGACCTGTTCGAGTACGCCCGGCAGGCCGTGGCCGAGCGTGTCGAGTTCGGGTTCGTCACGAAGGTGCAGATCGTGCCGACCGGGTTGTCCCAGGACGGTCCGCTCATCGGTGCCGCTGCCCTCGTGCACCGCGCCGACGTCCTGCGCTGAGCACGCGCGTCGCGCCCGGCCGCGTCCGATCCGGCGCGCGGCCGTCGGCTGGTCGCGTCGTCGACGCGGCCCACGCCGTGGACGTGACCGGCGACGGCCTGGAGGCGCGGTGCGGGCCCGCCACGGGCCTCCCGGCCGGCGCGTGGCTTGTCCACAGGCCTGTCGGTCGCGTGCGCAGGTCGGGCAGGATGTGCGGGTGCCCCGCCCGCGACTGCTGACCAGTGACGACTGGCCGGAGCCCGAGCTGCGTGCGGCGGTCCTGGCCGGCGAGCTGGTCGCCGTCGGTCCCTGCTGGGCCTCCCCCGCTGAGCCGCAGACGCCGTCGTTGCGCGCCGCCGCTGCGGCATGGGTGCTGCGGGACGCGCGCCTGATCGCCTGCACGCTGACCGCCGCGTGGATCTGGGGCGCGGTGTCCCGGCCGCCGGCGCCGCTCGAGGCCTGCATCCCGCCGCAGGTCCGCGTCCACGTCGGGCCGGACGTCCGCCTGCGAGAGGTCCGGATCGACGTCGACGACACCGTCGAGCGCTCGGGGCTGCGGGTCACGCTGCCGGCGCGGACCGCGGTCGACCTGCTCCGGACGCCGGGGCCGACGGCCGGTGCGTTCGGGGATGCCGAGGCGACGGCCGTGCACGGGCTGCTCGCGATCGGGGCGGTCACGGCCGACGAGCTGCGGACGCGCCTGACGTCGCTCGGGACGATCCCCATGGCGCGGCAGGCCGAGCGGCGGTTGCGGGGGCTGCAGGGCGTGGCTGGGGGTGCTGTGCGGTAGGGGTTGCGCGCTGGGTGGGGGCTCGGGGTGAGGGTGCAGGTGCCGGTGCAGGTGGTCACAACACCCCGCTCACGTCCGCCGAGTGGTCACGGACCGTCGGTTGGCAGGGCCGCAGGCGACAGTTCGTGACCGCTCGGCGGTGCCCGCGCGACGAGTCGTGACCGGTCGGCGGGCGGGAGGCGCGGGGCGGGGCCGCCACGGGCCTCCCGGTCCGGCGCGTGCGGGCGGTCACAACACCCCGCTCACGTCCGCCGAGTGGTCAAGAACCGTCAGTTGGCAGGGCCGCAGGCGACAGTTCGTGACCGGTCGACGGACGGGCCGCGCGGGGCCCTGCCGCTAGCCGGCGCTGACGCGGTAGACGTCGTAGACGGCGTCGATGCGTCGCACCGCGTTGAGCACGCGGTCGAGGTGGATGGTGTCGCCCATCTCGAACACGAACCGGCTCAGCGCGAGACGGTCGGACGAGGTCGAAACCGTCGCGGACAGTATGTTCACGTGGTGGTCCGTCAGCACCCGGGTGACGTCGCTGAGCAGGCCCGACCGATCGAGCGCCTCGATCTGGATCTGCACCAGGAACACCGACTTCGACGACGGGGCCCACTCGACCTCGATCATCCGGTCGGGCTCGTTCATGAGCGACTTCACGTTGGTGCACGACGACTGGTGCACCGAGACGCCCTGGCCGCGGGTGATGAAGCCCACGATCTGGTCGCCCGGCACCGGCGTGCAGCACTTCGCGAGCTTCACGAGGATGTCGGGCGCACCGCGGACCAGCACGCCGCTGTCGCTCGTGCGCAGCTGGCGACTGGTGACCTGGCGCGGGAACGCGAGTTCGGGTTCGTCCGTCTCGGTCTCGGTCTGGACGTTGCCGAGGACCTTCTCGATCACCGACTGCGTCGAGACGTGGCCCTCGCCGATGGCGGCGTACAGGGCGGAGACGTCCTCGTACCGCATCGACGAGGCGACCTCGGCGATGCTGTCCTGGCTCATGATGCGCTGGAGCGGGAGGTTCTGCTTGCGCATCGCCCGGGCGATGGCGTCGCGACCCTGCTCGATCGCTTCTTCGCGGCGCTCCTTGGTGAACCACTGCTTGATCTTGTTGCGCGCGCGCGGGCTGCGGACGAACTGCAGCCAGTCCTGCGAGGGACCGGAGTCCGGGTTCTTCGACGTGAAGATCTCGACGACGTCGCCACTGGACAGCTGGCTCTCGAGCGGGACCAGGCGGCCGTTGACCTTCGCACCCATCGTGCGGTGGCCGATCTCGGTGTGCACGGCGTAGGCGAAGTCGACCGGGGTGGCTCCCGCGGGGAGCCCGATGACCTTGCCCTGCGGCGTGAAGACGTAGGTCTCCTTGGCGCCGATCTCGTAGCGCAAGGAGTCGAGGAACTCGCCCGGGTCGCTGGTCTCGGCCTGCCAGTCGGTGATGTGGGCGAGCCACGCCATGTCCTGGTCGTCCGTGGTCGACGAGGTACCGGCGTCACGGCCGGCAGCGCGCTGCTTGTACTTCCAGTGGGCGGCGACACCGAACTCGGCGCGCTGGTGCATCTCGTGCGTGCGGATCTGGATCTCGACCGCACGACCCTGCGGTCCGAGCACCGTGGTGTGCAGCGACTGGTACAGGTTGAACTTGGGGGTCGCGATGTAGTCCTTGAAGCGACCGGGCAGCGGGGTCCAGCGGGCGTGCACCGAGCCGAGCATGGCGTAACAGTCGCGCACGGTCGGCACGAGGACGCGGATGCCGACGAGGTCGTAGATCTCGTCGAACTCACGACCCCGCACGATCATCTTCTGGTAGATCGAGTAGTACTGCTTCGGCCGGCCCATGACGTCGCCACGGACCTTGGCGGCCTTCAGGTCCTTCTTCAGGGTCCCGATGACGTTCTGGACGAACTGCTCGCGCTTCGGCTGGCGTTCCTTGACCAGGCTGTCGATCTCGACGTAGAGCTTCGGGTGCAGGACCGCGAACGACAGGTCCTCGAGCTCGAGCTTGATCATCTGGATGCCGAGCCGGTGCGCGAGCGGCGCGTAGATCTCGAGCGTCTCCTTCGCCTTGCGCGTGGCAGAGGTCGACTCGACGAAGCCCCACGTGCGGGCGTTGTGCAGGCGGTCGGCGAGCTTGATGACGAGGACGCGGATGTCCTTCGACATCGCGATGACCATCTTGCGGACGGTCTCGGCCTGGGCACTGTCGCCGTACTTGACCTTGTCGAGCTTCGTGACGCCGTCGACGAGCATCGCGATCTCGTCGCCGAAGTCGGCCCGCAGCTGGTCGAGCTGGTAGTCGGTGTCCTCCACCGTATCGTGCAGGAGGGCGGCCGCGATGGTGATCGTGCCGATGCCGAGGTCGGCCAGGATCTGCGCGACCGCGACGGGGTGCGTGATGTACGGCTCACCGGACTTGCGCTTCTGCCCGTCGTGCGCGCGCTCGGCGACCGAGTAGGCCCGCTCGATGAGCGTCACGTCGGCCTTGGGGTGGTGCGAGCGGACCGTGCGGATCAGTGTGTCCACGGCGCCGGCCGGCTGGGCGCGCGAGAACAGGCGCGGCAGCAGCGAGCGGAGGGAACCGAGGTTGCCGGTGGTGTTCGGACCGATCGGGCTCGAGGGCCGCGGGGCGGAACCCGGGCGGCTCGGCGCGGACGGCTCTTCGCGGGTGTCCGTCATGATGCGCCTCCCAGGACTCGGTCCGAGAGCTCGATCCGAGCTCGATCCGACAAGACTACGCGTCCCCGGTCAGTGCCCGTGACGCGGTTCGCCCTGGGCGTCGCGCTCCACCGGGGCCCCCGCCTGCTCCCAGGCGAGCATGCCGCCGGAGAGGTTGACGGCCGGGACACCCGACTGCTCGAGCGCCGCGACGATGCGCGACGAACGGCCGCCGGAGTGGCAGACGATGATGGCCGGCTGGTCGCCGCCGTCGATCTCCTGCCAGCGGTCCACGAACTCCGACATCGGCACGAGCGTGGCTTGGGGAGCGTGGACCTCGTCCCACTCCCCCTGCTCACGGACGTCGAACAGGCGGGCTCCGGCGTCGATGCGGCGCTGGGCCTCGGCGACGTCGATCTCCTGGATCTCGATGGGCATCAGACGTTCGCCTCCGCTGCGTCGACCTCACGCCGGCGCTTCTCGGCCGCCGCGGTCTTCTTGGCGTCCGACTCCTTGATCTTCGGCTCGTTCTCGCGCAGCTGCGCGTACATCGGCGACGCGATGAAGATCGTCGAGTAGGTGCCGACGATGATGCCGATGAACAGTGCGAGCGAGATGTCGCGCAGCGTACCGGCGCCGAGCACGTACGACCCGATGAAGAGGATCGCCGCGACCGGCAGCAGTGCCACGACCGAGGTGTTGATCGATCGGACGAGGGTCTGGTTGACCGCGAGGTTGACCGACTGCTTGAACGTCCGGATCGACTCCTGCGCGGTGTTCTCACGCACCTTGTCGAAGACCACCACGGTGTCGTAGAGCGAGTACCCGAGGATCGTCAGGAAGCCGATGACCGCCGCGGGCGTGACCTCGAGCCCGACGATGCCGTACACACCGGCCGTGATGAGCAGGTCGTGCAGCAGCGCCGCCATCGCGGACAGCGACATCTTCCAGGTGCGGAAGTACAGCGTCATGAAGACCGCGGCGAGGGCGAGGAAGATCACGAGACCACGGATGGCCTGCGCGAGCACGTCGGCACCCCACGTCGCGCCGATGAAGGTCGCGGCGACCTGGCTCTCCGGGACGTCGTAGGCCTTCGCCAGGGCGTCCTGCACCTCGGTCGTCTGCCGGTCGGTGAGCTGCCCGGTCTGGACCCGGATGCCGTGCGTGCCGAGCTGCGAGACGCGCGGGATCGACTCCGGGACGACGTCCTCGACGGTCTCGGTGGCGATGTTCTGGTCGAGCGTCTTGACGTCGGAGATCGTGAACTCCGAGCCGCCGGTGAACTCGATGCCGAGCTGGTACCCGCCACGGAGCCACGGGGTGACCAGGGAGATCAGGATCATCGCGAGGGCGATGAGGTACCAGGTCTTCCGGCGCCCGATGATGTCGTACGACCGCTTCCCCGTGTAGAGGTCGCTGCCGAACTGGCTGAAGCTGGCCATCAGTCGTCCTTCCCGTCCGGCGTCGAGCCGTTGTCGCCGGAGGCCTGCTGGGCCTTCCGCTCCGCGATCGTCTGTCGGCGCTGTGCCTCACCGGCACTGCGCTGGCGCTTGCCGTCCACGACGGGTGCGCGGAACTGTGCGCGCCCCCGGTAGACGGCACCGAGTGCTGCCGGGTCGAGACCGCTGAACCGGTGCCCCTCGCCGAAGAACCGGCTGCGGGCGATGAGCTGCATCATCGGGTGGGTGAAGAGCGCGACCACCACGATGTCGATGAGGGTCGTGAGGAGCAGCGTGAACGCGAATCCCTTCACGTCGGCGACCGCGAGCACGTAGAGCGTCACGGCGGCGAGGAAGTTCACCGCGTCCGACGCCAGGATCGTGCGGAGGGCACGCTTCCAGCCGGACTCGACCGCGCTCTCGAGGGCACGGCCGTCACGGAGTTCGTCACGGATGCGCTCGAAGTAGACGATGAACGAGTCCGCCGTGATGCCGATGGCGACGATGAGACCCGCCACACCCGCCAACGAGAGGCGGTAGTCGACGCGCCACGACATGATCGCGATCACCAGGTAGGTGAGCACGGCGGCGATCCCGAGCGACAGCACGGTGACGAACGCCAGGGCCCGGTACTGGATGACCGAGTAGATGATCACCAGGATCAGACCGATCAGGCCGGCGACGAGGCCACCGATGAGCTGCGCGGTGCCGAGCGTCGCGGAGATGTTCTCGTTCGACTGCACCTGGAAGTTGATCGGCAGCGCACCGTACTTGAGCTGGTCCGCCAGGGTCTTCGACGACTCGGCCGTGAACGAGCCGGTGATCTGCGCCTTGCCGTTCGTGATCGCGGAGTTCGTCGTCGGTGCGGTGATGACCGAACCGTCGAGCACGATCGCGAACTGGTTCTGCGGCTGCTGGAGCGAGACGAGACGGTTCGTGACGGTGCGGAAGTCCTTCGAGCCCTCGCCGTTGAACGTCAGGTTGACGGCCCACTGGCCCGTCGACGTGCCCTGCGAGTCGGTGGCGAGACCCGAGGTAGCGTTGCTGATGTCGGCACCTGAGACCTCGACCGGACCGAGGATGTACTTCCCCGCGCCGTCCTGGTCACACGTGACCAGGGGCTCGTCGTCGGGCGCCGTGGTGACGTCGTCCGGAGCCGCGCAGTTGTAGTTGGTGTACAGGTCCTGCAACTTCGGCGTGACCCAGTTCAGGTCGCTCGCGTTCGTCGGCTTCGCGCTCGGCGTCGCGGCGAGCGAGGCCGGCGGCGAGTACGGCGTGGCCGATGCGGTGCCCTTGCCGTCGTCACCGACGGCGGAGTTCGTCGCGGCCTCGGTGAAGAGCACCGGGCGGAAGGTCAGCTTGGCTGCGGCCTCGATGCGGTCGATCGTGGCCTTGTCGGGGCGACCCGGGATCGAGACGACGATGTTGTTCGCGCCCTGGGTGTTGATCTCGGACTCGGAGACACCGGTGGCGTCGATGCGCTGGCGGATGATGTTCACCGCCTGCTGCAGCTGCTGCGAGGTGACGGAGTCGCCCTCGGTGTTCTGCGCCGCGAGGGTCAGCTGCGTGCCGCCCTGCAGGTCCAGAGCCAGCTCGGGCACCCAGCTCGCGCCCTGGTACCACTTGTCGGTGTCGTCCTTCGAAGAGCCGGCGAGGATCGACGCGGCGGTGTTCACGCCGGCGAGGATCGCCATCAGGATCACCAACCAGGTGAGCGAGCGCAGCGCCTTCTTGACGGGTGTCGATCGTGCCACCGGTCGTCTCGTCTTTCTGTTCAGGACCGTCGGCACACCGTGCGACGGCAGAGGGAAGCCGCCGGGTCAGACGACCCGGCGGCCGAGGGCGTCAGTCGTCGGACTTGCGCTTCGTGACGTCGGTCTCGTCGACGCGGTCGGTGTCGACACGCTCGCCGTAGACCGGCTCACCGTTGAGCTCGGCCACCGGCTTCGGCTCGTCCTCGGTGGTCGTGGTGGTCTCGACGTCGGACGCGTTGTCGTCGACGACGCGCGACAGGGTCTGGCGGTGCACGGTGACGATGGTCCCCGGTGCGACCTCGACGTCAGCGGTGACCTTCTCCTCGTTCACGGAGAGGAGCGTGCCGTAGAGGCCGAAGGACAGCATGACCTTGGCGCCCGGGACCATCTTGTCCACGAGTTCGGCCTGCTGCTTCTTGCGCTTGCGGCTGTTGTAGAACATGAAGGCCGCGAACGCCACGACGATGACGATGAGGATGACTTCTTGACCCATGATGCGTTGCCTTCTCTGGTTGCTCGGTTTCGGGCCGTAGCAGTCTAGGGCACGCCGGTGTCCGTGGCATGTCACTCGACTGATCGGCGTTCAGTCGTCGGTGTCCTGGTCGTCGAAGAGCCCCGGCTGCCCGCCGTCGGCCTGTCCCGGGGTGAGGCCGAGGTGCCGCCACGCACGTGGTGTGGCGATGCGCCCACGGGGCGTGCGCGTCACGAGACCGACCCGGACGAGGAACGGTTCGACGACCGACTCGATCGTCTCGGATTCCTCGCCGACGGAGACGGCGAGGGTGTTCAGACCGACCGGGCCCCCGTCGAACCGGGTCAGCATGATCTCGACCACGGCCCGGTCGAGCCGGTCGAGCCCGAGTTCGTCGACGTCGTACAGGTCGAGTGCACCCTGGACAGCGGCCATGCCGTCGGTGGTGCGGTGCACGAGGGCGTAGTCGCGCACCCGGCGGAGCAGGCGGTTCGCGATGCGCGGGGTGCCCCGGGAGCGTCCGGCGATCTCGCGCAGGGCGGTCCGGTCGATGTCGAGTTCGAGCAGGTGGGCCGCACGGATCAGGACCTGCTCGAGCTCGTCCTTCTCGTAGAACTCGAGGTGGGCGGTGAACCCGAAGCGGTCGCGCAGCGGGTTCGGCAGCAGGCCGGCCCGGGTGGTGGCGCCGACGAGCGTGAACGGTGCGAGGTCGAGCGGGATGCTCGTGGCACCCGCACCCTTGCCCACCATCACGTCGATGCGGAAGTCCTCCATCGCCAGGTAGAGCATCTCTTCTGCCGAGCGGGCCATGCGGTGGATCTCGTCGATGAACAGCACTTCGCCCGGGACCAGGGACGACAGCACGGCGGCGAGGTCACCGGCGTGCTGGATCGCCGGCCCGCTCGACATGCGCAGCGGCCGGCCGGTCTCGTGCGCGACGATCATCGCGAGCGTGGTCTTGCCGAGGCCGGGAGGACCCGCCATCAGGATGTGGTCGGGCGTGCGCTCCTGCATGCCTGCGGCCTTGAGGAGCAGGTCGAGCTGCCCGCGCACCTTGCGCTGCCCGACGAACTCGTCGAGCGAGCGGGGGCGGAGCGCGCCTTCGAACGCGAGTTCCTCCTGCGACTCGGCGCCGGCGGACGTGATGCCGCTCACCGGCCGGCTGCCGCGGGTCGGAGTGCGCCGAGGGCGGCACGGAGCAGGGCCTGGGTGCCCATCGCGGCGGCACCGGGCTCGTTGGCGACGGCGTCGTCGACCGCGGACTGTGCCGCGTCCTCGCGCCAGCCGAGGCCGATGAGCGCCGAGACGACGTCGACCGCGGCGGGGTGCACTGCGGTCCCCCGTGCTGCCGCGACCACGGCTGCCTGCTCGAAGGCCACGAGCTTGCCGGAGAGCGCGACGATGATGAGCTTGGCGGTCTTCGGGCCGATGCCGGAGACCTTGCGGAAGGCACCGTCGTCCTCGTTCGCGACGGCGTTCGCGATCTGCGCCGGGTCCATGTGGGCCAGGACGCCCATCGCGGACTTCGGGCCGACGCCGGAGACCCCGCGGAGCAGGTCGAACACCTGCAGCGCGTCGGTCGACTCGAACCCGAAGAGCAGGTGCTCGTCCTCGCGCACGATCATGGCGGTCCGCACGAACACCTCGGAACCGTGGCCCATCGTCAGCGCGTGCGCGGGGGTCACGGTGACGGCGTACCCGACTCCCCCGACCTCGATCACCACGGCCGAACCGGCGATGTCGATGCAGGTGCCCCGGAGACTCGCGATCATGCTCCGAGCCTAGGGCCGCCCACCGACGACGCCGACCTGCCACGCTGCGGGCGGGCCGCGGCGGCGGCCGCGCGGGCCAGCGGCGAATCGACGGTACCGCCCTGGGCGTCCCGCCAGGCACGCTGTGCCGGCGTGAGGTTCGTGGCACGCGAGCCGGCGGCGTCGGGTGATCCGAGCCTCCAGGCATGGCACACGGCCAACGCGAGCGCGTCGGCGGCGTCGGCCGGCTTCGGGGCCTCGTCGAGACCGAGAACGCGCGCGATCATGGTCTGCACCTGACGCTTGTCGGCGTTGCCGTAGCCGGTGACGGCGGCCTTGACCTCGGACGGGGTGTGCAGGCCGACGGGCAGGCCGCGGGCGGCCGCGGCGTGCAGCGCCAGGCCGGCCGCCTGCGCGGTCCCCATCACGGTGCGGACGTTCGCCTGCGCGAACACCCGCTCGACGGCGACCGCATCCGGGCGGTGCTCGTCGATCTCGGCGGCGATGCCGTCGGCGATGCGGAGCAGCCGCTGTTCGAGCGGCATGTCCGGCGGGGTGCGCACGACCGTCACGTGGACGAGCCGTGCGCGCCGGTTCGGTGCGACCTCGACGACGCCGACGCCGCACCGGGTGAGCCCGGGGTCCACCCCGAGCACACGGAGCACGGTTACTCGCCCTCGTCCTCGTCGAGCTCGGCCTGGACGTCCGCGGGGATGTCGAAGTTCGAGTAGACGTTCTGCACGTCGTCCGAGTCCTCGAGCGCGTCGATCAGGCGGAACACCTTGCGGGCGGTCTCGGCGTCGACCGGGACCTTGAGGCCGGGGACGAACTCGGCGTCGGCTGAGTCGTAGTCGATGCCGGCGTCCTGCAGGGCGGTGCGGGCGGCGACCAGGTCGCTCGCCTCGGTGATGATCTCGAAGCCGCCACCCTGGTCGATGACGTCCTCGACACCGGCGTCCAGCACCGCGGTCATCACGGTGTCCTCGTCGAGGCCGTCGGTCTTCGTGACCGAGATGACGCCCTTGCGCGAGAAGTTGTAGGCGACACTGCCCGGGTCGGCCATGGTGCCGCCGTTGCGCGACATCGCCGTCCGGACCTCGGCCGCAGCACGGTTCTTGTTGTCCGTGAGGCACTCGATGAGCATCGCGACGCCGTTGGGGCCGTAGCCCTCGTACATGATCGTCGTGTACTCGATGGTCTCCCCGGTGAGACCGGCACCGCGCTTGACGGCGCGGTCGATGTTGTCGTTGGGGACCGAGGTCTTCTTCGCCTTCTGCACGGCGTCGACCAGGGTCGGGTTGCCGGACATGTCGGCGCCGCCCATCTTCGCGGCGACCTCGATGTTCTTGATCAGCTTGGCGAACGACTTGGCACGGCGCTGGTCGATGACCGCCTTCTTGTGCTTGGTCGTTGCCCACTTGGAATGCCCGGACACGGTTCTCCTTGCGTCTTGCGGAAAGTCCCGCTCAGTTTAGCGGCCCTCTGGGCCGAACACCGGCCTGGAGGCGCGGCGCGGCTTCCGTCCCGTCGGTGCGGCGGGTGGACGGTCACGCCTCAGGCGCTGCGCACCAGGTCGAGGAACCGGCGGTGGAAGCGGTCCTCGCCGGCGACCTCGGGGTGGAACGCACTCGCGATGACGTTGCCCTGCTGCACGGCGACGACCTGGCCGTCGGGCAGTGCGCCGAGGACGTGGACGTCGTCGCCGCACTGCTCCACGACGGGGGCCCGGATGAACACGGCGTGCACCGGGGCCTCGCCGAGGTCGGGCATCGGGATGTCGATCTCGAACGAGTCGTTCTGCGCACCGAACGCGTTGCGGCGCACGGTGGTGTCGAGCACGTCGAGGGTCTGCTGGCCGCTGATGCCGTCGGTGATCCGCGACGACAGCATGATCATGCCAGCGCAGGTGCCGTAGGTGGGCAGGCCACCGCGGATCGCGTCGGCGAGGGGCTCGGCGACGCCGAACGCGCGGGACAGCTTGTCCATCACGCTCGACTCGCCCCCGGGGATCACGACGCCGTCGAGGGTCTCGATCTCCTCGGGGCGACGGAGCGGCACCACGTCGGCGCCGAGCTCGGTCAGCGAGGCGATGTGCTCGCGGAAGTCACCCTGCAGCGCCAGGACCCCGATGCGGGGCCGAGCGCCGCTCGTCGGACTACCAGCCACGCTCGGCGAGGCGGTGCGGTGCGGGGACGTCGGCGACGTTGATGCCGACCATCGCCTCGCCCAGACCACGGGAGACCTCGGCGATGACCTTGGGGTCGTCGTGGAAGGTCGTCGCCTTGACGATCGCGGCGGCACGCGCTGCCGGGTCGCCGGACTTGAAGATGCCGGAACCGACGAAGACACCGTCGGCGCCGAGCTGCATCATCATCGCGGCGTCGGCCGGGGTGGCGACACCACCGGCGGTGAAGAGGACGACGGGGAGCTTGCCGGTGCGGGCGACTTCCTGCACGACGTCGATCGGGGCCTGGAGCTCCTTGGCGGCGACGTAGAGCTCGTCGTCACGCAGGTTGCGGAGCGCCGCGATCTCCTTGGTGATGGTGCGGATGTGCTTGGTGGCCTCGGACACGTCGCCCGTGCCGGCCTCGCCCTTGGAACGGATCATGGCCGCGCCCTCGGTGATGCGACGGAGCGCCTCGCCCAGGTTGGTGGCACCGCAGACGAACGGGGTGGTGAACTTCCACTTGTCGATGTGGTTGAGGTAGTCGGCCGGCGACAGCACCTCGGACTCGTCGATGTAGTCGACACCGAGCTCCTGCAGCACCTGCGCCTCGACGAAGTGGCCGATGCGGGCCTTCGCCATGACGGGGATCGACACCGCGGCGATGATCTCCTCGATCATCGAGGGGTCGGACATGCGGGCGACGCCGCCCTGCGCACGGATGTCGGCGGGGACGCGCTCGAGGGCCATGACGGCGGTCGCACCGGCTTCTTCCGCGATGCGGGCCTGCTCGGCGTCGACGACGTCCATGATCACGCCGCCCTTGAGCATCTCGGCGAGTCCGCGCTTGACGCGGTCGGAGCCGGTGATCGAGGTGCCAGGGGTGCCGGAGGTGCTGGTGCTGTCGCTCATGATGCCGACCAGTCTAGTGCGCCCGGGGCCACCCGTCGGCGACGAGTCGACGGGTCTCGCCGAGCAACTGCGACATGGACTTCGTCCGGGCGATGATCGGGAAGAAGTTCGCGTCCGACTGCCACCGCGGGACGATGTGCTGGTGCAGGTGTGCGGCCACGCCGGCACCGGCGACCTCGCCCTGGTTCATGCCGATGTTGAAGCCGTCGCAGTGCGAGACCTCGCGCAGCACCCGCATCGCGGTCTGGGTCAGCTCGCCGATCTCGCGCAGCTCGTCCGGCGTGGCCTCGTCGTAGAGCGGGACGTGGCGGTACGGGCAGACCAGCAGGTGCCCGTTGTTGTACGGGAACAGGTTGAGCAGCACGTATGCGTGCTCGCCCCGGGCCACGATCAGGGCGTCCTCGTCGGACTTCCGCGGGGCTTCGCAGAACGGGCAGTCGTCGTCGTGCCCGCGTCCCCGGCCTTCGCGGCCGGCGTCGATGTAGGCCATCCGGTGCGGGTTCCAGAGCCGCTGGAACGCGTCCGGTACGGCTGCGCCCGTGGCCGCGTCGCGGATCACCAGCGGATCGGTGTCCGCGCCTTCGGAGCCCGCGGCGGCGGTGGGACCGGCCACGTCGTCGACGTGACCGGTCCCCGCGGCCTGCTCCGGGCCTCCTGGGAGGGCCATCAGACCTGCGTGCGCTCGCGGATCGCGGTGAGGATGCGGTCCACGGCCTCGTCGACGGGCACCGCGTTGTCCTGGCGGCCGTCGCGGAAGCGGAAGCTGACGGCGCCGGCATCGCGGTCGTCGCCACCGGCGATGAGCTGGAACGGCACCTTCGCCTTGGTGTGCGTGCGGATCTTCTTCTGCATGCGGTCGTCCGAGTGGTCGACCTCGGCGCGGACGCCGTGGGCACGGAGCTTCGCGATGACCTCGTCGAGGTAGTCGCCGTACTCGGCCGCGACCGGGATGCCGACGACCTGGACGGGCGACAGCCACGCCGGGAACGCGCCCGCGTAGTGCTCGGTGAGGACCCCGAAGAAGCGCTCGATCGAGCCGAACAGCGCGCGGTGGATCATCACCGGACGCTGGCGCGAGCCGTCGGCCGCGGTGTAGTCGATGCCGAAGCGCTCGGGCAGGTTGAAGTCGAGCTGCACGGTCGACATCTGCCAGGTGCGGCCGATGGCGTCGCGGGCCTGCACGGAGATCTTCGGGCCGTAGAACGCGGCGCCGGCGGGGTCCGGCACCAGCTCGAGGCCGGACTCCTCGGCGACCTGGCGCAGGGTCTCCGTCGCGACGTCCCAGACCTCGTCGTCACCGACGTACTTCTCCGGGTCCTTCGTCGACAGCTCGAGGTAGAAGTCGTCGAGGCCGTAGTCGCGCAGCAGCGAGAGCACGAACGCGAGGGTCGTGGTCAGCTCCTCCTTCATCTTCTCCTGCGTGGTGAAGATGTGCGCGTCGTCCTGGGTCAGGCCGCGCACGCGGGTGAGGCCGTGGATGACGCCGGACTTCTCGTTGCGGTACACCGTGCCGAACTCGAACATCCGGAGCGGCAGGTCGCGGTAGGAGCGGGGCTGCGACCGGTACGCCAGGATGTGCATCGGGCAGTTCATCGGCTTGAGGTAGTAGTCGGCGCCCTGCCGGGTGACGTTGCCGTCCTCGTCCTTCGCCTCGTCCATGTGCATGGCCGGGAACATGCCGTCCTTGTACCAGCCGAGGTGCCCGGAGGTCTCGAACAGGTCGCCCTTGGTGATGTGGGGCGTGTAGACGAACGAGTAGCCGTTCTCCTCGTGCCGACGGCGCGAGTAGTCCTCCATCTCGCGGCGGATGATGCCGCCCTTCGGGTGGAAGATCGCCAGGCCGGAACCGATCTCGTCGGGGAACGAGAACAGGTCGAGTTCGGCGCCGAGCTTGCGGTGGTCGCGCTTGGCGGCTTCCTCGAGGCGCACCAGGTACGCCTTGAGCTGGTCCTTGTCGGGCCAGGCGGTGCCGTAGATGCGCTGCAGCTGCGGGTTCTTCTCGGAGCCGCGCCAGTACGCGGCGGCGACGCGCATGAGCTTGGCGGCGTTGCCGATCCAGCGGGTGTGCGGGACGTGCGGGCCGCGGCAGAGGTCCTGCCAGAGCACCTCGCCCGACTTCGGGTCGACGTTCTCGTACACGGTGAGCTCGCCGGCACCGACCTCGACGCTCTCGCCGGAGTCACCGTCGGACGCTGCACCCTTGAGGCCGATGAGCTCCTGCTTGTAGGGCTCCCCCGCCATCAGCTCGCGTGCCTGCTCGTCGGTGACGACCACGCGACGGAAGCGCTGGGCCTGCTTGACGATGCGGTCCATGCCCTTCTCGATCACCTTGAGGTCTTCGGGGGTGAAGGGCTCGGCGACGTCGAAGTCGTAGTAGAAGCCGTCGGTGACGGGCGGCCCGATGCCGAGCTTGGCGTCCGGGTTGATCTGCTGCACGGCCTGCGCCAGCACGTGGGCGGCCGAATGCCGGAGGATGTCGAGCCCGTCCTGCTCCTGCAGGGTGACGGCCTCGGCGGTCTCGCCGGCCTGCACGTCCGCCGCGAGGTCCTTCAGGACGCCGTCGACGCGGATCGCGACGACGCCGCGCTCACCGTCGAAGAGCTCGGTGCCGGTCGTGGTCGTCGTCGCGGTCCGGGGCTCGGGTGCCTGGGGAAGCTCGGCGGGCGCGGGTGCGACTGACTCGGTCACGATGATGGGACTCCTCGATCGAAATGGTGCGTCAAGACTAGTGCGAGACGTGCTCGCGTGCGGACGCACGGGATGCGCCTGTGGAGAGAACGAATGGCCGCCCCGACGGGGCGATCGCCCGCGCTCAGGCCGGGACGGCGCCGAGCGTCGCGACGGGCAGGCGCGGCTCGAGACGCTCGCGCCCGTTCAGGCCGTCGAGCTCGAGCAGGGCGGCGAACCCGATGGCCTGGTACCCGGCGCGTTCGAGCAGGGTGATGGTCGCAGCGCCGGTCCCCCCGGTGGCCAGGACGTCGTCGACGACGAGCACCCGCGTGCCGGCCGGCAACTGGCCGGGGCGCAGTTCGAGTTCGGCCTCGCCGTACTCCAGGGCGTACTGCTCGCTGAGGACCTCGCCGGGGAGCTTGCCCGCCTTGCGCACGGTGAGCACGCCGACCTGGTGCTGGGCGGCGATGCCCCCGGCCAGCGCGAAGCCGCGGGCCTCGATGCCGGCGACCGCGTCGAACCCGGCTCCGACCGCGAACGGTGCCGCGAGTGCTTCGCACACGCGGCCGAACGCGACGGCGTCCGAGAACACCGGCGTCACGTCACGGAAGAGCACCCCCGGCTTCGGGAAGTCCGGTACGAGGGCGGTGAGGCGTTCGACGAGTGCAGCTGCGGTTTCGGTCACCCGCCAACGGTACGGGAGGCCCGGGGCGCGTCCGACACGTCGGCGCACGGTGCGAGGGTGGTCGCCTCGTGCGGGGCCGGCCGATCGCGGCACGGTGCGGGTTCCGCCGGACGATTCGCCGAAGGTGGCTCGGTGCGAGGTTGTTTCCTCGCACCGAGCCGTTCAGTCCGCACGGGCTTCGGAACGACGCACGGTGCGTGCGTGCCTGCTTGACGCCGACGACAGCGCCGGCGCCGGCGCCGCAGCGCCGCGGGTCAGCGCCACATCCGCATGGCGGCGCCCTGGGTGATCCAGTCGGCCTCGCGCTGCTGGCGTTCGCGCTCCATGCGGGCCAGCGTGGCGAGGTCGACCTCGGGCCGCTCCTTGCGGGTGCGTCGGCTCCAGATGATGAGCGACATCCCGACTCGGAGTGCGATGCGGTCGGCGAGTGAGACCCGACGGCGCACCGCGCGGGTATCGGGTGGACGGGTGGTGGTCTTCGTGGACACGGTGTTCCCCTTCAGGGCACGGCAGAGCTGCCCGGGTGTCGGGCAGGACGAATCCGCCCGGGTTGCGGGCAGCAGGAAATGAATGCGTGAGAATGCACTCCGGGATGGTCCGGAAATGTTCGGACAACGATCGCGGAATGCTCGTCGACACCGAGAGCGTCGCACTGTCCACCGACATTCTTCCGGCGTCGTCCGCGCAGATCGGACGGCACGCATCGACGAGTCGACGAACCGTTCAGCAGACGAACGAACCGGTGCTGCGCGAGCCTGATCGGCTCAGCGCACGGTGCCCGGAGGCACAGGTGTCAGGAGAGTGGGACGCTCCGGGTCAGCGGACGCGGAACGGGGTACCGACGCGTCCACGGATTCCACGGAACGGAGTGGTCGTTGAGATCATCATGGTCGGCCCCCTTTCGGTCTCGAGCTGGCGGAGTCGTCCGGGTCGAATGTTCGACCGTTCGCGACGAGTGAACACTATCGGCACCGCAATTCGGAGCGCAACCCCTTTTCCGGAAAACATCCGGAATTGCATTCCCGAACAGGCTGATCACGGTGCGACGTTCGTGGTCTCGCGTCAACTTGCCGGCTGTGTGCGGAGTTCCCGTCGCACACCGGTGACGGGCGTCCCGGCTGCACCGTGCGTCGTCCGCGGGCCGGTGGCAGCCTGCGCGCTCGGTGCGGGATCGCAGCCGTGCACCGTGCGGGCAACGTCGCACCGTGTGACGGAGCACGCACGGTGCGCGGCGGCGGCGCGCACCGCGGCGGTCCGCGCACGCCGAAGGCCCGGTACCGAATCGGTACCGGGCCTTCGTGTGTGCGTGCGACCGGACTAGACCGCCGCGTGCTCCGCGACGCTCGCCGTCAGGGCATCGCCCTCGACGTCGATCCGCACGGTGTCGCCCGCGGTGACCCCGCCCTCGACCACCAGGGTCGCGATGCGGTCGTCGACCTCGCGCTGGATGAGCCGACGGAGCGGGCGGGCGCCGTACTCCGGCTCGTACCCGTGCTCGGCGAGCCAGTCGACCGCCGCGTCGGACACCGACAGGAGCATGTCCTGTGCGACCAGCCGGAGCGCCGTGTCCTGCAGCAGCAGCGACACGATCGACGCGATCTGGGACCGGTCGAGCTTGCGGAACAGCACGATCTCGTCGATGCGGTTGATGAACTCGGGCCGCATCGCCTCGCGCAGCTTGCCCATGACGCGGGCCCGCAGGTCGTCCTCTGCGTAGCCGTCCGTCGCACCGACCGGGGAGAACCCGAGCGCTCCCGAGCGGGAGGCGAGGAACTCCGAGCCGATGTTCGACGTCATGATGACGACCGTGTTCCGGAAGTCGACCGTCCGCCCCTGCCCGTCGGTGAGGCGACCATCGTCGAGCACCTGCAGCAGCAGGTTGAAGACGTCCGGGTGGGCCTTCTCGACCTCGTCGAGCAGGATCACCGAGTACGGGTTGCGGCGGACACGCTCGGTGAGCTGGCCGGCCTCGTCGTAGCCGACGTACCCGGGAGGGGCACCGACCAGGCGGGACACGGTGTGGCGTTCGCCGAACTCGCTCATGTCGAAGCGGAGCATGGCGGACTCGTCACCGAACAGCGACGACGCCAGGGCCTTCGCGAGTTCGGTCTTGCCGACGCCCGTCGGGCCGAGGAACAGGAAGCTGCCCACCGGACGACGCGGGTCGCCCATGCCGGTCCGGCTGCGCCGCACCGCCTTGGCGATCGCCCGTACGGCGTCGTCCTGGCCGACGACGCGGTCGTGCAGCTCGGACTCGAGCGCGGCGAGCCGCGTCTTGTCGGCCGAGCCGAGGCGGGTCACCGGGATCCCGGTGGCGCGTGACACCACGGCGGCGATGTCGGCTTCCGTGATCGACGCGTCCGCGGATTCCGGACGGGAGGCGCGGCTGGCGTCCGCCGACGAGGCGGCGGTGATCCGGGCCTCCAGTCCGACGATCTCGTCACGCAGGTCGGACGCTTCCTCGTAGTGCTCCTCGGCGACCGCGCGGTCCTTGCGGGCCGTCAGGTCGGTGACCTGGGCACGCAGTGCCTCGACGTCGACGTCGCCCGACAGGGCGAGGCGACGGCGTGCACCGGCCTGGTCGATGAGGTCGATGGCCTTGTCCGGCAGGTGTCGGTCGGTCACGTAGCGGTGCGAGAGCTCGACCGCTGCGCGGAGCGCCTCGGGCGTGTAGCCGACGCCGTGATGCTCCTCGTAGCGCGGGGCGAGGCCGGTCAGGATCGCGACGGCGTCCTCGACGTTCGGCTCCCCCACCGTGACGGGCTGGAACCGGCGCTCGAGCGCGGCGTCCTTCTCGATCCGGCGGTACTCGTTGAGCGTGGTCGCGCCGACCAGGTGCAGGTCGCCGCGGGCGAGCCGGGGCTTGAGGATGTTGCCGGCGTCCATCGAGCCGCCCTCGCCGCCGCCACCGGCGCCGACCACGGTGTGGAGCTCGTCGACGAAGACGATGAGCTCGTCGGCGTGCGCCGCGATCTCGTCCATCGCCTTGGTGAGGCGCTCCTCGAAGTCGCCGCGGTAGCGGGTGCCGGAGAGCATGCCGGGCAGGTCGAGCGCGACGACCCGCTTGCCCTGGAGCAGGGCGGGGACGTCACCGTCGACGATGCGCTGGGCGAGGCCCTCGACGATCGCGGTCTTGCCGACGCCGGGCTCACCGATCAGCACCGGGTTGTTCTTGGTGCGGCGGAGCAGGATCTCGACGGTCTGCTCGATCTCGTCGGCGCGGCCGATCACCGGGTCGACGTGCCCGTCACGGGCGCGCTCGGTCAGGTCGGTGCCGAACTGGTCGAGCGTCGGGGTGTCGCTGTCGGTGGCCTGGTCGGTGCCGACGGCGTCGTTCGTTCCTGGCATGGGGCGCCCCTCTCGTGCTGCTGCCGCGGCCTGCTGGGCGTAGTCCTGCATGACCTGCGGGGTGATCCCGGCGCTGGCGAGCAGCTGGCCGGTCACGGTCTCCTGGTCCATCACGAGCGCGAAGAAGACGTGCTCGGGGTCGGTGTAGGTGCTGCCGAAGCCCCGCGCGGCCTGCGTCGCCTCGACGAGGATGCGCTGGGCGGTGGCGGTCAGCGCCGGGCGGCCGGTCTGCTCGGTGAGCGGCTCGTGCGCCATCGGCAGGCGCTGCTCGATCTCCTCGGCGAGTCGCTGGGGATCGACCCCGGCGGAACGCACGACGGCGTCGAACGGTTCGGTGCGGACGAGCACGTGCAGGATGTGCAGTGCGTCGATCTCGCGCTGCCCCTGCGCGACCGCGTACTCGGCGGTGTGCTGGAGCAGCTCGTGGGTCCGGCGGCTGAGCAGCCGGGTGATGTCGACCGGTCGACCGAACGCGCGGACGCGCTGCTGGTCACCGGTGCGCTGTGCCGCGAGCAGGCGGGCGAGGAACTCGTCGAACGAGTCGTTGCTACCGGTCGGGCCGAACGTCTCTGGCAAAGGGACCTCCTGGGGAACTTGAGTGCCTTCGACTCAATGCAACGCAGGAGGGCCCGGGTCATTCCCGGGTGCCGAAAAAACTTGCGGCGACTCGACTCAGGTCCGCGCGATCGGTGCGGCGACCGCCTCGGTGATCCGCGCGAGGTCCGCCGGTGCCACCTCGACGTCGAAGCCGCGACGTCCGCCGGACACGAAGATGCTCGCGTACGACAGCGCCGACTCGTCGAGGACGGTGCGGAGCCGGGTCTTCTGGCCGACCGGGCTGATGCCGCCGACCACGTAGCCCGTGCGCTTCTCGGCGAGGGTGGGATCGGCCAGCGTCGCCTTCTTGCCGCCGACCGCGGCGGCGATCGCCTTGAGGTCGAGCCGGTTCGCCACCGGCACGATCGCGACGGCGAGGGTGCCGTCGACGGAGACGACGAGGGTCTTGAAGACCTGCTCCTCGCGCAGCCCGAGGGCGGCGGCCGCCTCTTCTCCGAAGTTGGTGGCGCTCTCGTGGTGCTCGTACACGTGTGGCGTGTACGAGACCCCGGCCGCCTCGAGCGCGACGGTCGCTGGGGTGCTCGGCGAACCTGCGGTCATGCCGTGATCCTCCCCCGCCGCACCTTCCGGTCCTCGACGGCACGCGGGCGTTACGCTGAACGGACCATGACCGCCGTCCTGCTGCTGCTCCGCGCCACCGCCGCGCTGGTGCTCGGCGACCCGGCCGCCGGGGTGCTGCCCCTGCTGGCCGTGGCGGCACTCGGGCTGACCGCGGTCGCCGTGACCGTCGTCGTCGCCCGGCTGCTCGTCGCGGTGCTGGCAGCCGTCCTCGGGGTCGGATCGGCGTCCGTGTCGGACCGGTCGGCGGTACCCGACCTGGTCACCCGGATCGGGTGGAGCCACCCCGACGCCGACGGCCACGTCCGCTCACGGGCACCGGGGGTTGCGACCCCGGCCTGACCACCGACCGGTGGCCGGGCCGCTCGCGCACCCCGCTGACCCACCACCGATCGGAACCGTCATGGACCTGTCCACCCTGCCCCTCGTCGGCCCGCTGCTGCACGGCGGCGCGGACCTCGTCACCGCCCTCACCGCGGCGCTCTCCCCCGTCGCCGGCTCGTTCGCCGCGGCGATCGCCGTCGTGCTCCTCACCCTGGCCGTCCGCCTGGTGCTCGTCCCGCTGTCCGTGCTGCAGGTGCGGGCCGAGCGGGACCGCCGGCGCCTCGCACCACAGCTCGCGGCGCTGCGGAAGCGGTACGGCCGCGACACCCAGCGCCTGCAGCGGGCGATGCAGCAGCTGTACACCGACGAGAAGGTCTCGCCGCTGGCCGGCTGCCTGCCCGTCCTGGCGCAGGCACCCGTCGTGTCGCTCGTCTACGCCCTGTTCACGCACGCCTCGATCGGCGGCACCACGAACGCCCTGCTGGAGGCGACGCTCGTCGGGGTCCCACTCGGCCACTCGCTCGTCGTCACCCTGACGTCGCCGCTGTGGGTGCACGCCTGGGTGGTGCTGGTCCTGCTCGCGGTGCTCGCGGTCGTCGTCGAGCTCAGCCGCCGGTCGAACGCGCACTGGAACCCGGTGCCGGCACCGGAGCCGGGCATCCCCGGCGCCGCCGCGACCGCCGCCGTGGGTCGGTACATGCCGTTCGTCACGGTCGTGTTCGCGGCGATCGCACCGCTCGCCGCCGCTCTGTACGTCGTGACGAGTGCGGCCTGGACCTCCGGCGAACGCGCCGTGCTGCGACGGGTGGTCCGCTAGCCGCCCTGGCCCTCCTGCTGCGGTCCCTGGTCGACCGGGTCGTACTCGGTGCCGCGGCCCTGCTCCTCGTCGGCGGTCGGTACGTGACGTTCCGTGCCGGCGCCGCCGGGGCTGGTCGCGACGTAGTCGGCCTCGCCGGACTGGGTGTCGTGGCTCAGCGGCTCGAGGGTCTCGGCGTCGGCGTCGTGCTGCGGCATGGGGTCGGTGCTCATGCACCACGCCTACTCCCTCGTTCTGGGTGCGCGCGCACGGCTCGGCGGTGCCACGATGGACCTGTCCACGCGACCGGCAGAGCGGGAGTGCGCATGGCCCACGACGACGTGGCAGCGGAACGGGCACGGCTCGAGGCCGTCGCCTGGGGAGCAGGATCGAGCCCGGCGGACGCGGCGCGCGCCCGGATCGCACTACAGGACCTGGAACGCGGACGACGACCCCGCGTGCGTGCGGTCGCGACGGCGCGGGATCTCCTGCCGGGAGGCCCGGGTCCGGTCCGCACGTCCGTCCCGTCCGCGACGCGATCGGGTCCAGGGCCCGTGCCGGTGCCCGTGTCCTCGCCCGCTGACGCGGCGGTCGTGTCCTTGCCCGCCGGCGCGGCGGCGGTGCCTGCCGGAGCCGACGTGTCGGAGGCGACCGACGGCGGTGGGGGCGACCACGTCGACGACGCGCGGGGCGACGGCGGGAACGAGCCGGGCCTCCAGGCCGAGCCGACCGGACGGACCCGGTGGCGGCGGTGGTTGTGGACGGAGCGACCACGCGCCTGGATCGCGGGCGGCGCGGCTGCCGCGGTGGGCGTCGCGTTCGCCGCCGGGACGCTCGTCGGGACCGCGCGACCGGACGTCGCCGCGGCGCCGAGCGTCACGCCGACAGCGGGGACGATCACGCTCGAACAGCTGCTCGACGTCCCGCAGACGTACGCCGACCAGCTGCCGGGGCCGGTCGCTGCGCCGGTGAGCCTGCACACGACGCGACTCGTCTTCACGAACCGGGCGCTCGACGGCGGGACCGCCGAGACCCCCTGGAACGTCTGGGCCGGCATCGGGACCGACCGGTCGACGATCTGTCTCGTGGCGACGGCGGACCGCATCGAGTCGTCGACGGCGTGCTTCCCGCGGCAGGCGGCGCTGCACGGGTCGGTGTCGATGTCGGCGCAGTCCAGGAGCGGCACGTTGACGATCGAGCTGCGCGGCGGCGGGGTCCAGGGCCGGGTGACGAACGAGTACTGAGCGGGCGATCAGTACCTGAGTGTTTCGTTGGAGCGCTCCGATGTATTTGCTGGATGCCCTCGCGAGAGTCGTTCCATCGTGCAACACTGGATGAGCGCACTCGTCGTGGAGTCGTACCCACATCATCCACATCCGCCAGCGAGCGCGCCCCGCAGACCCTCCCGGTCACTGCCGTCAGAACGATCGGCATCGTCGCGCGCTCCACCGTGCCTCGGAGGAGGTCAGCAGCGTGTCCACCAACACCACCACCTCGGCCGTGTCGACCCACACGCGGCCGATCACCGTCACCAGCCAGTCCATCGTCGGCATCGCCGTGCTCGGACTGGCCACGTTCTTCGCCATCACCACCGAGCTCATGCCCGTCGGGCTGCTCGGCACGATGAGCGCCGACCTCGGCGTGACCGAGGCCACCATGGGCATCGTCATCACCGTGTACGCCGCGGCCGTCGCGCTCCTCGCGCTGCCGCTCACCGCGTTCACCGCGAAGCTGCCCCGCAAGACCGTGCTCGTCGCCACGCTCGTCGGCTACACCGTGTCGAACCTGATGGTCGCGTTCGCGCCGTCCTTCGCGGTCGTCTGCGCCGGACGCGTCGTCGGCGGCATCGCGCACGCGCTGTTCTTCTCGGTCGCCTCGGCGTACGCCACCCGGATCGTGCCACCGCGGCTGGCTGGGCGCGCGATCGCGTTCGTGTACTCGGGCAGCTCGCTCGGGTTCGTGCTCGGTGTGCCCGTCGCGACCTGGGTCGCACAGCACATCGGCTGGCGCCAGGCCGTGTTCTCCGTCGGGGTCGCCGCAGCGGCACTCGCGGTCGTCGCCCTGCTGTTCCTCCCCGCCGTCCGCGGTGCCTCGTCGCCGCACATCGGGTCGCCGAAGGCCTGGGCGCGCACCGGACTGCTGTCCGTCGTGATCGCCGACATGCTGCTGTTCGGCGGGCACTACGTCGTCTACACCTACATCGGGCCGTACGCGATCGACGCCGGGCTCGACGCCGGCATGGTCAGCGGGGCGCTGCTCGTGCTCGGTGGCACCGGTGTCGTCGGGCTCTGGCTCGCCGGCATGTTCGTCGACCGTGCGCCCCGGCAGACGCTGATCGCCTCGGTCGCCGTGATGGTCGTGGCCTTCGCGACGATGCCGTTCGTGCACGGCTCCCTGATCGGGACGATGGTCGTCGCGGGCATCTGGATGGCCGCGAACGGCACGACCGGCACGCTCTTCATGGCCGCGGCGATCCGTGCCGGAGGCGTCTCCCCCGACATCGCCGGCGCGCTGGTCAACGGGGCGTCGAACATCGGCATCGCCGGTGGTGCGGCGTTCGGCGGGCAGGCCCTCGGGATCGTCGGGCTGCAGTACCTGCCGTTCGCCGGTGCCGCGGTGCTGGTCGGGGCGCTCGGGGTCGTCGTGCTGGCGCGCCGTGGGTTCCCGGTGCACTCGCACGCGCAGGAGCACCTGTCGACCTCGTCCATCGAGGCCATCACGTCGTCGCTCGCGGTCGTCACCACGTCCGTGCCGGTCGTCGGGCGGGCGATCCAGACGGTCACGGGGTCGATCGGTGTCGTCACGGGTTCGGTGCGGCGGCCGCGGACGCGGTAGGGGCGGTGCGGTGCCCGGGCCGCGGGCGCGGGTGCGTTCGCCGAGTGGTCGCGACATGCCGTTGGCGTGGCGTCGGGGTCGCACGAACTGTCGCCTGACGCGTCGGCGGGCGACGGTTTCTGACCCCTCGGCGGACGTGGGGGGCATGTCGTGCGGCTGCGGGGACGCGCGCGGTGCCCGGGCCTCGAGTGGTCACGACATGCCGTTGGTCGGGCGTCGGGGTCGCTCGAACTGTCGTCTGGCGGGTCGGCGGGCGACGGTTTGCGACCACTCGGTGGAGGCGGGCGGCGTGTTGTGCGACCGCGACGAAGGCGTGCGGCCCGGCGCTGAGTGGTCACGACATGCCGTTGGCGGTGCGTCGGGGTCGCACGAACTGTCGTCTGGCGGGTCGGCGGGCGACGGTTCGTGGCCCCTCGGCGGCCGCGGGCGGCGTGTTGTGCGACCGCGACCGCTGCGGCCGCCGCCACCGCGGCCGCAGCCTGGTCAGTCCTGCAGGTGGTCCGTGCGGCGGCGGTTGCGAACCGCGCGGTAGGTCAGCAGGGCCGCCCCGATCAGCAGGAGCACCCCGGCGGCGATGAGCCCCGGCCCGAGGTCCGCCCCCGTGTACGCCAGCGGTCCACCGTCCCCCGCGTCGCCCTGGCCCGACACCGGCGCGGAGCCAGAGCCCGAGCCCGAGCCGGCAGCGGGGCCGGTCGGAGCCGCCGAAGGAGAGCCACTCGGCGACGGCGACGGCGACGGAGCTGGAGCCGGCGCCGGACCCGCCGCGGCCCGCACCACGAACGCCAGCGGCGTCGCGGCCCCGGACTCCGGGGTGACGACGGTCGCCGTCTCGGCCCCCTCGACGTCGACCGAGACGACGTACTCGGTCGTGGGCTCCAGGCCGGTCAGGTCGAACGCACCGTCGTCGTTCGTCACGACCGACACGGGTTCGCCGGACTGTGGGTCCGTCGGAGTCGCGACGACCTCGACGTCCGGAACCGGTTCGCCGTTCGTGTCGGCGACCGTGCCGGGCTGGTCGGTCGTGACCTCGGCTGCGGGGGCTGCGGAGGCGAACGGCAGGTCGGACGCAGCGCGCTCGGCGGCGACGGCCGTCACACCGGTGTTCGAGGTCGCCCCGGTCGCCCCCGGCTCCGGCCGTTCGGTCCGGACGGTGTACGTGCCGGCCGCGGTGGCGAAGACGTAGCGACCGTCCGCATCGGTCTCCGTCGATGCGACCACAGGGCCCGTGCCGTCGAGGAGCTCGACCACCGCTCCGGCGGGCACGGGTGCACCGTCGAGCGAGACCACACCCGCGACCGTCGCGACGACGGCGGCCGGGGCGTCGATCTCGTCGGGGACCGCGGGTGCCGCGTCGACGTCGCCGGTCGTGATGGTCACGGGTGGCTCGTCGGCGACGGACACGTCGAGGTCGGTGTCCGCCGGCAGGTCCGAGCCGGTGTAGACGCCGTCGCTGTTCGTCGTGGTGTCGACGAGGACGTCCCCGGAGTCCGGGTCGGTGATGACGACCTCGAGGTTCGAGACCGGTCGGCCGTCCTCGTCGACCACGGTGCCGATGACCGACACGGTGTCCTCCGGCGACGTGAACGCGAAGTCGGCCTGCTGGTCCACGCCGCCCGGTGAGCCTGCCTGGGCGAGGGAGACCCTCGTGGGCTGGTCAGGACCCTCGGCGCCGTCCGGCGGGGTGATCTCGACGCGGTAGTTCGCGATGACCGGCAGCTGCGGGAACGCGTAGGTGCCGTCGGGGTTGGTCGTCGTCGTGTAGACGGTGCCGCGCGGAGCGGTGACACGGACGATCGCCCCGGGGATCGGCGCTCCGTCGAGGGTCGCCGTGCCGGTGATCGCGGCGGTGCGGTTGGCGAACCAGGTCTGGTACACCGGGAACCCGCTGCGCTGCTGGTACGTGATCGTCAGGCTGGTGAGCGACACGGTCGGCGTGAACCAGGCCGTCGCACCGGCGGTGTCGACCGCGCCGGTGTTGCCCGTGAGGGTCCGGGTGGCCGGGTCCCAGGTGGGCCGGTCCTGCCCGGTCGTGCCGTCGGGGTCGGCGGTGCACGACGGCCCTCCGGCGACGGCCGCCGAGCACGAGTTGTAGGAGCTCACGTAGCCGAGCTGCTCCGCGGTCGCGGCACCGCCCCCGGAGACGGTGGCCGAGATGGTCGCCCGATCGGCATCGACGTCGCCGAGCACGAACGACCAGCTCTGGGCACCCGGCGTCGGCTCGGCGAACGTGTAGGTGGTCGTCGAGGCGCCGGTCGTGGGCGAGTCGACGTTCGGCCGCTGGTTCATGTAGGTCTTGCCGCGGCTCGTCCCGTAGACCGCGCCCGACGGGGTCGACGCCGACTGCCAGGTCGATGCCCCGCTGACGACGGTCGACTGCCGGGAGTCCGACGTGAAGGTCGTCTCGGGGAACCCGGCGAGCGTCATCGTGCCGGTGTAGGCCCGGCTCGCTCCGCTGAGGGTGAAGGTCCCCCAGTTGCCGACCGGCTCCGCCGACGCACTCGTCGCGCCGCCGATCGCGAGTCCTGCTCCGAGTGCCAGGGCCGTCAGCCCAGCCGTGACCGCGCGCCAGCGCCGCATGTGTGCTCCCCTACTGTGGCGCCGGAGAACCCGACACCCCCTCAGACTATCCAGCGGGCGCGGCTCGTGTCCGGTGTCCGACACAGCCGAGAAGGTCTCGCCGAGTGGTCACGACCTGCCGCGTGCCGGTCGCCGGGTGGCCGAGAAGTGTCGGATGGAGGGCCGCCGGACGACAGTTCGTGACCCCTCGACGAAAATGGTCGGCGCGTCAGGAACCGCGCGCCACCAGGGCGTCGAGCGCAGCGACCTGGCCGGCGACCACCAGCTCCCGCGCCTCGTCGAGGCCGACCCACCGTGCGTCGTCCACCTCGGGCACCTCCACGAACCGCCCCGACCCACGCGGGAGCTCGAGCCGCACGGTGTTGCTCCGCACGGTGTCGACCGAGAACTCCGACGCCCGTGCCGCGAAGACCCGCACGCGCTTGCCCGACGCCTGCCGGAACTCCCCCAGGTCGGTCAGGTCGGCCGCGTTCACCGGTGCGGGCACGCCGATCTCCTCGGCGAACTCGCGCAGCGCGGTGCCGAGCGGCTCCTCGCCCGCCTCGACCAGCCCCTTCGGGATCGACCAGCCACGCGGCCGGCTCCGCCAGAACGGCCCGCCCATGTGCGCGAGGAAGACCTCGGGCCCGGACGGACCGGTCCGGTGCAGCAACAGTCCGGCGCTCACGACCACGTCCCGAGACTACGCAGACCCGGCCGGGAGGCCCGGATCACCACACACACGCCGCGCACCAACCGACGTGCCCGGTTCCACCGCCGGTTCCCCACGTCCGCGCCGGGAGTACCCTGTGGCGCACGGAGCGCCGTGTGACGCCCCCGGAGGACCTGCGATGGAGGAGGCCGATCGGGATGGACGAACGATGGACGACGGTGACGCTGGCCGCGGACGCCGCGATGCCGCACGACGAGGCGCTGCGGTGGATCGCCGCCCGCGCGGACAGCGGGATCGAGCGGATCCGGATCATCGGTGCCGACCCGGCGATCGAGGGCCCCGGACCGGTCGCCGACCGCCTGGCTGAGGCCGCGCGCGCCGCCCTGCCCGGAGTGACCGTCGAGGTGCACCGGCACGCGGGGCCGTTCGCCACCGCCCTGGTCGAGGAGTCCGACGGCGGTGACCTCCTGGTGATCGGGACCTTCCGGAGCCGACGGGGTTCGACCGCCGGCGGCGACCCGGCGCGGGTCGCGGTCCGTGCGGCCGTGCCGACCGTGATCGTCCCCGAGGGACCGCACCCGATCGACGGCGACGTGGTGCTGGCCGTCGAGGAACCGATCGACGAACGGGCCGTCTCGATCGCCGTGGCCGAGGCCGTCCGGCTGCACCGACGACTGACGCTGCTCCGGGCGTGGGAGATGCCCGTGCTGACCCGGACCGGGCTCACCGACTTCGCCGAGGATCCCCTGCGGTGGCGCGCCCGGAACGCCGAACTGCTGCAGCGGGTCACCGAGGACCTGACCGCGCGGTTCCCTGCAGTACGGATCCGGCCGCTGCTCGTCGAGGGGCACCCGGGGCACGCCATCGCATCGCGCACCCGGCGGGCGTCGCTCGTGGTGCTCGGACGGGGGCACGTGCGGGTGTTGTCCGGCGCACTGCTCCACGACGTCGTCCGTGAGACGGCGGCTCCGGTGTGTGTCGTCCCTCCGGCGGCGCACACGGACAGCGCGGGGTCCGGACGGGTCAGCCGGCGAGTTCCCGGATCGCGTCGGCCATCTGGTCGGTGAGGTACGCGACACCGCGGCCGTTCGGGTGCAGGGCGCCGGCCTTGAGGTCGATGCGTCGCAGGTCGCTCGAGCCGGTCAGGCTGACGCCGGCGACGTAGCGTTCGTCCGCCGGGGCGCAGGCCGAGTGGGCCTCGGTGCGTTCGAGGACGTCGACGAACCGCACCCCGGCGGCGTCGGCGGCGGATGCGGACACGGCGTCGAGCTCCTCCTGGACGCCGTGGAGGTACGCCACGTCGTCGTCGGTGAACGGGAAGGTGTCCGAGGGGAACGATCCCGCGAGCGTGCCGAGGTCGAGCGCCGAGCGGAAGCAGCCCTTCGCCGGGGTGTGCTCGGCGTCCGGGAAGATCGCCGGGTACCCGAGGAACACGACGACGGCGTTCGGCGCGGCCCGTTGCACCGCTGCGAGGGTGTCGGCGATCCCGAGCGCGACCCGCGACTGGATCTTCACGCTGAGCTGGTCCTCACCGTCCTGCACGAGCGTGCTCTCGCACGACGGCGCGTCACGTCCGGAGAACACCGGGCCGTCGGCCGAGATCGCCAGGCACGACGCGGCGGTGCCGAACAGGTCCGCGTCGTTGCCGCCGATGGTCAGGGTCACGAGCCGGGTGCGCGACGACAGCGACTCGATCTGCGGGGGGACGCCCGTGAACTGGTGTCCGGTCGTGACGTCCTCGCTGGTGGCGCCCGCACACGTGACGTCGGTCAGGTCGAGGCCGAACCGCGCCGCGAGCCGGTGCGGGTAGTCACGGGCCGACTGCACGCACGCGCTCGTGGGCAGCCGGGTCCGGTCGCCGAGGCCGTAGCCGGCGGAGTACGAGTCGCCGAGGGCGACGTACTCGCTGCCGGGCGGGAGGTCGGCGAGCGATTCGGTGGGGTCGTCCGGCACCGGGTAGGGCTGCGGGACGGGCCACATCGGCGCGGCCGACGCCCGTTCCACCGGCCCCGGTGCCGCGACCCCGGCCACCACCAGCCCGACGACGGCGACCGCCGCCATGGCGGCGAGCAGCGTCGTACGGGCGGTGCGGAGCAGTTGCGGCCTCCGGGCGGGTGCGGCGGATCGGTCGGTCGGGTGGGGTCGGTCGGGTGGGGCGGGACGGGCTCAGCGGCGTCCGAGTCGGCGTTCGCCACCGCTGCCGGTGCGGTACTCCAGCCCGTAGTGCTGGAACAGCTCGGGCTCGGTCGCGGCGTCGAGTTCGCCATCGGTCGAGATCGACGGGGCGTCCTTGACGAGCTTCTTCGGGAACGTCACACGCAGGTGCTTCGGGGCGACGGTGGCGCCGAACAGCGGGACGAAGACGAGCTTCTGGAACCCGACCATGCCGGTGGTCAGGGCACCGAACGCCGGCTCGGACGTGGCGGTGTCGTAGTAGATGCTCTCGAGCGTGCCGACCTTGTCGTCGGCCTCGTCGACGACCGGCAGACCGATCCAGTCACGGATGTTCGCGGCTTCGAACACGAAGGACTCCCTCCGAGCGTCCGGCAGGTCCGGGTGGCTCTCGGTCGACGCTACCGCCCGGCCGCCTGAGCGGTCACCCGGAGCCGGTCCACCGCGCCGAGCACGTCGTCCGCGGTCACGGCCAGGATCGCCGGGTCCGGGTCCTCGGCGAAGACGTCGCCGCGACGGACCGAGGCGTCGGTGAGCACGATGTGCGGACCGGTCGACGGCGGGCCCCACGCCTCGGGCGGGGCCGGGCCGAACAGCACGACCGACGGCACCCCGTACGCGGTCGCCAGGTGCGCAGCGCCGGTGTCGACCGTGACGACGAGCCGCGCCGCGGCGATCACCGCGGCGAAGGCCTGCAGGTCCAGGGTGCCGGCCAGGACCGCCTCCGGCGCCAGGCCAGCCGCGTCGGCGACGGCACGGGCGCGCACGACGTCGTCCGAGCCTCCTGTCAGGACCACGTCGGCACCGCGCGCACGCAGTCCGCGCACCACGTCGGCGAAGCGGTCCGTCGGCCAGTGCCGCGCACCGTGGAAGGCGCCCACGTGCACGACGGCCGCGTCGGCGACCACCGGCGGCTCGGCGGGGCGGTCGATGTGCACCTCGGTGGCGTCCGCCTGGATGCCGTGCCACGTGAGCAGGTCCGCCCAGCGGTCGCGCTCGTGCACGTCGTCCGGCCACTCCGGGCCCTGGTAGTCGTGGGTCGGGTCGGCGTGCCCGATGACCCGGCGCGGGGCGAGCGCGGCGACGAGGTCCGAGGACTCCGGGCCGGCGCCGTGCAGGTTGACGGCGATGTCGACGGCACCGTGCGGCACCGCGATCGGGTGGTCGAGACCGTGCTGGGCCAGGTGGACGTCCACCGCCGGCACGAGTTCGACGACCGGCGCCAGCCACGCCGTGGTGGCCAGGGTGATGCGGTGGTCGGGGAACGCGCGGCGGAGCGCGTGCAGTGCGGGGACAGCGACGAGCAGGTCGCCGAGCTTGATGGCACGGAGGACGAGCAGTTCCGGGCGTCCGTCGGGGTCGGGCAGGTTCTCGAGGGCGGTCACCGCCGCGACGGTAGACCCGACAGGCTGACGGTCCTGCCGGGACCGCGCTCCGCGGCTCTTCCTGGGGCGGTCCCCGGCCGTGGACCGGTAGTCACGGAGCATGGCCCTCGCACCGGACCGCGTCATCCGCGGCCTGCTCCTCGACCGCGACGACACCCTGGTGGTGGACGTCCCGTACAACGCCGACCCGCACCTGGTCGTCCCCGTCCCCGGTGCCCGCCGCGCCGTCGACCGGGCGCGTGCCGCCGGGTTGCAGCTCGGCGTCGTCACGAACCAGTCGGTGATCGCGAAGGGCATGGCCACGCGCGAACAGGTCGACGCCACCAACGCCCGGGTCGACGAGCTCGTCGGCCCGTTCGACGTGTGGTGCGTCTGCCCGCACGACGCCGGCGACGACTGCGCCTGCCGGAAGCCCCGGCCCGGGATGGTCCTCGACGCCGCCGAGCGGCTCGGCATCCCGCCGGAGTCGATCGTCGTCGTCGGTGACATCGGCGCCGACGTCCAGGCCGCCCGGAACGCCGGCGCGCAGGGGATCCTCGTGCCCACCCCGCGCACCCGCGCCCAGGAGATCGACGAGGCCGACACCGTCGCCGCGGACCTGGACGAGGCCGTCACCCTGGTGCTCGAGCACGTCGGCAGCGTGGCGGACCGGGCGTGAACGCCGGTCGGCGCGTCCTCGTCGCCCGACTCGACTCCTTCGGCGACGTCCTGGTCGCCGGCCCCGCGGTCCGCGCGATCGCCGCCGGTGCCGCGCACGTGACGATGCTGTGCGGACCGCAGGGGGCGCCGGCCGCCGACCTGCTGCCCGGCATCGACCGGGTGCGGGTGTGGGCGGCACCGTGGGTCACCGAGACCGCACGCCCGATCGACGACGCCCTGCTCGCCGAGTTCCGCGCGCTGGTCGCCGAGGAACAGCCCGACGAGGCCGTCGTCCTGACGTCCTTCCACCAGTCGCCCCTGCCCCTCGCGCTGCTCCTGCGCCTGGCCGGGGTCCCCCGGGTCTCCGGGGCCTCGGTCGACCACCCCGGGTCGCTGCTCGACGTGCGGCTGCGCCCCGGCGAGGACCTGCCCGAGGACCTCCCCGAGCCCGAGCGCGCGCTGCGGATCGCCGAGGCGGCCGGGTTCCGGCTGCCGCCGGACGACGACGGGAGGCTCGCGGTGCGCCACGACGCCGTCCCGCCCCCGCCCGTGGCCGGTCTCGACCGCTACGTGGTCGTCCACCCCGGAGCCAGCGTCCCGGCACGGTCGTGGCCGGAGTCCCACCACCGTGCGCTCGTCGCCGCCTACGCCGAGCGCGGCGTCCCCGTCGTCGTCACCGGCTCCCCCGGCGAACGCGCACTGACCGCCGCCGTGGCGGGCGACACCGGCATCGACCTCGGCGGACGCACCAGCCCCGCCGAACTCGCGGCCGTCCTCGCCGGCGCCGAGGTCGTCGTCGTCGGGAACACCGGTCCGGCCCACCTCGCCGCGGCCGTCGGGGCGCCCATCGTGAGCCTGTTCTCGCCCGTCGTCCCCGCCGTGAAGTGGGCGCCGTACGCCCCGCTGGTCGAACTGCTCGGCGACCAGGCCGCACCGTGCCGGCTCAGCCGCGCTCGCGAGTGCCCGGTCCCCGGCCACCCGTGCCTGTCCGGAGTGCGCATCGCGGACGTCCTGGAGGCCCACGAGCGGCTCCTCGACCGCGTTTCGCGGACTGATCGGAGAAGTCTGCGGGGCGGCCCAGAAGGCGCTGCGTAGCGTGCGCCACTGCTTCTCCTGCTCCTTCTCCTGCTGCTCCGGCGGCGGTGGGGAGCGACCTCATCGACACCGACCGGAAGGCCCTGCATGCGGATCCTCGTGTGGCACGTGCACGGCGGCTGGATGGACGCCTTCGTCCGCGGCCAGCACGAGTACCTCATCCCGACCACCCCGGCGCGCGACGCCTGGGGACTCGGCCGCGGCGGCCGCGCCTGGCCGGACTCCGCGATCGAGATCGACCCGGCCGACGTCGCCGAGGCCGAGGTCGACGTGGTCGTCCTGCAGCGCACCGAGGAGCTCGAGGAAGCCCGTCGTCTGCTCGGCGGCCGTGACGTCCCGATCGTCTTCGTGGAGCACAACGCCCCCCGGGTCGACGTGCCGAACAGCCTGCACCCGATGCGTGACCGCGACGACCTGACGATCGCGCACGTGACGCACTGGAACGCCCTGATGTGGGACTGCGGCACCACCCGGACCACCGTCGTCGAGCACGGCGTCGTCGACCCCGGCCCGCTGTACACCGGTGCGCTCGAGCGCCTCGGCGTCGTGATCAACGAACCCGTCCGGCGCAACCGTGTCGTCGGCACCGACCTGCTCCCCCGCTTCGCCGAGGTCGCCCCGGTCGACGTCTGGGGCATCGGCACCGAACGGCTGCCGGAGCTCGGCTTCGGCGACCGCGTGGTCGCGCAGGGCGATGTCAAGGCCGACCCCATGCACGCGGCGCTGGCCGAACGGCGGGCCTACGTGCACCCGAACCGCTGGACCTCGCTCGGCCTGTCGCTCATCGAGTCGATGCACATGGCCATGCCGGTCCTGGTGCTCGCGACGACGGACGCGGCCCGCACGGTCCCGGGTGAGGCCGGGGCGATCGCGACCGACGTCGAGGAGCTGGTGCGGGCCTCCAGGCTGCTGCTGGAGGACCCGGACGAGGCGCGCCGACGGGGGCTCGTGGCGCGTGAGGCCGTGCTCGCACGGCACGCGCTCGGTCGGTTCCTGGCCGACTGGGACGACCTGCTCGACGACGCCGTCGCGCGCGGTGCGCGACGGAACCGTGCGGCGGGAGCCGCGCTCGAAGGGAGCCTGCGATGAAGATCGCCATGGTGTCCGAGCACGCGAGTCCGCTCGCCGTGCTCGGCGGGGTCGACGCCGGTGGGCAGAACGTCCACGTCGCCGAACTGTCCGGTGCACTGGCCGACCGCGGCCACCACGTGACCGTCTACACGCGACGCGACGACGCGTCGCAGCCCGTCCGCGTGCCCCTGCGCCCCGGTGTGGACGTCGTGCACGTCGACGCCGGTCCCGCGCGTGCCGTGCCGAAGGACGAGCTGTTCCCGTTCATGGGGACGTTCGCGTCGGTGCTCGCCGCCGAGTGGTTCCTCGACCGTCCCGACGTGGTGCACGCGCACTTCTGGATGTCGGGCCACGCCGCCCTCGACGCGGTGACGCAGGTGCAGGCCCGGACCGGTGGGGTGCGGATCCCGGTGGTGCAGACCTTCCACGCCCTGGGTGTCGTGAAGCGCCGGCACCAGGGTGCCGCGGACACCAGCCCAGCCGAGCGCGAGTGGGTCGAACCCGCCGTCGGCCGGAGCGTCGACCAGGTCGTCGCGACCTGCTCGGACGAGGCGTTCGAGCTCAAGGCCCTCGGTGTCCCGCTGCACCGCATCTCCGTGGTGCCGTGCGGCGTCGACGTGTCGCTCTTCCGTCCGGACGGCCCCGTCGAGCAGCGCGACCGTCCGCTCCGGGTGCTCACCGCCTCGCGACTCGTGCAGCGGAAGGGCGTCGGGACGACGATCGCCGCACTCGCCGCGCTCGTCGAACAGGGCCGTGACGTCGAACTCGTCGTCGTGGGCGGTGCCGGTGTCGCCGGTGCCGACCTGGTGGACGACCCCGAGTACCAGCGCCTCGACGCACTCGCCCGGTCGCTCGGCGTGCGCGACCACGTGACGTTCCGCGGGCAGCTCGGGCAGCACGACATGCCCGCCGTCTACCGCAGCGCCGACGTCGTCGTCTGCGCCCCCTGGTACGAGCCGTTCGGCATCGTGCCGCTCGAGGCGATGGCCTGCGGCCGCCCGGTGGTCGCGTCGAGCGTCGGCGGGCTCATCGACACCGTCGTCGAGGACGCCACCGGCCTGCACGTGCCGCCGCGCGACGAGACCGCGGTGGCCGAGGCCGTCGGCGCACTGCTCGACGACCCGGAGCGCCGCGAGGCGTACGGCCGAGCCGGTCGACAGCGCGCCGAGTCCCGCTACACCTGGCAGAAGGTCGCGGCCGACAGCGAGCGCGTCTACGAGCGCCTGCTCGCCGGCACGACCTCGTCCGCCAGCACCACCGGGCCCGCCGCCGGCCGCTCGCGCACCACCCACGCCGGCCGGGTCACCCGCGCCGCGCAGTCGACGGAGAGGACCGCACGATGACCATCGACCAGCAGACCGGGCTCGAGGACCGCGCCGTCACGGACAGCGCCCGCGTCGTCGTCGACCACGTCGCGGCGTCGGTCCCCGTGATCGCCTCCCTCGTCGACCACCGGGACCACATCGCCGAGTGGGCGGACGACATCGCCGGGCGGCTCGTCGCCGGGCGTCGGCTGCTCGCCGCGGGCAACGGCGGCTCCGCTGCCGAGGCGCAGCACCTGACGTCCGAGCTCACCGGCCGCTTCGAAGGCGACCGACCGGCGTACTCGGCCATCTCGCTGCACGCCGAGACCTCCGCCGTGACCGCCATCGGGAACGACTACGGCTACGACCAGGTGTTCGCGCGGCAGGTGTCGGCGCACGCCCGGGCCGGCGACGTCCTCGTGCTGCTGTCGACGAGTGGCAAGAGCCCGAACCTGCTGCGGGCCGCCGAGGCCGCACGTGCCGTGGGTGCCCGCTCCCTCGCGCTGACCGGCTCCGGGCCGAACCCGCTCGCCGACCTGGTCGACGACGCGATCTGCATCGAGGGGCCGTCCGCCAACGTGCAGGAGGCGCAGCTCGTCCTGGTGCACGCGCTCTGCAAGGCGATGGAGCCGACGCTGCGTCGCGGGGGCCGTCGATGAGCGGGCCCGCTGCCGTCGCTCCGCGTTCCGGTGCTGCCGGTGGCCGTGCCGCCTCTCCGCGCTTCCGCATCGCCGTCGTCGGGGACACCCTGCTCGACGTCGACGTGTCCGGCACGAGCGAGCGCCTGAGCCCGGACGCCCCCGTCCCCGTGGTGGACGTCGCCACCGACGACCGCCGCGCCGGTGGTGCCGGACTCGTCGCGACGATGCTCGCCCGCGACGGCCACGACGTCACCCTGGTCACCGTCCTGAGCGACGACGGCCGTGCCCAGGAGATCCGCGACCTGCTCCCCGAGGTCACGATCGTCGCCGGACCCTCCGGCGTCCCCACCCCCGTGAAGACCCGCGTGCGCGTCGTCGACCACGCCCTCGTCCGGATCGACGAGGGCTGCGCGACCCCGCCCGTGCCCGGTGCCACCGACGCGATGATCGCCGCCCTCGACGGCGTCGACGCGATCGTCGTCGCCGACTACGGCCGCGGGGTCGCCGCTGCCCCGGCACTCCGTGACGCCCTCACCCGTGCGGCCGAGCGCCTGCCGGTGGTCTGGGACCCGCACCCCAAGGGCGCCGCCCCCGTCCCCGGCACCACGGTGGCCACCCCGAACGCGGCCGAGGCACGACGCTTCACCGACGTCGAGGGACACGGTGTGCCCTTCGCGACCGTCGCCGCCGCCCGGCTCGTCGAGCAGTGGCAGGCCGGCGCCGTCGCCGTGACGATGGGTGACCGCGGCGCGCTGCTCGCCGACGCCCAGGGCGACAGCCGCTTCGTGCCGGCTCCGTCCGTCAGCGCCGGGGACCCCTGCGGTGCCGGCGACCGGCTCGCGGCGGGCGTCGCCGTCGCGCTGGCGTCCGGGGCGGACGTCCCCGACGCCGTCTCCGCCGGGGTGGTCGCCGCGTCCGAGTACCTGGCCGCCGGTGGCGTCACCGCGCTGTTCGCCGACGACGGTCCCGCGCCGCTCGCCGTGCCCGGGGCCGACCGGGACGCCATGCGCCTGGTGCACGACGTCCGGAGCGCCGGCGGCACCGTCGTCGCGACCGGAGGCTGCTTCGACCTGCTGCACGCCGGGCACGCCCGCACCCTGTCGGCCGCCCGTGCACTCGGCGACTGCCTGGTCGTGTGCCTCAACTCGGACTCGTCGGTCCGCGCGCTGAAGGGCCCCGACCGGCCGATCATGACCCAGGACGACCGGGTCGAGCTGCTCCTGGCGCTCGACTGCGTCGACGCCGTCGTGGTGTTCGACGAGTCCACCCCCGACGAGGCCCTGCGCCGCTTCCGACCGGACGTCTGGGCGAAGGGCGGCGACTACACCGCGAGCGAACTGCCCGAGACGGCGACCCTCGCCGAGTGGGGTGGTCGCGTCGTCACCGTGCCGTTCCACCCGGGCCGGTCGACCACCCGGCTCGCCGCCGCGATCGAACGCGTCGGCTGAGCGTCCGTCCGCCGTCACACACCTGCTCGACCACTTCCCGCTCCACTACACAAAGGACATCCATGCCCGTCCCCACCACCCCCATCGGCCGCGTCCTCGTCACCGGCGGCGCCTCCGGACTCGGCGCCGCCGTCGTGGCCGCCGTCACCGAGGCCGGCGGCACCCCGATCGTCCTCGACCTGCGGATCGACGCCGTCCCCGAGGGCGTCGACGCCGTCGCCGTGGACGTCTCGGACACCGACGCCGTCGAGCAGGCGGTCCGTGACGCCGCCGAGCGGCACGGCGGCCTCGACGCCGTCGTCACCGCCGCGGGCATCGACACCCCCGCCCCGATCGACGCGATCTCGTCCGGCAAGTGGGAGCAGATCGTCGGCGTCAACCTGATCGGCACCGCCTCGACCGTGCGCGCCGCCCTGCCCGCCCTCGAGGCCACGCACGGCCGCGTCGTCACGATCTCGTCGTCGCTCGCCCTGCGCGGCGTCGGCGACGGCACCGCGTACTCGGCGTCGAAGTTCGGCGTCCGCGGGTTCTCGCAGGCACTGGCCGCCGAGACCGCCGGTCGCATCGGCGTGACCAACATCATCCCCGCCGGGATGCGCACGAACTTCTTCGCCGACCGGACCGAGCAGTACAAGCCGGGCCCGGACGCGCAGCTCATCGAGCCGGAGTACGTCGCGAACTCGATCATCTTCGCGCTGTCGCAGCCGGCCGGCTGCGAGATCCGCGAGCTGTCGATCATGCCGGCGACGGAGCCGAGCTGGCCGTAGTCGCTCGCCGCTGACGGACGGGAGGCGCGGTGCCGGCTGGCACCGCGCCTCCCGTGTGTCCGCGTGCCGGGTCCCGTGCACGGTGCACGGTGCGCGGTGCGTCGCCTGGTGCAGCGTTGACTGCTGGGTGCGCGCTTCGAGCGCCGCACGCAGCGGGCAACCGCGCACGGGGTGACGGCGTGCGCACGGTGCGGCCGGGAGGCGCGTTGCGGGCTGGCAGCGGGCCTCCCGTCCGGCGTCCGGTCGCGTTCCGTGCACGGTGCGCGGTGCGTCGCCTGGTGCAGCGTTGACGGCTGGGTGCGCGCTTGCAGCGCCGCACGCAGCGGGCAACCGCGCACGGGGTGACGGCGTGCGCACGAGACCGAAGCTCGCACGGTGCGAGGCTCGTCAGAGCGTGCGGAGCAGGTCCTCGACGTCGGCGAGGACGGCCTCCGGCTCGACCTGGTCCACGTAGGACGGGTCGTGCTCGCACCGCTCGGCGGTCCAGCCGACCTGGGTGACGTCGGTGCCGCACACCGGGCACTGCGTCACGAAGGACAGGTGCACGCGGTGCCGACCACGGTCGAACGGCCCGGCGTTGATCACGTTGCCGAACCAGAACACGCCGACGGTCGGGGTGCCCACGGCGACGGCGAGGTGCCGTGGGCCGGAGTCGTCGCCGACCATGACGTCGGCGGCGGCCAGGACGTCGGGGAGCTCACGGAGTGGCAGCAACCCAGTGAGGTCGTGCAGACGCTCCCGCAGCTCGGGCGGCAGCGACGCGACGATGGCGGACGACGCCGGCACGTCCGAGTCGTCACCCACGAGCACCACGTCGTCCCCGGCGGCGAGCCGGGCACGGGCGACCACGGCGAAGCGGGAGGGGCTCCAGCGGCGACGCGGGTCGGTGGCGCCGGGGTGGATCGCGACGAGTCGTCCCCGGACGCCGAGGCGCTGCCGGACCCCGGCCCGCGCGGCCTCGGGGACGTGCAGTCGGGGGTCGAGGGTGACCGGTTCGGCACCGGCGAGCGAGGCCACCTCGAGTGCTCGGACGACCTCGTGCTGGTAGTAGACGTAGCGGACCCACCGCTCCAGGACCTCGGCGTCCTCGGTGGCGGTGCCCACGGTGTGACGGGCCCCGAGCCGGAGCAGGAACGGGTTCGAGTTCCGGCCGCCGCCGTGCACCTGCACCGCGAGGTCGAAGCGCCCGTGCAGCCGGTCGAAGAAGTCCCGTTCGGTCGGTGCGCCCTCGCCGGAGTCCCGGACGCCGGGGACGACGGGGAGCTGCTCGAAGGCGTGCACGGCGTCGGTCCGGCCCTCGAGCACCGGCCGCGCTGACGGTGCCCCGAGCAGCGTGATCCGGGCCCCGGGGTACGCGGCGGCCAGGGCCTCGACCGCCGGGAGGGCGAACATCAGGTCGCCCAGTCCCCCGCCGCGGAGCACCGCGATCTCGCTGACCCCGTCGAACCGTTCTCCGCCCACACCGATCTGTTGCACAGCTCCACGTCTACCGGTCGGACCCGTCCGGACGCCCAGCAGCGCCCCCGGATGGACGAGAAGCGCGATGCCGTGACCGCACACAGCGGAGCACGAGCACCGTGTGAGGCCCCGCCCGCCTCCGGAAGGACCCCATGACGATCGCACCCCCCGCCGCCGACGACCTCGTGGTGACCGACCCCGTGAACGGATCGATCGCGTCCACCGTGCGCCGCTCGACCGAGGACGACGTCCGCAACGCCGTCGCTCGCGCCCGTGCCGCTGCCGGTGCCTGGGCCCGGACCGCGCCGGCCGAGCGCGGTGCCCTGCTGCACGCCGCGGCCGAGCACCTCCGTGCGCACGCGCAGGAGCTGGCGGACCTGAACACCCGCGAGACCGGCAAGGTGCCCGGCGACGCCCTCGGTGGGGTCGAGGCCGGCATCGGCACGCTCGTGCAGTACGCCGAGCTCGGGCCGGTGCACCGTGGTGAGGCCCTGCGCGGGCAGTTCGGTGCCGCCGACTGGTCGGTGCCGCACCCGCGCGGCGTGGTGCTCGCCCTGACGCCGTGGAACGACCCGGTCGCCGTGGCCTGCGGGATCCTCGGCGCAGCGATCGTCACCGGCAACACCGTGGTGCACAAGGGCAGCGAACGCTGCCCGGCGACCTTCGCCCGACTCAACGCGCTGCTCGCCGAGGTCCTGCCGGACGGCGTGCTCATCGGGGTCGACGGCGACGCGACCACCGGCGAGCTGCTCCTGGCGCAGGACGGCATCGACGTCTACGCGCACGTCGGGTCGACCGCCACCGGTGACCGCCTGAGCGAGGTGGCCGCGACCACCCGCGCCCACGTCATCCGCGAGAACGGCGGCAACGACCCGGTCATCGTCGACGCCGACGTCGACCCGGAGTGGGCCGCCGCACAGGTGGCACTCGGCGCGTTCGCGAACACCGGCCAGATCTGCACCAGCGTCGAGCGGGTGTACGTGCACCAGGACGTCGCCGAGCCCTTCGTCGCCGCGCTCGTCGCCGAGGCGGAGCGCCGCACGGCCGCACCCGCCGCGGAGTTCGGGCCGCTCGTGGACGACCGGCTGCGCGAGCTCGTGCAGCACCACGTCGACGACGCGATCGCCCGCGGCGCTTCGGCCCGGACCGGTGGCGTCACGCCCGGCGGGCTCGGATCGTTCTACCCGGCGACCGTCCTGACCGACTGCACGGACGACATGCTCGTGCTGACCGAGGAGACCTTCGGCCCGATCGCCCCGGTGCGCATCGTGTCGGACTTCGCGGAAGGACTCCGGCTCGCCGCGGCCGACCGCTACGGCCTCGCGGCCACGGTGCTGACGAACGACACCGCGCACGCGCTCCGCGCCGCGGCCGAGCTGCCCGTCGGCACCGTCAAGGTGAACGCCGTGTTCGGTGGCGCTCCGGGCGGCAGCGCCCAGCCCCGCGGCGCCTCGGGCGCCGGGTTCGGG
The DNA here is from genome assembly GCF_003234305.1 of Curtobacterium sp. MCLR17_055. Lineage (NCBI taxonomy): Bacteria > Bacillati > Actinomycetota > Actinomycetes > Micrococcales > Microbacteriaceae > Curtobacterium > Curtobacterium sp. MCLR17_055. Next base: position 80,507 of record NZ_QKSX01000006.1, read on the forward strand.
TACGGCCCGCACCTGCTCGACGAGATGACGACCACGACGGTGGTGCACCTCGAGGCCGCGCCGCCGCGCCGCACCGCCGAGCCGTCGACCGCAGCAGCCGGCAGCACCGCAGCCACCAGCAGCACCGCCACCGGCCCCGCAGCCGCTGCCGGCGCCACCGCCGGCAGCGCCGACACCGTGGGAGGAACCCGATGACCGCCGACGTCCGCCTGGTCCGTGACCTCGTCGCCACGATCGACGACCGCGAACCCCTCGTCGTCGTCATCGGCGACTGCATCCTCGACCGCTGGACCGTCGGCGAGGCCGAGCGGGTCTCCCGCGAGGCCCCGGCCCCCGTCGTCCGCGTCACCGAGACCATCGCGGTGCCGGGCGGCGCGGCGAACACGGCCGTGAACGCCCGCGCCCTGGGCGCCCGGGTCCGCATGGTGGGGCTCATCGGTGACGACGAGGCCGGTGAGGTCCTGCGCCAGCGGCTCGAGGCAGCCGGCGTCGACACGTCGTTCCTGGTCGAGATCCCCGGTGCCCGCACCACGACGAAGTCGCGCGTGGTCGGCGGTGACCGCGTCGTGGTCCGCGTCGACGAGCTGGCAGCGACCCCGACCGCCGAGCACGGCGAACGTCTCGCCCGCTCGGTGGCCCGTGCCATCAGGTGCGCCGACGCCGCCGTGGTGTGCGACTACGGCCTGGGAGTCCGCGCCGAGGACGTCGTGCCGATGCTCGACCGTGACCGCCCCGGTGCCGTCGTGGTCGACGCGCACGACCTGACCCGCTGGGCCGCGCTGCACCCCGACCTCGTCACGCCGAACGCCGGTGAGACCGCCGCGCTGCTCGGCACGGAGCTCGGCACCGGCGCGGACCGCGTCGGCACCGTCGTCGCGGCCCGTGCCGACGTGCTCGCCCGCAGTGGGGCCCGGGCCGCGGTGGTCACGCTCGACCGCGACGGCACCGTGCTGCTCGAGCCCGGCTCCGACCAGGGGTTCCGCACGCGTGCGACGCCCGCCTCGGAGCAGCAGGCCTCCGGTGCCGGCGACACCTTCTGCGCCGCCGCGACCGTCGCCCTCGCCGTGCAGGCACCCCTGCGCGACGCCGTCGCGGTCGCCCAGGCCGCTGCCGACGTCGTCGTCCGCGAGGCCGGCACGTCCGTCTGCACCGCCGCCGCCCTGCTCGACTCGGTGACCGCTCCGGCGGCGACCGTCGTCGACCACGACGAGCTCGCCACCGCCGTCGAGGCCGCTCGTCAGGCCGGCCGCCGCGTCGTCTTCACGAACGGCTGCTTCGACGTCGTGCACCGCGGGCACACCACGTACCTGCGGCAGGCCCGTGACCTGGGCGACCTGCTCGTCGTCGCGCTGAACGACGACGACTCGGTGCGCCGGCTGAAGGGCCCGGAGCGGCCGATCAACCCGGCCGAGGACCGCGCAGGCGTGCTCGCTGCGTTGGCCTGCGTCGACCTGGTGACGGTGTTCGCGACGGACACCCCCATCCCGCTCATCGAACGGTTGCGCCCCGAGGTCTACGTCAAGGGCGGCGACTACTCCCCCGAGATGCTGACCGAGACCGAGGTCGTGCGCGGCTACGGCGGCGAGGTCGTCATGGTCGACTACGTGCCCGAGCACTCCACCAGCGCCGTCGTGCGCCGGATCCGCGAAGCCGCTGCGCGGCCCGAACCGGACCCGGCACCGTGACCGCCCGCTGGTCCGGGTCCTGGGCGAAGGCCCCCGATCCAGCGGACACGAGCACGGTCGACGTCGACGTGCTCATCCCGACCGTCGGCCGGCCGGCCGAGCTCGCCACGACGCTCGCCGGCCTCGCCGCCCAGACCGAGGTCGACCTGCGCGTCGTGCTGAGCGACCAGTCCGCGGACGGAGACGCCGCCAGCGCGCCGGCGGTCGCCGCGATGCTCCGCGTCCTGGAGGCGCAGGGCCGGCCCGTCACGCTCCTCACCCACCCGGAACGGCGTGGCCTGGCAGAGCACCGGCAGTTCCTGCTCGACCACGCCGAGGCCGCCGCGGTGCTGTTCCTCGACGACGACGTCTGGCTCGAGCCGGGGTCGATCGCGCGGATGCTCGACGCGCTGCGCACCCTGGGCTGCGGGTTCGTCGGCAGCGCCGTGCAGGGCCTGTCGTACCTGCAGGACCGCCGCCCGCACGAGACGTCGGTGTTCGAACGGTGGGACGGCCCGGTCGTGCCCGAGGTGGTGCGCCGCGGCACCCCCGGCTTCGACCGCTGGTCGCTGCACAACGCCGCGAACCCGACGCACGTCGCCGCCGACCTCGACCTGCACCCCGGCGAGTGGGTGCCCTACCGCGTCGCGTGGGTCGGTGCCTGCGCGCTGTACGACCGTCGTGCGCTCGAGGAGGTCGGGGGCTTCCGGTTCTGGGACACCCTGCCGCCCGAGCACGCCGGCGAGGACGTCGTCGCGCAGTGGCGGGTGATGGAACGGTTCGGCGGTGCGGGCATCATGCCCTCGGGTGCCGTGCACCTGGAGGCCCCGACCACCGTCGTCGACCGCCGTGTCGACGCACCCGACGTGGTCTTCGCGGACGGGAACGTCATACCGCGGTAGGGGGTGGTCGAGACCACCGCGGGATGGCCAGCGTGCGTCGGCTCCGTAGCGTCGTCCTCGTCGACGAGTTCCGTCGGCGGGAGGGAGCACCCCGTGTTCGACCAGATCACCCCGCTCGTCGTCGAGCTGGCCGCGAGTCCGCTCGTCTACGTCGTCCTCTTCGCCCTGTGCCTGGTGGACGGTTTCTTCCCACCGGTGCCGAGCGAGTCCGCCCTGGTCGCGATCGCCGCGATCGCCGCGACGTCCGGACAGCCCGTCCTCGCCGTGGTGCTCGTCGCCGCCGCCCTCGGAGCGATCGCCGGCGACTCGATCGCGTACTGGATCGGGCGCCGGATCGGGTTCGCTCGCCTGGCCCGGTCGAAGCGACCACGGATCGCGGCGGCCTTCGCGTTCGCGGAGCGGCAGATGCAGCGCCGCTCCGCCAGCCTCATCCTGACCGGTCGCTTCATCCCGGTCGGCCGGGTCGCGGTCAACATGACCGCGGGCGCGACCCGGCTGTCCTACCGCCGGTTCCTCGCGATCAGCGCGATCGCGGGGCTGGCGTGGTCGGCGGTGTCGATCGGGATCGCCCTGGCCGCGTCGAGCGTGCTGCACGAACCGATCGTCGCCGCCCTGGTGTCGATGGTGGTCGCCGCCGGGCTCGGGATCGCGGTCGACCGGGTGCTCGGTACCATCAGCCGCAGGCGCGAAGCCCGTGACGCCCGCGCCGCAGCCGCAGCCACCACAGCCACAGCCACAGCCACCGCAGCTACACCCGCCACAGCCACCGCCACAGCCATCGCCCCCGAACCCTGCCTCGCCCGAACCGGAGAGACCGCCCGCCCGTGACCGTCGTCCCGAAGCCCCGACCCACCTGGGTCCGGCCCGCCGTGCAGATCGGCTTCGTCGTCGTCGCGGTGTCCCTGTTCGCCGTCGCCGCACCCGTGACCGCGGTGTTCTACGGCGTCCCCGTGCCGCTCGCGTTGCTCGTGACCGCCGTCCTCTCGGCGAGCATCGGCCTCGCACCGCTCTTCCCCCGCACGGCGTCGGGCGCGCACCTCTTCGCCCTCGCCGGCCTCGGGGTCCTGACAGCACCCGGCACCATCGGGCCCTGGCCGGTCTCGGTCACGAGCATCGTCGGCCTCAGCGTGCTGCTCGTCGTGCTGGGCGTCCGCACCACCTGGCGGCTCACCGCGGTGGTCTGGGTCGCGGCGACACTGCTCACCCTGCTGCTCATCGGCGTGACGCCCGACCGGTGGGGACAGGTCGACGTCTGGGCGACGAGCTTCGTGGTGAGCGCCGGCGACACCCTCGTCGTGGCGGCCGCTGCGGTCGTGATCGGGCAGCGCCGGACCGTGCGCGAGGAGCTCGCCGCCGCCCGCCGGGACACCGAGCTCGAGCAGGCCCGACGCCGGACGGTCGAGGAGCGCTCCCGGATCGCCCGCGAGCTCCACGACGTCGTCGCCCACAGCATGTCCGTCGTGCACATGCAGGCCGAGTCCGCCCCGTACCGCGTCGCGGACCTGCCGCCGGACGCCCGCACCGAGTTCGCCGCGATCGCCGAGACCTCGCGCACGGCCCTGCGGGAGATGCGGCAGCTGCTCGGCACCCTGCGTGGCGACGCCGACGCCGAGCGTGCGCCGCAACCGCGGCTCGCCGACCTGCCCGCACTGGTGCAGGCCACCCGCGCGGCAGGCATCCCCGTCGAGCTCCGACTCGACGAGGGGCTCGACCCGGACCGCGACGACGTCGACCGGCTCGCACAGCTCACCGTGTACCGGGTCGTGCAGGAGGCGCTCGGCAACGTCGCCCGGCACGCGCCCGGTGCGACCACCGTCGTGACGGTCGGGAGGCACGGCTCGGCCCTCACGGTCGAGGTCGCCAACGCCGCGCCACCGGCCGGCAGCGTGCCCGGTGCGCCGCCGGACGACGGCGGCTTCGGTCTGGCGGGCATGCGCGAGCGGGTCGCCGCGCTCCGCGGCACCATCGACCACGGACCGGACCCGGACGGCGGCTTCCGCGTCGCAGTCAGTCTGCCCACCCGGCCCACCGCGACCACGTCGCAGCCGACGGCCGACGGGGGAACGCGATGACGCGGGTGATGGTGGTCGACGACCAGCAGATGTTCCGTGTCGGACTGCGGGCGATCCTCCAGGCCCAGGACGACGTCGAGGTCGTCGGCGAGGCCGCGAACGGTGCCGAGGCGGTCGTCATGGCGATCCGGCTCCGGCCGGACGTGATCCTGATGGACGTCCGGATGCCGGAGCTCGACGGGATCGAGGCGACCCGGCGGATCACCGCGGCGCCCGCGGAGTCGCCCGTCCGCGTGGTGATGCTCACGACGTTCGACATCGACGACTACGTGTTCGACGCGCTCCGTGCCGGGGCGAGCGGGTTCCTGCTCAAGGACGCGAGCGCCGAGGAGCTCGTGCAGGCCGTGCGGACCGTCGCGGCCGGCGACTCCCTGCTCGCACCGAGGGTGACCCGGCACCTCGTCGAGGCCTTCGTCGCCGGTCCGCAGCCGGCGGCCCCGCGGACCGAGGTGCTCGACGTGCTGACCGACCGGGAGCGTGACGTGTTCCTGCTGATGGCGCGGGGGCGGTCGAACGGCGAGATCGCGGCGGAGCTGTTCATCGCCGAGCAGACCGTGAAGACCCACGTCGGCCGCGTCCTGGCGAAACTGCAGCTGCGGGACCGGGTGCACGGCGTCGTGCTGGCGTACGAGAGCGGGCTGGTCACGCCGTCCGCGTGAGGTGCGGGCCCGGAGCGCGACCCGAGACGGACGGGAGGCCCGGTGCCAGCTGGCACCGGGCCTCCCGTCAGAGGTGTGGTCGCGACTCAGGCGGCGAGGTGCGCCTGCAGGAACCAGCGGTCCTTGGTCAGCGCGCGCTCGATCTCGATCGCGACGTCCTGGCTGTTGAGGTCGACCTCGTCGAGGCCGTCGACCGCACGGCGGACCTGCAGCAGCGCGGCGTCGATCTGGGCGATCACCTCGGTGACGGTGACGTCGGAGTTCTGGAAGCCCTGCGACAGCGGCGGCAGGGTGGTGTTCGCGGCGACGGTCGCGATGCGCGAGTCGACCGGCAGGCCGAGGGCGACGATGCGCTCCGCAGCCTTGTCCGCGTAGTCCTGCGCGTGCTCGACGATCTCGTCGAGGAGCTCGTGCACGCCGACGAAGTTGCGGCCACGGACGTGCCAGTGGGCCTGCTTGCCGTTGACGACGAGCGCCTCGAGGTCGATGACGACGGGGGCGAGGAACTGGGCGACCCCGGCTGCGAGCTCCGGCGTGGTCGAGAACGGGGACGTGGTGCTCGGGGTGGTGGTGCTGCTCTGCGTGGTCATGGCACAACCATGCCCCCGTCTTTTGCACATTGCAAGGAAGAGCAGGCTGCCCTTACCCGCCGTACTCGACCTGGACCTGCTGGCCGGCGTCGGTGAGTTCGAGCTGCACCATGGACCGAGCGCGCTCGATCCACGGGCTGTCCGCGCACCCGATCCACACCGAGGTGCGGGGCTCACAGCCCGTCACGCACCACTCGGCGGCCCACCCGGTCAGGGCGTGTGCGAGTGCTTCGCCGTGGTCGGCGAAGACCAGCGGGGCGACGGCCGAGCTGCGGGCGCTCCGGACCAGCCAGGTTACGGTGACGCGCGGCGGGGCCGGCAGGATGCGGATCTGCTCGTCGAGGGCGACCTCGACGAAGACCTGCCCGTACGCGTTCTCGGGGAGTTCCTCGAGCTGGCGGTGGATCTCGACGAGGTCCTCGGCACCGCCCGCGATGAGGATGCGTTCGCTGGGCTGTCGCCGGGTCCGTGCCATGTGGCAACGGTAAGGGAAGCCTTACCTCATCACAAGGGGGAACGACCGGTTCCGGCGATGTCCACAGCGGGCACACCGAGTTCGTGCGACAGGAACCGCCACATCCACGACAGGGCGACCGTGTTCGTCAGGCCGGGCACGCCCTGGGCGATCTGGGTCGCGACGCCGTCGCTGTACGCGGCGAGCTGCAGCGCGACGGTGTCGGCGTCGACGGGGTCGCCGCCGTCGCTGCCCTGGCGTGTGCCACCGAACACCCCGGCGTCCACCCCGCGCCGGATGACCCGCACCAGGCAGGCCTCCCAGACGCGGATGCGTTCGGCGTACTCGGCGGCGACCTCGGGCCGTCGCACCACCGCGGTCCAGTAGTCGGACCAGATCCGCCAGTGCTGCCGGACCTGCTCGGTGTCGCCGAACAGCGGCGCGACGAGCATCCGCAACCCCACGAGCACGTCGGGTTCGGCGTCGACGGCCGCGACGATGGCGCCGTAGAAGCGCTCCGTCTCGAGCACCACGACCTCGTTGAGGATCTCCGCGACACTGCCGAAGTGGTACGTCACGGTGCCGACGGAGACGCCGGCCTCGGCCGCGATGTCGCGCAGTCCGGTGGCACCGACACCGTTCCGGACGATCACCGCGCGGGCGGCCTCGACGATCATCGCGCGCCGGACCTCCGGCCGCTGCCGGACGCGTGCCGCCGCGGTCACGCCGAGGTCCGTGGGACGTCGTCGACGAAGGTCCGCTCGGTGACGAGCACCTCGGGTTCGTCGGGTCCGCCGTCGCGTGCCCAGGCGCGCACGGTGTTGACGACGTGGAAGGTGTCGGCGTCGGCGGTGACCTCGGACGTCGTCTCGAGGCGCGCGGCCCACTCCGGCTTCGTCAGCCCGATCGCCCAGCGGGAACTCGCCCGTGCGCTGGTCGGGTCGTCGGAGCGGATCCGGTACGTCTCGCGGGCGTCCTCGGTGAACACCAGGCCGTCCGGGTAGACGCGCCCGCCGCCGTACCCGGGGTCGACGTCGAGCGTCCACTCCCCCGTCTCGACGTCGTGCGTCACCGTGCGCTGCGGCAACGGGTCGGCCGGCGCGACGCGCTCGATCACGAGGGGCTCGGACCGTTCGGGCTCGGCGAAGGCCACCCCGTCGTCGGTCTCCCGGGTCCAGGTGGGCAGGGTGACGCTCGAGGCGGTCGGGTCGATCGTCACGGTGGCCTCGACGCCGTGTGGCCACACCCACGGCCAGTACGACGAGGAGACCGCGATGCGCAGCCGGTGTCCGGCGGCGAACCGGTGTCCGGTCGAGACCAGGCGCACGGGCAGGTCGGCGGGCGTCCCGGGCACGAGCACGTCGTCGCGGTCCATGCCGTCGCGCTTCGCGGCGTTCAGCACCCCGCGCGTGACGAGCGTCGACGAGCCGTCCGGTGCGACGTCGCAGAGCCGCACGGTCAGGGTGGCCCGGGGCTGGTCGCTCGTGACGGACAGCCGCACGAGCACGTTGCCGAGCAGGTCGAACGCCTTGCCGACGGGCAGGTCGAAGGTGACCGACCGGCCGTCCTCGGCGCGCTGGTCAGTCGGCAGGTCGGTGGCGTTGCCGAACGGGAAGAACCGACCGGCGTCCACCCCGGTGTGCTGCGGCGATCGCACGACGACCGGCCCGAGGTCACCGCCGCGCAGGGCGGCGAGGGGCAGGACACGCTCGTGGGTCGCGGCGGAGGGCCACGCTTCGGCACCGATCCAGCGACCGCGGCGGCCGGCGTAGTAGGGCGCGGGGGCTTCGCCCTCGTTGATCCAGGCCCGCAGTGCGGGGTCGTCCTCGACGCCGGTGTCGACCCCGCGCAGCCAGCGGTCCCACCACCGCAGGGTCTCCTGCAGGAACCCGATCGACGGCCCCGGCGCGAGTCCACGGTCCGGGTACTGGTGCGACCACGGGCCGACGATGCCCTTCACGGGGGCGCTGACGTGGTCGACGAGCCGGAGCACGGCGTCCCGGTAGGGGTCCGCCCACCCGCCGACCGCGAGCACCGCGGCGCGGATGCCGTCGTAGTCCTCGGCCGCGCTGCCGTGCCGCCAGTAGTCGTCGCGCTCCTGGTGCGCGAGCCACACCGGCGTCATCGGGCGGTTCGCCTCGAGGCGTTCCCGCCACCGGTCGATCCACCCGGCACCGACGACCTCGGGCCGGGGCGGCCGCGAGTTGAAGGCGAACATCGTCGCGCCCCAGGCCGCCATGTCGATGCCGAGCACGGCGCCGCCGACGTAGTGCACGTCGTTGTCGTACCGGTCATCCGTCGAGCAGACCGTCACGATGGCCTTGAGGGCGGCGGGTGCCCGGGCTGCGAGCTGCAGCGCGTTGAAGCCGCCCCACGAGATGCCGAACATGCCGACGGCACCGGTCGACCACGGCTGCTCGGCGAGCCAGGCGATCACGGCCTCGCCGTCGAGCAGCTCCTGCTCGCTGTACTCGTCGTCGAAGAACCCGTCGGACGACCCGGTGCCGCGGATGTCGACCCGCACCGAGGCGTACCCGTGCTGGGCGTACCAGGGGTGCCGCTCCGAGTCGCGCGGTGCGGTCCAGTCGTCGAGCCGGTACGGCAGGTACTCGAGCAGCACCGGCGTCGGGTCGCTGGGCGCACCCGGCTGCGTCGGCGACTGCGACGGCGCCCAGATCCGGGCGTGCAGCCGGACACCGTCGGGCATCGGGATCCACTCGTCGCGGACCGTCACGCCCGCGGGCAGCGAGCCAGGGTCGCCGATGGCGGTGAAGGTGGTGGCGGCGGTGCCGTGGGCGGTGCCGTCGTCGGTGGTCATGCGTCCTCCCAGTTGCGGGTGCGGTGTCCGTCGCCGTGGTCGGTCCAGCCGTCGGCGTGCCGCCAGCGCGGCACCCCGTCACCGACGTCGGGCAGGGTCGTGCTGCCGGGTTCGAGCGTCGCCGCGAGCAACGTCGACGTGTACGGGTGGTTCGGGCCGGTGAACACCCGCTCGGTCGGTCCGATCTCGACGATCCGGCCGCCGGTCATCACCGCGACCCGGTCCGCCACACCGCGCACCACGGCGAGGTCGTGGCTGATGAACAGGCAGGCGAGGCCCCGCTCGCGCTGCAGGTCGGCCAGCAGCGCGAGGATCCCCGCCTGCACCTGCACGTCGAGCGCGGTGGTGATCTCGTCGGCGATCACGAGCGACGGCTCGGCCGCGAGTGCGCGCGCGATCCCGACGCGCTGCCGCTGCCCACCGGACAGCTGCGCGGGCAGCCGGTCGGCGAACTCCGGCCCGAGCCCGACCTGGCTGAGCAGTGCCCCGACGCGATCGCGCGAGGACGAGCCGCTGAACAACCGGAGCGGCCGCGCGACGGCTGCACCGACGGTGCGCCGCGGGTTGAGCGACGTGTCCGCGTTCTGGAACACGAGCTGCACCGCGCGCCGCAGGGCGGGCGCGCGGCCGGCGATCGGCTCGCGCAGGTCGCCGCTCGTCGTGCCGTCGTCGTACGTGAACGTCCCCGACTCGGCCGGCACCAGGCCGGCCAGCGCCGTCGCGAGCGTCGACTTGCCGCTGCCGGACTCGCCGACGACGGCGAGCGTCTCGTGCGCGGCGATCGTGAACGAGACCCCGTCGACGGCGGCCGGCAGGCCGCGGCCGTAGCGGATCACCAGGTCGTCCGCGGTCACCACGGGGCGGGCTGCGCGCTCGGGAGGCACGGTGCCGGTGGCCGTGGAGCCGACCGTCCCGGGGGCGGTCGCGTCCAGGGCGTCGCGATCCGCTCCTCCAGGCCGCCGCCCGTCCGGCACCGCGGCCAGCAGGGCGCGCGTGTACTCGTGCTGCGGGGCGGCGAAGAGCGCCGCGGTGGCGGCGTGCTCGACGACCTCGCCGTCGCGCATCACGGCGATCTCGTCCGCCATGGCGGACACCACCCCGAGGTCGTGGCTGACGAGCAGGACGGCCATGCCGAGCTGCCGACCGAGGTCGGCGACCAGGTCGAGGACCGCGGCCTGCGTGACCACGTCGAGGGCGGTGGTCGGTTCGTCGAGGACGAGCACGCGCGGTCGGGCGGCGACGGCCATCGCGATGGCGATGCGCTGCTGCTGCCCGCCGGACAACTGGTGCGGGTACCGGCGGACGATCCCGTCGGGGTCCGGCAGCCGGACCAGCCGGACCAGCTCGGCGACGCGTTCGGGGCCGTCGGGCTCGCCGTGGGCGCGGAGGGCCTCTCGGATCTGCTCGCCGACGCGCATCGACGGGGTGAGCGCCTGTCCGGCGTTCTGGGCGACGACCGAGGCGGTGCCGCCGCGGAGCGCCCGGCGGCCGGCCGGCGACAGGGCGAACACGTCGGCACCGTCGACGCGGACCGTCCCGCCGTCGATCGCCGACCCGGCGCGCAGGTGTGCGAGGAGCGTCCGCGCGACGGTCGACTTGCCGCTGCCGGACTCGCCGACCAGGCCGAGGGTGCGACCGGCCTCGATCGCGAACGACACGCCCCGGACGACGGGGACGCGCCGTTTGCCGGCGGCGTACGAGATGGACAGGTCGTCCACGCGGACGATCGCGTCGGGCACGGTCGCCGTCGCGGCGGGCGTCGTGCCGGTGTCGGTGCGGGTCATGCGCTGACTCCCTGCTTGGCGCGGTCGACGCCGAGCGACTTGCTCAGGCCGTCGGCCGCGAGGTTCAGTCCGATCACCAGCGTGGCGAGCGCCACGATCGGGGCGAGGGTGCCGAGCGGCACCACGGTGAGCGCGGTGCGGTTCTCCTGCACCATCAGGCCCCAGTCCGGGGTCGGCGGGTTCGCGCCGAAGCCCAGGAAGGACAGCGACGCGACGAGCAGCACGATCCACGACGCCCGCATCGCGTACTCGACGAGCACGACGTCGAGCACGTTCGGCAGGATCTCGCGGAACACGATCGACAACGGCCGCTCGCCCCGGGCACGGGCAGCGGTGACGTAGTCCTGGGTGATCACGGTGCGGGCGGCACCGCGGACGACCCGGGTCACCGCGGGGGCGTAGACGACCGTGACGGCGAGGACGATGACCCAGAGGCCGGCGTCGAAGACCGTCACGACGACCAGGAGCGCGAGGATCGACGGCACGCTGAGCAGGGCGTCGACGACGCGCATGACGACCTCGTCGAACCAGTTGTCGGCGTAGGCCGTGACGCAGCCGAGCACGGTGCCGACCGCGACGGCGATCGTGGTGGCCAGGAAGGTCACGGACAGCGCGTACCGGCCGCCGTTCAGGGTGCGGGAGAGGACGTCCCGGCCGTACTGGTCGGTGCCGAGCCAGTGCGTCCACGTCGGACCGGCGAGCACGTCGCCCGCGTTCGTGGCGACCGGGTCGTGCCCGGCGATGACCGGCGCGAGCAGGGCGAGGACGACGTGCAGGGCGATGAGGCCGAGGCCGAGGCTCAGCGCCGTCGACCCGCGCAGGGGTGCGAGCGCGCCGGCGAGCACGTCGCGTCCGACGCGGCGGCGGGGTGCGGTGGCGGTCATGCGGCGGCCTTCCTGGTGCTGCGGGCGCTGCGGGTGCGCGTGCGCGGTCGTCGCTGGCGGGTCCGCAGCTTCGGGTCGAGTGCGAGCGCGACGAGGTCGGCGGCCAGGTTGCACACGACGTAGATCAGGGCGCTCAGCAGGGCGATCGCCTCGATGGTGGGCAGGTCGCGGTTGAACACCGACTCGAGCATGAGCTTGCCCATCCCCGGGTAGTTGAAGACGTTCTCGACCACCACGACACCGCCGAGCAGCCACGCGACGTTGAGCGCGACGACGTTGAGCGTCGGGAGCAGGGCGCTCGGGACCGCGTGCTTCCAGACCACCCGGCGCATCGTCAGCCCCTTGAGCTCGGCCGTCGTGACGAACTCCGACGCCATCACGTCGATGGTCGACGAGCGGGCCGTCCGCACGATGTAGGCGGCCATCGCGAGCGTCAGCACGATGATCGGCAGCCAGATGGAGGGCAGCAGCTCGGCCACGGTGGCGTCGCTCCCCCGCAGCACGACGGCGGGGAAGACCGGCAGGCCGATCGCGAACAGCAGCACCAGGACGGTGGCGACCATGAACTCCGGCACGCTCATCACGACCAGGCTGACGATCGAGATCACCTTGTCGCTCGGACGGCCGCGGCGGACACCGGCGACGACACCGAGCGTCAGGGACACCGTGACGCCGACGAGCATCGCGGGCACGGCGATGAGCATGCTGTTCCGGAAGGCCGTGAACAGCGTCGGGGCGACCGGTTCCCCGCTGACGAGCGAGGTGCCGAAGTCGCCGTGCACCGCGCCGCCGAGCCACTGCAGGTAGCGGAGCCAGACGTTCTGGTCGAGACCGAGGGTCTCGCGCAGTTGCTTGACGGCGTCGGGGGTGGCGTTCTGCCCGAGCAGTTGCTGGGCGACGTCACCGGGGAGCGCCTGCACCGCGAGGAACACGAAGAGCGAGGCGAGCACCACGGTCAGCACGGCGATGCCGACGCGGCGGAGGACGGGGACGAGGACGTCCAACGGCGTGTTCGTGGTCGTCATCGGCGCAGTCCGATCCGCAGGTAGTCGAACTCGAAGCCGTACTCCGAGTAGTTCACGACGTCGCGGGACAACCCCACGAGCCGGTCGCCGAACATCGGCGTCATGTCGGCACCGTCCTCGACGACGAGCCGCTGGGCGTCCTGGTACAGGGTGAGCCGCTTGGCGTCGTCCATCTCGGCGCGGGCGTCGTCGAGCAGCCCGTCGAAGGTCTCGTTCGACCAGGCGCTCTCGTTGTACGACGACCCCGAGCGGAAGATCTGGTTGAGCAGCTGGTCGATCGGCCGCCCCGTGAACCAGTAGCTCACCATGAGCGGCTTCTGCATCCAGATCTGCGTGTAGTACGAGTCCGAACTCGCGTTGCGGACGGTCAGGCGGATCCCCGCGTCGGCGACGGCGTCGCGGTAGGCGACGGCCATCGGGGTGAACACCGACTCGTAGCTCGACGTGTAGATCGCGGCGCGGAAGTCCTCGCGCCCGGCCTGCTTGAGCAGCGCCCGGGCCTTGTCCGGGTCGTACTCGCGGTGGTCGTCGACGAACGCGGCGAGCTGCGGCGGCACGGGGTTGTCCCAGCCTGCCGAACCGGTGCCCTGCAGCGCGGTGTCGACGATCTTCCGGGGGTCGTAGGCGAGCTTCATCGCCTGGCGCACCCGCGGGTCGCTGAACTCGTCGCTCGTGGCGAGCATCGGGATCGTGTACCACTGGGCGTTCTTCGACCGGGCGACGGTGGCGCGGTCGGACGCCGACACCACCCGGGCGGTCGCGAAGTCCAGGTTCGTCTGCGAGATGAGGTCGATCTGCCCGGCGAGCAGGGCGTTCACCCGCGCGGTGGTGTCCTGGATGGAGTAGAAGTCGATGCCGTCGAGCGACGGGCGGCCGGCGAAGTGGTCCGGGAACGCCTCGACGCTGCCGGCACCGGCGGGGGTGAACGACGACAGCCGGAACGGCCCCGTCCCGATCCCGGTGCGGCCGATGTCGGCGATGGCTTCGGCCGGCACGATGTAGCACTGGTAGGCGGTGAGCAGCGACGGGAACTCGGCGTTCGGCTTCGTCAGCGAGAAGCGGAGCGTGTACGGGTCGACGGCGCGCATCGAGTCGGCGTCCATGACCTCGCCGAGCACGCCGGCCTGCGGGCTGCCGGTCTTCTCGTCGAGGATGTGCCGGATGCTCGCGATGGCGTCGTCGGCGGTGAAGCGGGAGCCGTCGTGGAAGGTCACGCCCCGGCGGAGCGCGAAGGTCCACTCGGTGCCGTCGGCGTTCGCGGACCACTCCTCGGCCAGGTCCGGTACCGGGGTGCCCTGCTGGTCGAGCTTGACGAGCCGGTTGTACAGCGCGCCGAGGTACTCGTAGGCCGACAGCGAGCTCGCGGAGTCGAGGGTCTCGGCGGCGGACGCGGCGGGTCGCGCGATGCGCAGGCGTCCGCCGCGACGGGCGACGCCGGTGGCCGCGGCCTCGGGGATCGTGGGGGTGCCGGCGGTCGCACCGGAGCTGCATCCGGCGAGCGTGAGCAGGCCGAGGCCGGCCAGACCGGCGGCGCCGGTGATGAGCGCCCGACGGCTCGGACCTTGGGCATTGCGGGGTTCGGGGACGATGGGCTGCATTCGGGGTGACCCCTCCTGTAATCGTTCCGGTGAACGATAGAGGTCCTCGGCCGATCCCCCAAGCCCGCTCCTGACGCGTGGGTCACCACCGCGTCCGACCCGATCGGCGAGCCCGCGCGGATCCGCCGCCGCGCACGACCGTTCCGTACACGGGTGGAACGTTTACCAACCCGTTACACGGCACCGCCCGGCACACGGCATGATCGGGAACGCACCGACGTCCCCGAGGAGGACCATGGCCACGTTCACCCGCGGGTTCGGCGGCCGCCGCGACGACCGCGACGACACCCGCATCCCGCCCGGTCAGACCCTGGTCCGCGACTGGCCCGTCCTGTCCGCCGGGGCCACGCCCGACATCGAGCCGACCGACTGGGCCTTCTCGATCCGCACCGAGTCCGGCCTGCACCAGTGGACCTGGGACGAGGTGCACGCACTCGGCGTCGAGGACGTCACCGTCGACATCCACTGCGTCACGCACTGGACCAAGCTCGACATGCCGTGGCGGGGTGTCCCGCTCGACCGCCTGTTCGAGGACGTCGAGACCGAACTCGACTACTGCATGGTGCACAGCTACGGCGGCTACACGACCAACGTCCCGCTCGACGAGCTGCTCGACGGCAAGTCCTGGATCGCCTTCGAGGCCGACGGCGAGCCCCTGACGCCCGAGCACGGTGGGCCCGCCCGCCTGCTGGTCCCCCACCTGTACTTCTGGAAGAGCGCCAAGTGGGTGCGCGGCATCGTCATGCAGTCCGACGACGAGCCCGGCTTCTGGGAGAACGCGGGCTACAACCTGCACGGCGACCCGTGGAAGGAAGAGCGGTACTGGTGACGCTCCCCGACACCGGCCTGGAGGCACGGATCACCCCCGACGCTCGTCCCGCCACCCGCAGGCGGCCGGCCTGGCACGCCGCCACCGTCGCGTCTGTCGGCCGCGAGACGACGAACGCGCGCCGGATCGTCCTCGACGTCCCCACCTGGCCGGGCAACGACCCCGGGCAGCACCTGGACCTGCGACTGACCGCCGAGGACGGCTACCAGGCACAGCGCTCGTACTCGATCGCGTCGGCCGGCCCCGCGACCGACGTCGTGCTCGCGGTCGACCGGGTGGACGGCGGCGAGGTCTCGCCGTTCCTCGTCGACGCCGTCGAGGTCGGCGACGCGCTCGAGGTCCACGGACCCCTGGGCAGCTGGTTCGTCTGGCGGCCGGGTGAGTCCACCCGTCCGGTGCAGCTCATCGCCGGCGGCTCCGGCATCGTGCCGCTCGTCGCGATGGTGACCGCCCACGCCGAGGCGGACGACGCGGCACCCTTCCGGCTCCTCGCGGCCGTCCGCACACCGGACGACGTGTTCTTCCGTGCGGAACTCGACCAGGCGCTCGCGAGCCGGGCACCGCTCGAGGTGACCCACGTGTACAGCCGCACCGCGCCTCCAGGCTCGACCGTGCCGGCCGGTCGGCTGACGCGGGACGCCCTCGCTGCCGCGGTGTTCCCGCCGGACGCGGGCGCCCTGGTCTACGTGTGCGGGTCGACGCCGTTCGTCGAGCAGGTGCTGCGCTGGCTCACCGAGCTCGGGCACGACACGAGTGACGTCCGCGCCGAGCGGTTCGGGGGCAGCTGATGGTCGTCGTGGACGGCAACGCGCTGGCGGGGACACTGGCCGACAGCCTGGGACCCGAGCCGACCGTGGTCGCCCTGCGCTGCGCCGGGTGCGGGTCGCTCGGGGTGCTCGGGCAGACCACCGTCCACCGCACCGCGATGGGGTCGGTGGCGCGCTGCCGCGGGTGTGACACGGTGCTCGTCACGGTCGTCGAGTCCGGGGCCCGACGGTGGGTGGGGTTGCCCGGCGCCCGCACGATGTCGGCGCCCCTACCGGACGGCATCGAGTAGCACAAGGCTTGCGCGGCGGGTCGTGCGGGTTTCTTGCGGGTTCCCGCAACCGTGGATCCGGTTCCCACCCGAACGGGGGACGGCTCCGGATACATCCTCGGAACTGCGCCGGGCCACCCACCCGGCGCGTGCCAGTGGGGGCAGGGTCGCCTCCGCGCCCGGTGGGCGCGGGAACCCGAAGCCTGCGCCCGCTGGGCCCCCACGCCTTCGGTGCCGCGACGCCCCGCAACGACGGAACCCCCGCCGCTCTTCCGAGCGACGGGGGTTCCGGTCTTCCTGTTCTGAGCGGATGACGAGATTCGAACTCGCGACCCTCACCTTGGCAAGGTGATGCGCTACCACTGCGCCACATCCGCATTCACACGCCGTCCTGGCCGTGCGGAGATGACTCTACCCGAAGAAGGGCGGCAGCACCGGTTCCGGTGAAGGTTCCGGGCGTGTCCGGCGCGGCGCGGGCGGTCCGTCAGGTCGACGGAGTTCGATCGGACCATGAGCTACGTGCACGACAATCCCGGCGGGACCGAGGCCCACGGCGTCGACCTGGTCGACGGCGACGCCCCCGCGATCCGGATCCTGGTGCACGGCGACCTGCCGACCACGATCGAGCACGAGGGCCGCACCTGGCTCGCGACGGGCGACGCCCACGACGCGGGCGACGACGACACCCCGCCGATCGCGATCTACCGCCCGGTCTGAGCCGACCCAGGGCGGCCCGGTCAGTGACCGCGGACGTCACCCGTCAGGATCGCGTGCTCGACACCCGCTGACAGCTCGTCGTGCAGGGCGTCCGCGAAGAACTCACCGGCACCGAGGCTGATGAGGTGCGCGACCGCGGCCTCGGCGGCCGGGAACCCGGGCTCCCACTCGTCGTGCAGGAACGCGCGGACGTGTCCGGACTCGTGCACGACGACCACGCCGATGTGCTCGTGCCGGGTGCCGTCCTCGAGCACGGCGTCGAAGACGATCGGCTCGGTGTCCTCACCGAGTTCCTCGAGCAGGACGGTGCCGGTGCCCGGCCACTCCGTCCGGTACGGCGGCAGGTCGGGTGCGTGCAGGTGCCCCGCGAGCTCGTCCGACGCCGACTCGATGTGCCCGGTGGACAGGTACTCGTCGACGACGTCGTGGATGCGGGCGTGCAGGTCCGGCTCGTACTGCCACCAGCGCTGGTGCACGGTGCGCAGCCACTCCTGGGTCGCGGCGTCGGCCGAGGCCGAGATCCCCACGAGCTGCGGTGCGGTGCCGGGCGAACCGACGACCTCGAGCTGTTCGTCGTGCGTCTCCACCGTGATCGACCCGGTGGTCTCGTCCGGGTGCACGCCGTGGACGTCCTCGGGCGCGGCGGCCCAGATGCTGGCGGGGAGCTTCGGCGGCAGGTCGAACGGCACCGCGATCGCGGGTTGCGTCATCGCGTGGTCGATCGCGTCGCCGAGGTGCACCTCGTCCGCCCGGGACCCCATCACGATGCCACCGGCCGGCGGCACGAGCGACAGGTGTTCCAGGTCGTCCGGCGCGGCGTTCATCGAGGTGAAGACCGCGGTGTCGGCCCACTGCACGAACCCGCCGGCGGAACGGTCGTCCTCGCCGAACGGCACGTCCCACACCGTCGGGTCCGTGAGCACCCACGATGCGGTGCGACCGGCCGGACCGTGGCGGACCGCGTCGACGATCGCCGGCACCAGTCCGGGCAGCGCTCGGTAGGCGGGACGGACCGTGAGTCGGTCGACGGCGAGCAGGTCGGGCTTGCCGAGCATCTCGGCGGCGTGGGTCTGCAGCGAGAAGAACGTCTCCCCCGTCGCGTCCTGCGCGGCGACGGCGGACGCGAAGGACCCCGCGACGTCGGAGACCTGGTAGCCGAGCACCAGGGCCTCGAGCGACTCCGGTGCACGGCTCGTGAAGGCGGTGACCTCGGCGACGGAGACCGCCTCGGTCTCGTCGTCGTCGGTGATCGGGACGCGGACGTCGATCACCCACCGGTCGACGTCCTGCCCGGGGTAGGCGTCACCGTCCTCGTCCGAGATCGTGATGTGCACCAGGCGCAGGGAACCGTCCCAGGCGTCGTGGACGTGCTGGGCGATGGCGGCATCGGGGTCGTCGTTCACGGACGCAACGGTACCGGTGCGGAGGGCACCGACCGGAGCCGCGTGCCCGAGGAGGCGTAGGCGGAGCACGACGGGCACCGCGTCAGCAGGTCGTGGGTGCAGTCGATCACGTGCTCGAGGAACCGCTCGGCGTCGGCCAACTGGTCACGCTGCGCCCGGATCTGACGGAGACGCTCGGTGATCACGCCGGACCGGTCGGGTTCACTGCGTCGGAGCACCAGCCGGATCTCCGCCAGGCTCATGCCGACGCCCTGGCAGGCCCGGACGACCTGCAGGCGACGGACGTCTTCCTCGGAGTACTCCCGGTGACCCGACGGCGCTCGATCGGGGACGACGACCCCCGTGTCGTGCCAGTGCCGCAGCACGTGGACCTCGACGCCGACCCGCCGAGCTGCTGCACCGATCCGCACCGCGCCCCGTTCGTTCCTCTTGACCTCAGGTCGACCTGAGGTCCTAGCGTGCGACCATGCTGCCACGCCGAGCGCCCCTCCCCGTCCCCGTCCCCCTCCCCGCTCCGGTCCCGGTCGTCGTGGACGGCACGACCATCGCCACGAGGGTCCTCGAGCCGGCAGGACCGGCACGCGGCGACGTCGTCCTGTGCCACGGCACCCCCTGGTCGTCGGCGGTCTGGGCCGAGGTCGGCCGGGCGCTCGCGCAGGACCACCGGGTGTTCCTCTGGGACATGCCCGGGTACGGCGACTCGGACCGCGGGCCGACCGTGGACGCCACGCTCCGAGCGCAGGCGACCCGTCTCGGCGCGCTCCTCGACCGGTGGGGCCTCGACCGACCCCACCTGGTCGCACACGACGTGGGCGGCGCCGTGGCGCTCCGGGCGCACCTGCTGCACGGTGCCGAGTACGCGAGCCTGTTCCTCTGGGACGCCGTCGTGCTCGACCCCTGGGGGTCTCCGTTCTTCCGGCTGGTGGCGGAGCACCGTGACGTCTTCGACCGACTCCCCGGCGACCTGCACGCCGCCCTGGTGCGGCAGTACATCGACGGTGCCTCGTCGCGGGGTTTCTCGCCGGCGGACCTCGAGGCCCTGGCGCGGCCGTGGGCCGGCCCCGAGGGGCAGGTCGCGTTCTCACTCCAGATCGCCGCGCTGACCCCCGACGACACCCGCGCGGTCGCCGAACTGTTGGGCTCCGTGCGGTGCCGGACCCGGATCGGGTGGGGGCGGCAGGACCCCTGGATCCCCCTGCACCAGGCCTTCGACCTGCAGACGGCTCTGCCCGGGCACCCCGAGGTCGTCGTGCTCGACGACGTCGGTCACCTCGCCCCGTGGGAGGACCCCGTCGCGGTCACGGCCGCGCTCCGGCAGTGGGTGCATCGCCCGGTGGGTTCGGAGTGACCCGCACGGCACCGTTCAGATCAGGGCGCGGGCGGCGAGCACGACGGCCGCTCCCCCGACGGTCAGCGCCGCGAGCACCGACAGCACGATCGCGACGGTGTCCCGCCGGACCGGGGCACTCGAGCGGACGGCACCGGCGACGAGCTGCTGGGCCGCCGCCAGGGACGCCGCGCTCCCGAGCGGGCGGTCGTCCTGGTCGAACGCCAGGAACCGCTCACGGACGTGCAGCACGAGCCCCAGGCTGGTCCCGTGGTCGCGCGCCACCCACGACTTCGGTCCCTGTTGCTCCCAGCGGACGGCGAGCATCAGGGGCCGGGGACCGGCAGGCCGGCCCGCTCCCCGTCCGGATGCGGCCAGCTGAACGCGACGACGAGCTGGACGACACCGAACACGATGAGCACGCTCCCCACCGCGGCCACCGTCACGAGCGCGCCGAGACCCGGCAGGTTCATCACCAGGATGCCGCTCAGCACACTGAGCACGGCGAGCACCACGGTCAGCGCACGGCGGCCCACCCACGGTGCGTAGATGAGTGCGATGCCCTCGAGGATCCAGGCGAACCCGAGCAGCAGCGCCACCCACCGCGCCCCGATCGGCGGGAACACGATCGCGACGACACCGCCGGCGACCACCAGCGCCCCGAGGACCACCAGCCCGACCTGACGCCACCAGACCCGAGGGTGCACCTGGAGTCCCCGGACGACCAGCGCCGCCCCCGACACGACCAGGTAGATCCCGAAGACCCACGACACCGCGAACAGCGTCGCGTGGGGCAGGACGATCGCAGCCAGTCCGGCGAGCACGCCCACCGCGCCGACGATCCCGAACGCCCACCGGATCCCGTCGCCGCCCGGCGGAAGCGAGCCAGTCCGCTGGCCGACGTCACGTTCGTCACGCATGTCCGTCCGACCTCCCTGCAGGTCCCGACTGGTGCTGTGGTGCTGGTGGGTGCTGGCGACCCGTGATCGCCCGTGCGGTGCGTCCTGCGCACAGGACTACACCCGAAGGTGAGCACTTGTCCATGTCCCATGCGTGCGCATGAGGCCATCCCCCGGCCCGCGCGAACGGGCGACGAGCGCTCCGCGGGCGGTAGCCTGACGCGCCGGACGACGAACCACCGGCGATCGCGACGGCAGACCAGACGGAGGACCACGGTGCCAGCACTCGGAGACGGCCGCGCCGACGGCGTGTGGTGCACGCTCGGCGAACCCCGGACCACCACGCAGATCGCCCAGAACGGGTTCGCCTGGCTCGGCCTCGACGCCCAGCACGGCGCCTTCGACGACGCCACACTCCTGGCGACGATGCCGGCGCTCGCCGCGGTCGCTCCGCAGGTCCCCGTCGCGATTCGCGTCGCCGAGGGCTCGGACGCCGCGATCGGCCGTGCGCTCGACCTCGGTGCCGACATCGTGATCGTCCCGATGATCGAGACCGTCGAGCAGGCCGAGCACGCCGTGCGCGCCGCGCACTACCCACCGCGGGGCCGACGGAGCTGGGGGCCGATGGCGGGACTGTGGGGCGGTGCGGCACCGTCCGCCGCCGCTGCCGACCCCGAGGTGTGGGTGATGCTCGAGACACCCGAGGGCCTCCGTGCCGCCGAGCAGATCCTGGCGGTCCCGGGCGTCTCGGCGGTGTTCGTCGGCCCCTTCGACCTGTCGATCGGGCTCGGCGTGGATCTGCGCGAGCTGCTCGACGCCGACAGCACCACGGACCCCCTCCCCGCGATCGTCGCCGCAGCCCGCCGCGCGGGCAAGCACACTGGCGCCTTCGCCGGTGACCTGGCCCGCGCCGAACGGCTCCGCGCGCTCGGGTTCGACCGCGTCGCCGTCGTCACCGACGGGACCCTGCTCGCGCACGGTGCGGCCGCGGTGCTCGGCGCAGCAGCCACCGGTCGCACCTCGTACTGACGGGCCGTCAGCGGCGACGTCCTGACGGGCCGTCAGCGGCGGCCGCACCGGCGACCGGTCCTCGTCCGCGCCCTCGACGCCGCTGAGAGGGCGTGCCCGCGCTCCGGTCCACACTCGGTCGGGAACCCGAGCCGACCGCGACCGCAGAGAGGACGAGACATGACCGACGTCTCCAGCCAACCGCCCGCCGAGGGCGACGACCGCCGCATCCTGACGAACCGCCAGGGCCACCCCGTCTCCGACAACCAGAACCAGCGCACCGTCGGGGCCCGTGGCCCGGCGACGCTCGAGAACTACCAGTTCCTCGAGAAGATCAGCCACTTCGACCGTGAACGGATCCCGGAGCGGGTCGTACACGCCCGCGGTGCCGTCGCCTTCGGCTACTTCGAGGCCACCGGCACCTGGGGGGACGAACCCATCGCGCAGTACACCCGCGCGAAGCTGTTCCAGGAGGCCGGCAAGCGCACCGACCTGGCGATCCGGTTCTCCACCGTGATCGGCGGCCGAGACTCCTCCGAGGCTGCCCGCGACCCGCGCGGCTTTGCCGTGAAGTTCTACACCGAGGACGGCAACTGGGACCTCGTCGGCAACAACCTCGGCGTCTTCTTCATCCGCGACGCCATCAAGTTCCCCGACGTCATCCACTCCCTCAAGCCCGACCCCGTGACCTTCCGGCAGGAGCCGGCGCGCATCTTCGACTTCATGTCGCAGACCCCCGAGTCGATGCACATGCTCGTCAACCTGTTCAGCCCGCGCGGCATCCCCGCGAACTACCGCACCCAGCAGGGCTTCGGCGTGAACACCTACAAGTGGGTGAACGCGGACGGTGACACCAAGCTCGTCAAGTACCACTGGATCCCGTCGGTGGGCGTGTCCTCGATGACCGAGGCCGACGCCGCCGCCGTGCAGGCCGGCGACCTCGGGCACGCGTCGAAGGACCTGTACGAGGCGATCGAGCGTGGCGAGTACCCCGAGTGGGAGCTGCGCGTGCAGCTCATGGACGACCACGAGCACCCGGAGCTCGACTTCGACCCGCTCGACGACACGAAGGTGTGGCCGGAGAACGAGTTCCCGCCGAAGCCCGTCGGCAAGATGGTCCTGGACCGCAACGTCACGAACCACTTCGCCGAGAACGAGCAGCTGTCCTTCGGCACCGGCGTGCTCGTCGACGGCCTGGACTTCTCCGACGACAAGATGCTCGTCGGCCGCACGTTCTCGTACTCGGACACGCAGCGCTACCGCGTCGGCCCGAACTACCTGCAGCTGCCGGTGAACGCCCCGAAGAACGGTGCCGTCGCGACCAACCAGCGCGACGGACAGATGGCGTACCACCAGGACCACGGCGGCGAGAACCCGCACGTCAACTACGAGCCGTCGATCACCGGCGGCCTGCGCGAGGCGGAGTACCCGACCCACGACGACCAAGGACCGGAGATCGCCGGGCGCCTCACCCGCAAGCGGATCCCCCGGACGAACGACTACACCCAGGCCGGCCAGCGGTACCTGCTCCTGCAGGACTGGGAGCGCGACGACCTGGTCGCGAACTTCGTCGACCTCATCTCGCAGGCGGCCCGTCCGGTGCAGGAGCGCATGCTCTGGCACTTCTACATGGTCGAGGACGACCTGGGTCGTCGTGTCGGCGAGGGGCTCGGCATCGCCCTCGACGAGGTCAAGGACCTGCCCCCGCTGCAGTCCCAGACGCTCAGCGACGACGAGCTCGCCCGCCTGTCGAACCTCGGTCACAACGGCTCCCGCGACGTCGAGGGCCTGATGATGACGCACTGCGTCCCAGACGAACGCGCCGTGCGCGTCTGAGACGCGACCCCATGACGGACGGGAGGCCCGGTGCCAGCTGGCACCGGGCCTCCCGTCCGTCTCACTGCGGTCACCTGCCGCAGCACCCCGACCGGTCGGCCGTCGGCCCGGAGCGCTCGGCGCGCTACTGCGCGAGCGTCGCGGCGAACGCCGCGACCTCGTCGGCGAGCGTTTCCGGGACCTGCCACGCGGTGAAGTGTCCGCCTCGGTCGAGGTCGTGCCAGCTCCGGATGTCCCGGTACGTGCGCGCGCCGTAGGACCGGGGAAGCCCGCGCTCACCGGTGTGCACGGCCACCGCGACGGGCACGTCGATGACCGGGAGCTCCGGTTGCCGCGGGTGGTCGAGGTACGGCCGGAACGACGAACCGGTGCTCCGGGTGAACCAGTACAGCGACACGGTGCGCAGCAGCTCGTCGTCAGTCCACCAGGTCCCCGCACCCGCCCAGGCGAGCAGCTTCTCGGTGATCCACGCGGCCAGTCCGAGCGGCGAGTCCATCAGGGCGGTCGCCAGGACCTCCGGGCGGGTCGCCTGCACCTTCGCGTACCCGAGGCCGCTCGCCCACTCAGCGTCGTGCTGACGGAGCCAAGCGGACTCCTCCTCCGTGAGGTCCTGCGCGCGCGAAGGCGGCGGGAACGCGGCATGCGTGGCGAACAGCCCGAGGGTCGACTCCGGGTGCAGCGCCGCGAGCCAGTCGCTCGTCGTCGAGCCGACGTCCTCGCCGTAGGTCAGGCAACGGTCGTAGCCGAGGACCTCGGTCATGAGCCCGTGCATCAACCCGGCGACCACGGGCCCAGTGAACGGACGGTCCGCCAGCGGTGCCGAGGCGCCGAAGCCGGGAAGTGACGGAACGACGACGTCGAACCCCGCGGTCCGGCCGTCGGCGAGGTGGACCGTGCGTCCGGCGAGCTCCCGGGCGAACGGGAGCATCTCGACGAACGAGTACGGCCACCCGTGGAACGCGATGACTGGGATGCGCACCGTCGGACTCCCCGTCGCGGTCAGCCGGGCGAAGTGCAGTCGTTGGCCGTCGACCTCGGCCTGGAACTGCGGCACCGCGGCGAGTTCGTCCTCGACGCGGCGCCAGTCGAACGTGGTCCGCCAGTGCTCGAGCAGCCCCTGCAGTCGCTCCAGGGGCAGGGCGCTGCTCGCCTGTGCGTCACCGATCGGCTGCGGAAGAGTCGCCCGCTGCAGACGGACACGCAGGTCATCGAGGTCGTCGTCGGACACCTGCAGGCGGATCGAGCGCATGCGGCGGACGCTACCGGCGCCGACCGACATGCCCGCCGTTGACCGGTCAGCGCATCACGGACAACCCGGGACGACGCCAGGGAGGCCACGCTCACCGTGGATCGACAGGAGCGACTCCGCGACCCCGACCGGCACGATCGCGCGGTTGTCGCTCCCGTCCCGTTGATCCGCACCGATGCGACTCAAGGAGGCCGCGATGGAACACACGAATCCCCGGCGGTGTGGCGCGAACGCGTCCGCTGCCCACCGACTCCTCGCCAGGACACCACGATGAGGGCCCGGAACCTCGCCGCCGCTGCGATGGTCACGGCTGCCGTCGGCGTCGTCGTCTCGCGCCGCCGACGCGGCGCACCCGGGCCCGTACGGAAGGTGCTGGCCGAACCGCGTTCCGGCTGGCACGCGGTCACGGTGAACCGCGGGCAGGACGCGGTGCTGCCAGGCGGGCGGATCCCCGCGCCGCTCACGGCGTTCGGGCAGGACGTCGAGGTGGAGGCCCGTCCCGCGCCCGGCGATCGTGGCACCGAGCTCCGTGCCCGGTTCCGTGGCGGCGGCCCGGATTCTCAGGGTCGGCTGCGGGCCGCTCTGCGTGAGGCGAAGCAACTCATCGAGGTCGGCGAGGTGCTCCGGGTGGATCCGGTCCCCCACGGCCACCGGAAGGCCACACCCACCGGCGCGTTGGTGGACGTGGCGACGAAACGGAGCAACGAGGAGGGTGTGCTGTGAAGGCGCTCTGTTGGACCGGGGTCAACGAGACCGCGGTGGAGACGGTGGAGGACCCGAAGATCCTCAACGATCACGACGTGATCCTGAAGGTGCGTCTGAGCACCACCTGCGGGTCGGACCTGCACCTGCTCGGCGGGTACATCCCGACCATGCGATCCGGAGACGTCCTGGGGCACGAGTTCATGGGAGAAGTCGTCGAGACGGGATCGGCCGTCACGAAGCACAAGGTGGGCGACCGGGTCGTCGTCTGCTCGTTCATCGCCTGCGGGCAGTGCTGGTACTGCACCCACGGACAGTTCTCACTCTGCGACAACGGCAACCCGAACCCGGGCTTGACCGAGGCGATGTGGGGGTCGTCGATCGGCGGCTGCTTCGCCTACAGCCACGCGCTCGGCGGGTTCGCAGGCAGCCACGCCGAGTACGTCCGCGTGCCCTACGCCGATCAGGGGGCGTTCACGGTCCCCGACGGCGTGTCCGACACGGCCGCCCTGTTCGCCTCCGATGCCGCACCCACCGGGTGGACCGGAGCCGACCTGGCCGGGATCACACCGGGTGACACCGTCGCAGTGTGGGGCGCCGGTGGTGTGGGCCAGATGGCCGCTCGTGCAGCGATGCTCCTCGGCGCCGAGCAGGTGATCGTGATCGACCGTCTGCCCGAACGGCTGCGACAGGTGCGCGAGCACATCGGTGCCGAGACGCTCGACTACACGAGCGACGCCGTGCTGCCGGAACTCAAGGAACGCACCGGCGGTCGGGGTCCCGACGTGTGCATCGAGGCCGTCGGCATGGAAGCGCACGGCACCGGACCGCTGTACCTGTACGACCAGGCCAAGCAGCAGCTGCGGTTGCAGACCGACCGGCCGACTGCCCTGCGCGAGGCCATCTACGCCTGCCGGAAGGGCGGCAGCCTGTTCTCGCTCGGGGTCTTCGGTGGGCTCGTCGACAAGTTCCCGTTCGGCGCGATCATGAACAAGGGCATGACGGTCCGCGGCGCTCAGCAGCACGGGCACCGCTACATCCCGATGATCCTCGACCGCATCGCCGCCGGAGAGATCAGCACCGAGCACCTCGCCACGCACGTGATGCCACTGTCGCAAGGGCCGCGCGGGTACGAGATGTTCAAGAACAAGGACGACGGCTGCGTCCGCGCCGTCTTCACCCCCGGCGTGTGACGACCGACCACGCAGCGGACAGGGGGAAGGAACGATCGTGAAGGCACGACGATGAACGATCGGATTCTCTCCACGCGTCGGGCGCTCGTCATCGTGGGGATCGGGGTCCTGGTCGGGGTCGCGTTGACCTTCACCGGGGCTCCCTCCCTCGGGCCGCTCGCGGCCTGGTGCACGGCCGGCCTGATCGCGCTGGTCCAGGTCTGGCACAAGTGCTGGCGCCAGGACGCCGACGGCACCGAGCGTCTCGCCCGCGAGGAGTCCGAGACACGGGTCAGTGACAACGCGCTCATCGTGGCTTGTTTCGCGAGTCTCGCCGCCGTCGTCCTGGCGCTGAGCGAAGCCAGCCAGGCGCGAGATCCGGCCTCGGTCGCGGCGGTCATGCTCGGTGTGCTCGGCACGATGGTGGCGTGGGCGTTGGTCAACACGGTCTACGCCTTGAAGTACGCCCGGATGTTCTTCCTCGACCACCGGGGCGGTGGGTTCGACGTCAAGCAGGACGGGCGGCCGACCTACAGCGACTTCGCCTACTTCGCCTTCACCATCGGCATGTCGTACGCGGCACCAGAGATCGAGCCGGATGACAGTGAGACCCGGCGGAAGGCGTTGCCGCACGCGCTGCTGTCGTACTTCTTCGGGACGGTGCTGATCGCGGTCGCCATCAACCTGGTGACGAACCTCGGTCAGGGGTGAGCGGAGGAATCCTCGTCGGCCCTAGGCTGACCGGCGTGACCGACCTCGCTCCTGACCAGACCGCGCCGAGCGCCGCCGGGTCCCCCGCATCGGCAGCCGTGCCGGTACCGCCCCTCAGCCTGCTCGCGGTGGTGGCGATCGCCCTCGCGTTCGTGGCACCGATCGGCGGTCTCGTCGTCGGGTTCATCGCGCGCCGCGACGTGCGACTGACCGGTGAGCGGGGCGACGGCATCGCGTTCGCGGCGATCCTGATCGGGGCGACGCTGACGTTGTTCGGGGTCATGGTGCCGCTGTTCCTCGGCGGTGCTGGGTTCTTCGACCTGGACCTCCAGCTCTGAACACCGGACGCCGGTCGCTACCCTGACCGAGTGGGGAACGATGACGACGTCTCGACGCTGATCCGGCCGGCGACGCCCGCCGATGCGGATGCCGTCCGCCCCGAGGAGCTGACGACGCTCTACGTCCTGTCCCGTGCGCACGGAACCGGAGCCGGCCAGGCACTCCTCGACACCGTGCTCGCCGATCGTCCGGCGTCGCTGTGGGTGGCCGCGGACAACCCGCGGGCGCACGCCTTCTACCGGCGGAACGGCTTCACGCCCGACGGTGCCGAGTCGGCGTTCGGACCCATCCCCCGGACCGTGCGTCTGGTGCGCTGAACGTCAGTCCACGGCCGGCGCGGAGATGTCCCACACGGTGGTCTCCTCGTACTGCTCGGACCAGCCGCGGCGCATGCGGGCGGCGGCACGGTCGAACGCGTCGACGACGTCGGTGTCCGGCGTCAGCAGCGCCTGCAGGCGGATGCCGTCGTAGAGGGCGAGCAGCTGCTGTGCCCCGCGGATCGGGTCCATCGTCGCCGGTTCGCGGCCGGCGCGGACGTCTTCCTGGAGCGCGGTGCGGACGGTCTCGCGGAACTGCAGGTACGCGGACCGGTAGTAGTCGGCGCCGTCCGTCGACGGGTCGGTCGAGATGGCCAGCGTCGCGGCGATCAGGCGCATGAGGGACGGGTCCTCAGCGTGGGCGGAGAGCAGCGCGTGCAGGAACGCCACCGTGCCCTTCTCACCGGCGAGCGGCAGCAGCGGTGCCGACACCGCGCGGGTCCACCGCATCACCGCGGCGGCCAGCAGTGCGTGCTCGGAGGGGAAGAGCTCGAGGATCTCGGCCTGCCGCATCCCCGACCGGGACGCGACGCCCTCGAGCGAGAAGCGTGACAGTCCCCCGTCGTGGATGACCGCGATCGCACCGTTGATCGCCCGCGTGCGCGGGACTTCCTCGTCGGCGGCGTTCTGGTTCGTCAGTGGTGCCAGCGGGTGCTTCCGGAACCAGTCCAGGAGGGCGCGAGCGCGGGAGGCCCCGAACGCCGGATCAGTCGGGCGACCCGGGCTGAACAGGTCGCTGAACCCCGGAACGTCGTGCATCAGCGGGTCGAGGGACTGGAACGCCATCGACCAGTCCGGGAACGAGCGCTGGGCGATCGGCTCGTCGAGCAGCACCCGGACGTTCGTGTGCCGCGGGTCGGCCCGGACCTGGTCGAAGCGCTGCCGGACGACGTCGTCCTCGCCCTCGATGATCCCGATGCAGTTGTCATCGCGGTGCGCGAGCATGCCGGTGATGCCAAGCCGGGTGTTCTTCTCGCGACCGACCGCCAGGATCTGGGCGAGTTCGGAATCCGTGATCGGACGGGTCTGGGTGCTGGTGTAGACGAGCGATCGCATGGTGCTGCTTCCTGGTCGGACGGTCCCCCGGTGTGTGGGAGGCGCCGCCGTGTCGAACCCGAATCGACTCGACGGCACCTCGTGGTCACCGTAACCAGCGGCGACCACCTTCACTGCGACGCAAGACGGTCCGTGGCTGTTCGGCACCCGGAGGATGCCGACCTCTGAATGGAACCATCCGGCGTCGGTCCGCGGTACCCCCACAATGGGGAACGCGCGTTCTCCGGCTGTTCCTCGGGGTTCGCGTCAGTGCGCGCGGTCGCCCGACGGTGGCGTCTCGAAGATGCGCTCACCCGTCGTCGGGTCCCACCCGATGGTGCGGGGTTCCGCTGATCGCGGGCGTCGTTCGTCCCGCGGGAAGAACGGACGGGCACTGGGCAGGTAGCTGAGCACCGCGGCGACGACGACGCAGACGGCGTCGACGAGGCTCCAGTCCACGCCGTCGGTGGCGATGGTGAGCACTTCGCTGCAGGCAGTCAGCCCGGCGATGATGGCGAGCCAGAGACGCGCGTTCCCGGAGCCTCGTCCCATCCGCGTTGCCAGCCACAGGAACAGTGCCGACCAGGCGAGAACGAGGACGAGCCCGAGCGACGCTCCGATGATCGCGCCGCCGGCTTCGCGCATGGACACGACCATCCCGGGCGCGGCGGCCACGAGGCTGATGACGACGGACGCCCACCAGAGCGCCACGGCGATCGTGACGACCCGCGGTCGCGTGCGCTGTTCGGTGCGCTGTTCCATCAGGTACTCCCCCGTCGTTCCGCTGGATGCGGCTCCACGATCCTACGGTGACGGAGCGGAACCACGGTCGCGCTGCCTACGGGCGGTAGTCCTCGCGACGTGGCGGGACCTGCGCCGCGTGGGAATCGGTGTACGGCTTCGCGCCCCGCATCCCACCCAGCGTCTTCGCGACCGTCGTCAGCAACCAGCCCAGCCCTCGTGCCACGGTGCTCAAGATCCTCATGGTGCCCCCCGTCGGACCGACCTGCGTCGGCCTCGTCCCGTCACACCGTACGCGGAGGGCCGGATTCCCGCCAGGGACGGCAGACTCTCGGTCCCGTCGTCGATCGACGTCGCGCATAGGCTGGACGCCCGACCGGGGAGGAGTCGCGATGCCGGTGGTCCGTGAGCGAGTGCCGTTGTGGCGCACACCCTGGTGGCACCCTCGCCGCTGGGAGGCGCGGATGTGGGGGCTGCTCGTCGCGGCTGCTGCTGGCGGCGTCCTCCGCGAAGTGGCGCATCCGTTCTACGACGACGGGGTGCGGGCGGTCGCGAACTGGCTCGCCCTCTGCATCCCAGGATGTGTGATCGCGTACGTCGTGGTCGGTCGGTGGAAGAAGGGCCTGACCACGCTGTGGAAGCCGTCGTGGCGCGAGCTCCGACGGATCCTTGTGGCAGCACCGCTCGGAGTGCTGGCCCTGCGGCTGCTCATCGAGGACGACGACGGGTGGTTGTGGCTGCTCGCCGGGGTGTCCGCCGCGCTGCTCGCGCTCGCGGTGGCTCGCTGGGTCGCTGCGCGCCGCGATCGTCGACGTCGGACGAATGCCTACGGGACGGTGTCCGCTGACCCGTACGCGTAGCGCCCGATGGGGTTCGTCTGTGCCCTACGCGTCCCGTGCTGCGGCCGTCTTCGACGGTAACCGCGATGCCACGAGCGTCCCGACGAGCGCCACCACCGCGAAGGCCGCGAACCCGAACGGCAGCCCGATCGCGCTGCCGACACCACCGACGACGAGTGGTCCGACGGCGTCCCCGGTCTCACGCCCGAGCTCCGCTGAACCCATGGTGCGACCGAGCCGATCCGGCGGAGTCGTCCCGGCGAGGTGCGCGAACGCGACGGGTGTCAGCGTGGCGACACCGGCCCCGGCGAGCAGGGCCGCCATGAAGACGGCCACCGCCGAGGGTGCGACGGCGACCACCAGGAACGCAGCGGCCACCGCGGCCGTCCCGGCCACCCCCGCGATCCCGGTGCCGAGACGCCCGGCGTCGTGCAGCCGCCCGGCGACGGGCTGCACGAGCGACGACGTCACCGCGAGGACGGCGACCGCGAGTGTCGACACCAGGAGCGGGATGCCGACCTCGGTGCCGAGCGCCGGGAGCATCCCGGTCAGCGCGCCGATCGCAGCGCTGCCGACGGCCAGGACGACGACCGGGATGAGGAACTGGCGGTCCGTGGCAGCTCGGACCATCACGGCGAGCGTGGCCCGCTGCCGGGGCAGGGGCACGATCGGCTCGACGGCGACGAGCACCGCCACCGCCGTCACGAGAGCCATCACGACGAGGATCCCGAAGAGCCACTGCGTGCTGCCGAACTGCACCACGAGTGCACCGATGACCGGTCCCCCGGCGTAGCCGAGACCCTTCCACGAGCCGTACCGACCGAAGTACGTCCCGCGACGGTGCGCCGGCACGAGGCGGGCGACCGCGGCAGACGATGCGGGCGAGAACGCGGAGGCGCCGGCACCCTGCAACAGACGAGCGAGCCCGAGCCAGAACGGACCGGTCCCGAAGACGCCGATGAGTGAAGCTGCCGCGAAGACAACGAGTCCGCCGACGATCACCGGTCGCGGGCCGATGCGGTCGGACAGTGCGCCGAAGACCGGCTTGAGGACGAGTTCGGCGACGTCGTAGAGCGCCAGGAAGAGCCCCAGCCACGCGAGCGTCAGGCCCAGTTCGAGGTGTTCGCCGCCGACCGCCGCGGCGATGCCGTTCGCCCCGAAGGCGGTCACGAACCCCGCGGCGTACAGCGGAGCGAGCCGAGGGGCAGTGGTCGTCGACGAGGCGGTCACGTGCTCACCTTGGCCGACCGCGCTCTGGTCCACCAGCCCCTCGTGGTCGACACGCGGGCCAGCGAACGCCGCGCGCCCTGCGACGAGGCCGGCTGACTCGATCTGGGCCATTCCAGTCGCCGTCGAGGGAACTCCGTCGCTACAGCCGGATCGCCCACTCGATGGTCGGCGGTGCTCCGCCGCCGTGTCGGAGGGCGTAGTCGTCCAACACCGCCCGGCGGACGTCCACACCGCGCGCGAATCGTTCCAGGTGCGTCAGGAGCCATTCTGCCGGCGCCTCGTCGATCATCTCCTGCCACGTCGGACCGAGCACTTCGTCCAGTTCGAGCACGGCAGCGTGGGTGTCACGGCCGTCGAACTCGTAGACCGCGACTCGGCGCGCGGTGAACGCCAGCCAGACTCCTCGTTCGACGACGACGTCTCCGGGGTCCCGATCGTTCCGCTGCCACTCGCAGACCTTGTGGAACAGCACGGGCGTGGTGCCGCGTCGGGCACGCTTCCGCCTCCGGCCGATCTGCATGACCACCACCGTACCGGGCGGGGTGCACGGAACATCGCGGACCTGGCGGACTGGGAACGGCGAGCAGACCGGAACGAAGAAAGCCCCCGGCCGGACCTGGTGGTCCTGCCGGGGGCTTCGTGGTGGTGGGCGATACTGGGATCGAACCAGTGACCTCTTCCGTGTCAGGGAAGCGCGCTACCGCTGCGCCAATCGCCCAAGTCCCTGCGTGGACCGGAGTCCATCAAGGTCTTGGAGGGTGGATCTGGAGGTGGGGACGGGATTCGAACCCGCGTGGACGGCTTTGCAGGCCGCTGCCTAGCCTCTCGGCCACCCCACCATCGAGGTTCACGTCTCCGTGAGTACCCGAACGGTGGGATACCCTCTGGTGAGTCGCGGGCCTTCGAGAAGACCCACACTCGAGCGGATGACGAGATTCGAACTCGCGACCCTCACCTTGGCAAGGTGATGCGCTACCACTGCGCCACATCCGCACCTGTCGTTCCGCTGTCGCGGCGACGACGTAAACTCTATACGCACCGGGGCACTTCCACCAAAATCCTCCCCGTTCACCGGGCGTGTCCCCCGAGTTCATGCGGATCGGGGCGGTTCGACACCCCCTGCGGGCAGCGCGCCACACCCGGGCGCGCGACGTGTTCGATGCACCGCCGGACTTCCGCTAGTATCGATCCGCACGAACAGTGCAGGGGGCGATTGGCGCAGTTGGTAGCGCGCTTCGTTCACACCGAAGAGGTCATCAGTTCGAGTCTGGTATCGCCCACACAGCAACACACACCACCGACAAGAGCCCGACGCAGCAGCGTCGGGCTCTTGTCATCTCATCAGGCCGCAGCACGCGGGCCAGACCACCAGCACGATCGGACGAAGGGGCGCATGACCGACGTCGACCTCGAGTTCGCCCGGGTCCGAGCGGTCCTCGACCGTCCGACCCTGCGGCTCATGTCCCGGCCGACCAGCGCCACGGTCCTGGCCGTGTTCCGCACGGTCTTCGATCGCGACGTGCAGTACGTCCCCGCCGACCGCATGCACCTGCAGGTCGAGGAACACGTCGCGCGCCTGCAGGCCGCGGGTGCCCGTGTGCCCGCGAGCGACCAGCCGGTGCCGGCGGCCAGCGCGCAGGCCGACAGCGAGCAGACCGAGGGCGAGCAGGAGGCCCGCCCGAACGGCCGCGCCCTGTGCCGCGAGTGGGTCGGCGCCCAGTGGCTCGTCCGCTCGAACTCCCCCGACGGCGACGAGCAGTACTCCCTGACGAGCCACGCCCTCGAAGCCCTGAGCCTCGTCGACGCGCTGTCGGCCGACCGCGCCCTGATCAGCGAGAGCCGCCTGGCGATGATCGTCGACGCCGTGCACCGGTGGGCCGCCCGGGCCGAACCCGACCCCGACGTGCAGATCCGCCGGATCGACGCCCAGATCGCCGAGCTGCAGGCCGAGCGGGAGCGCCTGGAGCACGGCGACGACGTCGTGGCCGTCGACGACGACCGGATGCGCGACGGGTACACGAACATCTCCGACCTGATCCGGCAGCTGCCGAGTGACTTCAAGCGCGTGGAAGAAGCGGTCGCGACGATGCACCGCTCGATCGTCGAGGACTTCCGGCAGGAGGTCCGCCCGATCGGCGAGATCCTCGACGACTACCTGGCGCGCACGGACAACCTGATGGAAGCGACGCCCGAGGGCCGTGCCTTCGAGGGCGCCTTCGAACTGCTGCGCGACGACGCCCTGCTCCTGCGGCTCCGGGACGACATCGCGACGATCCTGGCGCACCCGTTCGCGCAGGGCCTCGGAGCCGGCGAGCGTCGGGCCTTCCGCAACACCGTGACGATCCTGCGCCAGGGCATCGAGGACGTCCTCGCCCAGCGCCGTCAGCTCACCGCCACGCTCCGCGACCAGATCGTCGCCCACGACGTGGTGCGCGACCGCGAGCTCGACGCCGTGCTCCGCTCGATCAACCGCGGCCTCGCCACCCTGATGGACCAGGGCGGCGCACGCGACCGGATCCCGCTGCCGCTCCTACCGGCGGCCGCCGAGGTCGGCACGCTGCGCGAGCGCTTCTACGACCCGGACGCCGAGTCCGTGCCGCCGCCCATCGAGGAACCCGACGACGACGTCTTCGAGGACCTCGACGTCGAGATGCTCCGCATGCACGGCGGGCCGCTCCTGACCGAGCTGCGCGCGGCACTCCGCTCCGCCGAGGCCGACTCGAGCGTCGACGCGTTCCACGGGCTGCCGCCCGAGCAGCGCCGACCGGTCGAGCTCTTCGGCCTCGCGCACCTGCTGACGGGGCGCGACGACTTCGAGTCGGCCGCGCACGTCGCCGAGCACCGGACGGTCCGCCCCGACGGCACCGCGATCACCTTCCACATGCCCACCGCTGCGCTCGACGACGAGCGCACTCCGGTCGGCGACGCACACGACGAGAACGCACAGGAGGCACGGTGAGCGACACGACGCCGGCACCGGTCGACGACACGGTCCCCTACGACGACCCCGCATCGGTGATGCAGGACGACGAGCGTGACGAGTCCAGCTTCGCCCTCTTCGAGGGCGACGAGGGCCGGCTCGACGAGCACCAGCGACGCGCCCTGGTGGCACTGCTGCGGCACTCGTACGTCAGCTCCCGCACGCACCCCGACGAGTGGCGCGCGGTGCTCGACGCCGAGTACCAGCTGCGGTCCCGCCTGAACGACCTGTTCCTCGAGCTGCACGTCGACCGTGACCGCGAGGTCGCCTGGAAGCGCCAGGCCCGGTCGGAGAGCCAGCGCCGCACGTTCCCGACCCTGCTCCGCGACCTGCCGTACACCCGCGAGGAGACGATCGTCCTCGTCTACCTGCGGATGCGCCTGCGCGCCGACGCCCGACCGGGCCCGGACCAGGTCGTCGTGGACCGCTCCGAGATCCTCGGGCACGTGGCGGGCTTCCGTCCGGCGACCGCGACCGACCGCACCCGCGACGAGGGCCGGGTCGCGAAGGCGATCGAGCGCCTCGTGACCGCACGCATCCTGATCCGCACCTCCGACCCGGACCGCTTCCGGGTGGCGAGCGTCGTCGAGGTGCTGCTCCCCCTGGAGCGCCTGCTCGAACTGGACGCCTGGTTGCGGACCACCACCGCGCAGGGTGAGGCGACCGCCCCAGGTGGCGAGCCGACCGACGGGGACGACCCGTCCCTCCAGGCAGACGGCGAAGCCGAGACCGACACCGACGACGAAGGCGAGACGGAAGCGTGACCGACACGTTCGAGATCCCGGCGCTCTTCGACACGGTCGCGCAGTGGCGCGCCGAGTCGATGCAGGTCGTCAACTGGGGTGGCTTCCACGGCCACCGGCAGGTCGAGCTGTCCGGCACGGCGACGCTCATCTCCGGCGCCTCGGGCACCGGCAAGTCCACGCTGATGGACGCCTACCTGGCCGTGATGATGCCGTCCGACGTGCCGTTCAACGGCGCCTCGAACGACGCCACCACCGGCCGCGCCCGCAGCGCCGACCAGCGCAACCTGCTCACGTACCTGCGCGGCAAGGTCGACACCCGGCGCGACCCGGAGACCGGCAGTCTGCGCGACGTGAACCTGCGCGGTGACGACCAGACCACCTGGGGTGCGGCGGCGGTCACGTTCCGGAACGACGACGAGCGGCGCTTCACGGTGCTGCGTGCGTACATCGTGCCGAAGCGCGCCCGCGGGGTCGGCGACATCCAGATGACCATGGCGACGGTCGACGACACCTTCGACCTGCGCCGGCTCGAGGAGTTCGTGCCGTCGCGGTTCCACCACCTCGAGCTGACCGGCCGTGTGCCGGGGCTCGTCATCCGCGACACCTACCAGGAGCTCGCGTACACGCTGCAGACCCGGCTGGGCATCGGTGACTCCGGCGGCGGCAACCGGGCGATGCGCCTGCTCGCCCGGATCCAGGCCGGCCAGCACCTGCCGACCGTCGACGCGTTGTACAAGTCGCTCGTGCTCGAGACCCCCGGCACGTACGAGGCGGCCGACCGGGCCCTCGCGCACTTCTCCGCCCTCGACGAGGCGTACGAGGCGATGGACACCGAGGAGCGCAAGGTCCGCATCCTCTCGCCCATCACCGACCTGCACGACGAGATCT
Organism: Curtobacterium sp. MCLR17_055; assembly: GCF_003234305.1. NCBI lineage: Bacteria > Bacillati > Actinomycetota > Actinomycetes > Micrococcales > Microbacteriaceae > Curtobacterium > Curtobacterium sp. MCLR17_055. The sequence continues at coordinate 116,961 of NZ_QKSX01000006.1, forward strand.
CGCGTGCGACCGAGGCCGCAGCGGCCCTGGACGGCATCGCGACCGGCGCCGAGGTGTCGCCGTTCGCGCACTGGACGGCCTCGCGGAAGCGCGATCTGCTCGATGCCGAGGTCGCGCGCAACGCCCGGGAGCGGACGGCATCGCGCGCCGAGGTCGCCGCGGCCGAGGCCCGGCACGCCGCCGTCGAGATCGAGCTGCGCGACGCCGAGGCCCGGCTCCGCGACCAGGGCGGCAACGCGCTCGCCCAGCTCGAGGACCGCATCGAACGGCTCACCCGTGAGCGCGACGCCGTGGTGCGCACCCGTGGCACCTTCGACGAGCGCACGGCGGTGCTCGGCACGTCCGTCGCGACCGAGGCCGACTTCACCGTCGCGCAGCGCGCCTCGCACGAGTTCCTCGGGTCGTACGCCGACGCGCGCACCGCCCTCGACGAACGCCGCGACGCCCTGACCCGCGAGGAGTACCCGCTCCTCGACCGCGAGCGGTCCCTGCGGCAGGAGCGCCAGTCGCTCGAACACCGGCAGGGCGCCATGCCGCTGCCGATGCACGAGGCCCGGCTCGCGATGGCCCGCGCCGCCGGCATCGACCCGGCCGAGCTGCCCTTCGTGGCGGAACTGCTCGACGTGCTGCCCGGCGAGGAGCGCTGGCGCACGGCCATCGAGTCCGTCCTGGCCCCCGTCGCCCGCACGCTGCTCGTCGACCAGGACCGCCTCGGCGACTTCAGCGAGGCGATCGACGCACTGCGCCTGCCCGTCCGCGTGCAGTTCGAGGGTGTGCCGACCGGCCCGCACCTGGACCTCGACGGCGACCCGGCGATGGTCTCCGGCAAGCTCGCCATCAAGCCGTCGCCGTTCAGCACCTGGGTGCGCGAACGGATCGAGTCCGACCGCACCGACGCACGCTGTGTCGCCTCGGCGTCGGACCTCGGCGGAGGTGGCCGCCGGGTCACCGAGTCCGGGCAGCTGCGCGACGGTCGTCGTGGCGCGCACGGTGACCGCCGCCAGTCGAACGTCATCGGCTTCACGAACGAGGCCCGCGTCGCCGCGGTCGAGCAGGAGCTCGCCTCGATCGCGCAGGACCTCGCCACGCTCGAGGCCCGCCGCACCGACGTCGCGCAGGACCTCACCGCGCTCGACGTGCTCCGCGCCGCGCACCAGCACGTGGTCGACGTCACGTGGGCCGTGATCGACGTCGACGGGCTCGGGACCTCCCTCGCCCGGCTCGACGAGGAACGGCAGGCGCTACTCGCCGCCGACGACGGCCTCCGGACGCTGCGGGCCTCGGTCGCCCGGCTCCGGAAGTCCCTCGACGAGGCCGCCGACCGTCGCTCCGCCGCACGGCTGTCCGTCCAGCGGCTCGAGGAGCGCCACGCGGTGCTCGTCGACGGCCAGGACGCCGCCGCCGAGATCCTGGAGCGCTTCGACTCCTCGCCCGGTTCGCTGCCGGACGACCAGCAGTCCCGCCTGCTCGAGGAGACCTTCGAGGAGATCGGCGCCCCGGACGGCGTCGACGGGTTCGACGACGCGACCCGACGACTCAAGCGCCGGCTCGAGGAGCGGCTCACGCAGGCACTCGACGGTGCCGCGGCGGCCTCGACCTCGTTGACGCTGACGTTCCAGCGGTACCAGGACGCCTGGCCCGACCCGAACCTCGGCACCGGCGTCGCGTCGTACCCGGACTACCACGCGATCCTCGACCAGATCGTGGCGACCGGCCTGCACGCGCGTCGGAGCGAGTGGCGTCGACGCCTGTCGCAGTGGAGCGGCGAGGACCTCGTCCCGCTCGCCGGTGCCTTCGACCGTGCCGTCGTCGAGATCGAGGAGCGCCTCGAGCCGGTCAACGAGATCCTGCGGGAGCTGCCGTTCGGCGCGAACCGGGACCGCCTGAAGATCCAGATCCGCCGGGTCACCCGCGAGGACGTCACCGCCTTCCGTCGGGAGCTCCGCGCGCTGTCCGCCTCGGTCGACACCGAGCTGACCGACGATGTGCTCGAGACCCGGTTCCGGCGGCTCCGGCGCTTCATGGCGGTCATCCGGCCCGACCCGGACGCCGCCCGCGGCCGCACCACCCAGCGCGACGCGGTGCTCGACGTCCGGCGGCACATGGAGATCACGGCCGTCCGGTACGACACCGACGGCAACGACCTCGGCGTGTACTCGTCGCTCGGCGACAAGTCCGGTGGTGAGACGCAGGAGCTCGTCGCGTTCATCGTCGGCGCCGCGCTGCGCTACCAGCTCGGTGACGAGACCCGCCCACGGCCCCGGTTCGCGCCGGTGTTCCTCGACGAGGCGTTCATCAAGGCGGACTCGGAGTTCGCCGGCCGTGCGGTCACCGCGTGGCTCCGGCTCGGGTTCCAGCTCGTCGTGAGTGCGCCGCTCGACAAGGTCACGGCGCTCGAACCGTCGATGGAGCGGCTGCTGTCGATGCGCAAGCACCCCGAGACGGGCCACTCGTCCATCACCGAGATCGCCCGGGTGGAGCCGGCCGCGGTCTGACGCGGGCCGGGTCTGGTCGCGGGGCGGTCGGCTGGTCAAGACACCCCGCTCGGGTTCGCCGAGGGGTCACGAACTGTCGCCTGGCGGCGGCGCAGCCGACGGTTCCTGACCACTCGACGCGCGGCAGGCGGGGTGTCCTGATCACCCGGCCCGCGCTCTGGACGCGACCGACAGCGGCCTGGAGGCGCGGTGCGGGCCCGCCACGGGCCTCCCGGCCGTCGTCCCGCCGGTCGCAACACCCCGCTCACCTCCGCGCGCTGGTCACGACGCGTCGCCTGGCGGCGGCGCAGCCGACGGTTCGCGACCACTCGACGCGCGGCAGGCGGGGTGTCCTGACCACCCGGCGGCCGGTCCGTCAGCGTGTCGACAGGTGCCGCACAGACGTTCCGTGACCACTCGCCGCTACGGTGATGGCGTGTTCGGACGCCGCCGCTCCCCCAGTCCCCGCCCCGACGATGCTCCTGGTCTCGGCATCGGTGCCCTCGTGCAGGTCATCGACACCGATCGGGGTGGTGAGCAGTGGGCCGACGAGCCGATCGGGGTGATCGTGGCTCCCGGCGGGAGTCAGATCGGCGGGACACCGCGCACGTGGACCGTCGCCTTCGATGAGCCCGCGTACACGAAGGACGGCCGCGGCCCCTTCGAGCGCGCGACCGTCCTGAGTCGCCAGCTGGTGCCGGTCACGACCGACAGCGGCGAGTAGTCCGGGTCAGGGACTCAGTACTCCTCGGAGCCGCTCTTCATCATGGCCGCGACGGCCATGCAGCACCCGACGCCACCGAGGACGCCGACGCCGATGATGATCCCTGCGATGAGTTCGAGCATGGGTGGTGACTCCTTGGTTGCGTCGGCGTGTGGCTCCGCTCAGGTTACCGGATGCCGCGCATGAGCCGCAGCACCGGCTTGGCCAGGAGCAGCAGGACCACGCCCACCACGACGGCGACCAGGCCGAGGATCGTGAAGTACGGGGCCTCGTTCGCCGGGTCGTAGTAGCGGGACAGCACCCCGGTGACGGCGGTGCCCAGCGACACCGACAGGAAGAACAGCGCGACCATCTGCGTCTGGAACTTCGGCGGCGCGAGCTTCGTCGCGACGGACTGGCCGACGGGCGAGAGCAGCAGCTCGGCGAGCGTGAAGACCAGCAGGATGCCGACGAGCGCCAGCAGCGGCGTGCCGTTCTCGCCCGAGCCGGTGAACGGCAGGAAGAGCAGGAACGCGAGCCCCATGATCCCGGTGCCGAGAGCGAACTTCGTCGGGGTGGACGGCTGGCGGTCGCCGAGCTTGGTCCACAGCGCCGCGAAGACGCCGGACAGCACGATGATGAAGACCGGGTTGATCGACTGCACCCACGACACCGGCATCTCCCAGCCGAACAGCGAGCGGTCGAGGCGCTCGTCGGAGTAGACCGTCACGACGGTGAACTGCTGCTGGTAGAGCGACCAGAACACGGCACTGCCGATGAACAGCGGGATGAACGCGAAGACCCGCGACCGCTCGTCACGGGTGATGCCGCTCGACAGGATGACCACGAAGTAGCCGATGGTGGCCAGCACGACGACCGCCACCACGACGGTGGGCAGGTTGCCGACGTTGAGCAGGCCGGTCAGCACGGCGACGACGATGACGACGAGCGCGACGACGACGCCGGCTCCGATGAGCGGCAGACGCCGGCGGTCGACGGGGTTCGCCACGTGGCGGACGACCTCGGGCAGCTTCTTCCGCCTGATCGCGTACTGCACCAGGCCCGCCGCCATGCCGACGGCGGCGAGGCCGAAGCCCCAGTGGAAGCCGAGCGAGCTCTGCAGCAGCCCGGTGAGCAGCGGTCCGAAGAACGCCCCGAGGTTCACGCCGAGGTAGTAGAGCGAGAAGCCGGCGTCGCGGCGCGGGTCCTCGCGGCTGTAGAGGCCGCCGACGATCGTGGTGGCGGTGGCCTTGAGCCCGCCGGAGCCGAGCGCGATGAGCACGAGGCCGACCCCGACCCCGGCCACCCCGGGGATGAGCGCGAGGGCGATGTGCCCGAGCATGACGACGATCGCGCTGCCGAACAGGGTCCGGTCCGCGCCAATCAGCCGGTCGGCGATCCACGCCCCGATGATCGTGAACAGGTACACCGCGCCGCCGTAGGCACCCATGATGCCGGTGGCGATGCCCTTGTCGATCCCCAGGCCGCCCTGCGTGACCGTGTAGTACATGTAGATGAGGACGATGCCCTGCATCCCGTAGAACGAGAACCGCTCCCAGAGCTCCACGGCGAACGGTGTCGAGAGCTCGAACGGTTGCCCGAAGAAGGTGCGTCCGGGACGGCCTTCGCGGTCCGCGGGGGTGGTACGTGACATGGCGGCCAGTCTGCCCCCGGCCGGGTGGGCACGCCCAATCGTCGAACCCCGCTCATGTCTTTGGAGGGTTCCCACGACCTCGTGACGGCACCGGCGACACGGGGTTGTGCGGCCCGCACGGCGTTCCCGCCACTGTCGGCACCGGTGTCTAGCGTGGACGGTGCAACACGGACACCGCAGTTCAGGAGGACTCCGCCCATGGTCGACACCGCACCCGCCCAGCGCACCACCCCCGCCAGCGGCAGCGACACCGCGCCGGACGTCGACGCGAAGAACGCCGCGCCGAACGCCGACGCCGCCGGCGACCCGGCAGCGGGCACCCCGACGGCCGGGACGGACACCGACGTCCGCATCGACGTCGAGTTGGTGCAGGAGCTCCTGCTCGGACGCTGGGCCGAGGACCGCCGGATCTCCCGGCGGCTCGCGCTCGACCCCGCGATGCAGAAGATCGAGGGCCAGCCGATCCCCGAGCACCGGGCACGCGTGCTCGAGCAGCTCCGGACCCTGGTCGACGCCGGGGCGATCCAGCGCCCGTACCCCGCAGAGTTCGGCGGCCAGGACAACCACGGCGGCAACCTGGCGGCGTTCGAGGAACTCGTCACCGCCGATCCGTCGATGCAGATCAAGGCCGGGGTGCAGTGGGGCCTGTTCGGGTCCGCCGTGCACCACCTGGGCACCGAGGCGAACCACCGCGAGTTCCTGCCGGGCATCGTCTCGTTCGAGGTCCCCGGCTGCTTCGCGATGACCGAGACCGGCCACGGCTCGGACGTCCAGAGCATCGCCACGACGGCCACGTACGACCCCGCGACCGAGGAGTTCGAGATCCACACGCCGTTCCGCGGTGCGTGGAAGGACTACATCGGCAACGCGGCCCTGCACGGGCACGCCGCCGTCGTGTTCGCGAAGCTCGTGACCGCCGGTGTCGACCACGGCGTGCACGCGTTCTACGTCCCGCTCCGCGACGCCGACGGGGCGTTCCTCCCCGGCGTCAGCGGTGAGGACGACGGCCCCAAGGGCGGGCTGAACGGCATCGACAACGGTCGGCTCGCGTTCGACCACGTCCGGGTCCCCCGCACGAACCTGCTGAACCGCTACGGCGACGTCGCCGCGGACGGCACCTACTCGTCGCCGATCGCCTCGCCCGGCCGCCGGTTCTTCACGATGCTCGGCACCCTGGTGCAGGGCCGGGTGTCGCTCGACGGCGCCGCGGTCGTCGCCCAGAAGATCGCGCTGCAGATCGCCCTGACCTACGCGATGCAGCGCCGCCAGTTCCCCACCGGTGACGGCACCGAGGGCGTGCTGCTCGACTACGGCCGGCACCAGCGCCGGCTCATCCCGCGCCTGGCGACGGTGTTCGCGCAGTCGTTCGCGCACGAGAAGCTCCTGCGCACCTTCGACGACGTCTTCAGCGGGCGACAGGACACCCCGGAGCGCCGGGAGGACCTGGAGACCCAGGCCGCGGCGTTCAAGTCGATGTCGACCTGGTCGGCGCTCGACACCCTGCAGGAGGCCCGCGAGGCCTGCGGCGGTGCCGGGTTCCTCGCCGAGAACCGTCTGACCGGGCTCCGCGCCGACCTCGACGTCTACGTGACGTTCGAGGGCGACAACACCGTGCTGCTGCAGCTCGTCGGCAAACGCCTGCTCACCGAGTTCCGCGCGAAGGCCCCGAAGGACCCGGCGTCCACCGCGAAGTTCGTGGCGGCCGTCGCGGCGTCGAAGCTGGCCGACGCGTCCGGCATCCGTCGCCTCGGCCAGACCGTGGCCGACCGCGGCTCCCTGGCCGCCAGCGTCGCCGACCTGCAGGACCCCCGCACGCAGCGCGAACTGCTCGCCGGTCGGGTCGACACGATGGTGGCCGAGATCGGCATGCGGCTGGCATCGGCCGGCAAGGACCGCGCTCGCGCCGCCCGACTGCTGAACCGCTCGCAGCACGAGCTCATCGAGGCGTCGAAGGCGCACGCCGAGCTCATGCAGTGGGATGCCTTCACCGAGGCGCTCGACGAGGTCACCGAGGGCGACACCCGCCGCGTGCTCGTGTGGCTGCGCGACCTGTTCGCGCTCGGCCTGCTCGAGCAGCACCTGGACTGGTACCTGCTGCACGGCCGACTGTCGGCGCAGCGTGCCCGTGCGGTGTCGGCGTACATCGACCGGCTCGTCGCCCGGGTCCGGCCGATCGTGCCGCAGCTGATCGAGACCTTCGGGTACGAGCCCGGTCACGTCCGCGCACCGATCGCGCTCGGTGCGGAGCAGGCCCGACAGGACGAGGCACGCGCCTGGTTCGCCGCCGAGGCCGCCGCCGGCCGGCTGCCCGAACAGGAGAAGAAGCCCCGCCCGTGACGGACACACAGCCGCAGCCGTGATCGACGAGCAGCCGCGCCCGTGACGGGCGTGGCTGCGTGGGACGGCTAGGAGTCGGTCGGTCCCGACGGGGTCGAGCCGTCCGCGGCAGCGCCGCCACGTGCCCCGAGTGCCGCGCGCAGCTGCGCCTCGGCGTCGTCACCGGCAGCCGCGGCCTCGGCGTTCGCCTCGGCGACCGCACGCACGACCTCTTCGCGCTGGATCTTCACGCCGCGCGGGGCGTCGATGCCGATCCGGACGCCGTCGCCCCGGGAGTCGAGCACCGTGATGACGATGTCGTCGCCGACGAGGATCCGCTCGCCGACCTTCCGCGTGAGTACCAGCACCCGTTCAGCCTAGCGACACGACAGGGAGCCCCAGCAGGTCCACCGACCCGGGCGTGGCGGTCTCCCCCGCACCGATCGCCACGACACCGACCACGGGCAGCCGCGAGGCCACCGCGGACACCATCGCGGCCGAGTCCGCCGGCTTCCGCCCGACGTCGACCACGACCCACACCTGGTCGGCCTGCAGCGCGTCGCCGGTCGCCCGGTCACCCCACGCGGCGACGGCGAGCACCGCGTGACCGTCCCGGACACCGTCGGCCCGCGCCAGGATCGCGGCACGGCGGTCGGCGGCGTCCGTCGGGCGGAGCGCGTGCCGCACCGCGAAGAGCCCGGCCGCCGCGTCGACGTCGTTCGGCCGCCCGACCAGGAGCACCAGGTCGCCGTCCGCGGACCGTACGGCGGGCGCGGTGGACCGGGCCACCGGAGCAGGCGAGGGCGCGTCGAGGACGCGGGACGGGCCTCCCGACCGGGGCTCGACGACCGGCTGCGCGACGGCCACCGCCTGCGTGTCGGCCACCGTCTGCGCGTCGGCGGCGGCCTGGAGGCGCGGGTCGACCCCCGTGGGCGCGTCCGGCTGGGACGGCGCATGCGTCGGGCGCGGGGTGCTCGGCGTGATGCCGTCCGCCTGGAACCCGTCGAGCACCGACGCGAAGGCGTCGGCGCGCGTCGTCGCGGTGCCGTCGGTGCCGGCGATGCGTGCCTCGGCTGCCTCGGCGTCGGCGAGCAGCGCGGCGATGCCGACGCGCTGCACGGGCGAGTCGGCGATGACCACCCGGGCGGTGGGCTGGTCCCCCGGTTCCGGCACCTCGACGGTGGCCTCGACGTGCGCCTTGCGGAACAGCCCGCCGAAGCCCGGCGTGGTCACGCGTTCGGCCGCGACGATCCGCGCACCCGCACCGAACTCGGTCCGGACCGCGTCGCGGAGGGACTCGAGCGTGGCGCCGCTACGCTGCAATCGGGTCGGCGGCACGGACCACTCCCACGGTCTCGATGGTGGAGCCCGCGGCGGTGGCCTCCTGGTACGACAGCACCGGGAGCCCGTTCGACTGGGCGGCGACCATGCGGTGCACGGCCGGGCGGAGCTGCGGGGCGCAGACCAGGACGGCGGAGAGCCCCTGGTCCTCCACGGAGCGCACGGCGTCGCGGACGGAGCCCAGGACCTGCTCGATGCGGTGCGCGTCGAGCACGATCTGGCTGCCCTGCTCGGACGGCCGGAGCCCCTCGAGCATCGACTGCTCGAGCATCGGGTCGATCATGATGACGCGGAGGGTGCCGGCATCGGTGTGCCGGGCGGCGAGGGCCGGTCCGAGGGCTGCACGGGCGGACTCGACGAGCCCCTCGGGGTCGGTCGACACCTTGGCGCGGAGCGTGAGGGCCTCGCAGATCCGGCCGAGGTCGTTGATCGGCACGCGCTCGGCGAGCAGGCCCTGCAGCACCCGCTGCAGTTCGGCCATCGAGAGCATGCCGGGGACGAGCTCCTCGACCGCGGCGGGGTTGACCTGCTTGACCCCCTCGGTCAGGACCTTGACGTCCTCGCGGGTGAGCAGGCGCGCGGCGTTGTCGCCGATGACCGCCTGCAGGTGGGTGACGAGCACGGAGACCCGGTCGATGACGGTCGCGCCGGTCATCTCGGCGGCGTGCCGGAGCTCGGCGGGCACCCACTTGCCGGTCAGGCCGAACACCGGCTCGACGGTCGAGGTGCCGGGCAGGCCGTCGAGGTGGTCGCCGAGTGCCAGGACGCTGCGGGCGGGCGCGGTGCCCCGACCGGCCTCGACCCCGGCGATGCGGATGGCGTACGTCGACGGCGGCAGGTCGATCGAGTCGCGGGTGCGGACCGGCGGGACGACGATGCCCATGTCGATCGCGATCTTGCGGCGGAGGGCGCGCACCCGGCCGAGCAGGTCGTCGGAGGCGCCGGACACCATGTCGACCAGGTCGGGGGCGAGCAGGATCTCGAGGGCGTGCACGCGCATCTGTTCGAGCAGGTCCTCCGGGGTGTCGCCGGTCGGTGCCGCGGCCGCGAGTGCCTGCTGCTGGGCGGCGTCGGCCTCGGCCCGGGCGGCGTTCCGGCCGATGCGCCAGCCCGTGAAGAGCAGGGTCGCGCCGACGAGCAGGAAGGGCAGGATCGGCATGCCGGGGATGAAGCCCATCGCGATCGCGGCGACACCGGCGATCATCAGGGCGTTCCGCGACTGCGACAGCTGGGTCGCGGCCGATGACCCCATCTCGGACTCGGCGCCGGACCGGGTGACGATCATGCCCGTCGACACCGCCATCAACAGCGCCGGGATCTGCGTGACCAGGCCGTCGCCGATCGTCAGGATGCCGTACTTCGACAGCGCGTCCGTGGCGGACAGTCCGTTCTGCAGCATGCCGATCGCGATGCCGCCGATCAGGTTGATGATGATGATCAGGATGCCGGCGATCGCGTCGCCCTTGACGAACTTCGACGCACCGTCCATCGCGCCGTAGAAGTCGGCCTCGGCGGACACCGCGGCACGGCGCTCCTTGGCTTCCTGGTCGGTGATCAGCCCGGCGTTCAGGTCGGCGTCGATCGCCATCTGCTTGCCCGGCATCGCGTCGAGGGTGAAGCGTGCCCCGACCTCGGCGACGCGCTCGGCACCCTTCGTCACCACGACGAACTGGATGACGATGAGGATGAGGAAGATGACCGCGCCGATGATGATCGACCCGGAGACGGCGACGTGGCCGAACGCCTGGATGACGTCACCGGCGAAGCCCTCGCCGAGCACCAGCCGGGTGGACGCCACGTTGAGGCCGAGGCGGAACAGCGTCGCGACGAGCAGCAGGGACGGGAACACCGAGAAGTCGAGCGGCTTCTTCACGAAGAGCGTCGTGAGCAGGATCACCAGCGCCAGCAGGATGTTGATGATGATCAGGAAGTCGAGCAGGAACGACGGCACCGGCAGGATCAGCAGCAGGATGATGCCGACGATGAACACCGGGACGACGAGCTTCGGCAGGTCCTTGCGGTTCATGCGGGGAGTCCTTCGGTCTGGTTCTCTGCGGTGCGCGGTACGCGGAGCTTGCGGGGGCGGAGGTCACCGGTCAGGGTGGCGGGGTCGATGACGCTCGCGACCTCGTCCGGAGTGGTCGGCCGCGGCGGTGCGTGCGTGCCGGCAGCGGTGCCGCGGGCCTTGAGCGCCATCACGAAGGACAGGACCCGGGCCACCGGCGTGTACAGGTCGACGGGGATCTCGTGCCCGAGCTCGCACGCGGCGTGCAGGGCCCGGGTGAGCGGGACGTCGCGGACGATCGGCACCCGCTCTTCCTCGGCACGGGCGCGGATCACGTCGGCGACCGGGCCGGCCCCCTTCGCCACCACCCGGGGCGCGGACTTGCCCGGCTCGTACTTGATCGCGACGGCGTAGTGGGTCGGGTTCGTCATCACGACGTCCGCGGTGCCGATGGCCTGGATCATCCGGTTGCGGCTCATCGCGAGCTGACGGGAGCGACGCTGCGACTTCACCAGCGGGTCGCCGTCGCTCCGCTTGTTCTCGTCCTTGACCTCGCGCTTGGTCATCATCGTGCGCTTCCGGTTGCGGCGGATCACCACGAACACGTCGAGGGCTGCGAGGACGAGCCCGGCGACGATCGCGGCGCGCAGCAGGGTGCCCGACCCGGCGGCGGCGGCCTCGAGGACGGCCGACAGCGGCAGCGAGCCGCTCGTCATCAGGATCGGCATGAGCCCCTGCACCGCGAACCACAGGACGAGCCCGACCACGGCGGTCTTCAGCAGCGCCTTCGCCCCGTTCCACAGCGCCTGGGTGCCGAACACGCGCTTCAGTCCGGCGACGGGATCGAAGTGGTCGGGCTGCGGCGTCATCTTGCGGAAGTGCACCCCGCCCTGGGTGACGGCGGCGGCGAGCACCGCGACCGCGACGACCGCGAGCATCGGGCCGAGGGTCGCACCCATCGAACCGAGGGCGTCGGCGAGCAGGGCCTGCACGGCACCGAGCTCGGGGTCCTCGATGACCCGCTGCACGGCGAGGAGCTGGTCCTGCCCGGCGGCCGCGGCGTTGCCGATCGCGGCAGGGATCATGAGCGCCGCGACGGCGATCCCGATCCACGCGCCGAGGTCCTGCGAGCGACCGATCTGGCCCTTCTCGTGGACCTCGCGCATCCGCTGCTGGGTTGCCTGTTCGGAACGTTCTCCGCTGTCGGACACGTCGTCACCCCCGTCCCGTGATCGCCTCGACGGCGTCGCCGGTCAGCGAGGACACCACCGAGGGCAGGGCCATGAAGAGCGCGCCGGCGAACAGGACGGTCAGGCCGATCTTGATCGGGAAGCCCATCTGGAACGCGTTGAGCGCCGGTGCCACGCGGGTCAGCAGCCCGAGGCCGACATCGGCCAGGAACAGCACGACGACCAGCGGTCCGGCGATCTGCAGGGTGGCGAGGAACATCTGCGACATCGCCGTCACGAGCATCGACGCGAGCCCGTCCACCGCGAAGGTGCCGGTGAGCGGCACGGCGTCGAACGACCGCACCAGACCGCCGACGATGAGCTGGTAGCCGCCCGAGGTGAAGAGCAGCGCGAGCGCGGTCATCTGGAACAGGCGGGTGAACTGGGCGCCGTTGACCTGGGACTGCGGGTCGAACGCCTGCGCGAGCGTGAACCCGCCGAACAGGTCGATGAGCGCACCCGCCGACTGGACGGCGGCGAACACCAGGAACACCAGGAACCCGAGGGACAGCCCGACGACGAGCTGGGTGAGCAGGGCGAGCAGGAACGGCCCCGTGTCGAGCGACTCGTAGCCGACGGCGACGCGCGGTGCGACGCCGATGGCGAGCCCCAGCCCGAGGATCACCTTGACTGTGCCGGGGAACGCCCGGTACGAGAACGGCGGCGCGATGACGAAGAACGCGACGAGCCGGACGCCGGCGAGCATGGTCGCCTCCAGACGGTCGGCGTCGATGCTGAGCTCCATCAACCGGCCCCGAGCAGCTTCGGGATCATGTCGAAGGCGACGTGCGTGAACGCGATCATCTCCGAGATCATCCAGTTGCCGCAGACCACCAGGGCGATCGCGACGGCGACGGCCTTCGGCACGAACGAGAGCGTGACCTCCTGGATCTGCGTCACCGACTGGAACAGCGAGATCGCGAAGCCGACGACGAGCGAGGTGATGAGCACCGGGGCGGCGAGCTTGCCGGACACCAGGAGCGCCTGGAGCACGAGGTCGATGACTGCCTGCTGGTTCATGCGTGCCCCCTAGACAACGTGGTAGCTCTCGATGAGCGACGTGATGATGAGGCCCCAGCCGTCGACCAGCACGAAGAGCAGGATCTTGAACGGCAGCGAGATCATGACCGGCGGGAGCATCATCATGCCCATCGACATCAGGGCTGCGGAGACGACGAGGTCGATCACCAGGAACGGGATGAAGATGACGAACCCGATGATGAACGCGCTCCGGAGCTCCGAGATGATGAACGCCGGGATCACCGTCGTCATCGGCACGTCCGCCATCGACTTCGGGTTGTCGAGCCCGGCGGCGCGGGTGATCAGGGCGACGTCCTCGTCGCGGGTCTGGTGGAGCATGAAGGTCCGCAGGGGCTTCGTGCCGATCTCGACGGCCTGGTTGAAGTCGAGGTGCCCGGCCAGGTAGGGCTGCAGGGCGTCGTCGTTGATGTGCCCGAGCACCGGTGCCATCACGAACAGCGACAGGAACAGCGCCAGTCCGGCGATCACCTGGTTCGGCGGGATCGACTGCAGCCCGAGCGCGTTCCGGGTCATCGCGAGCACGACGAAGATCTTCGTGAACGACGTCATCATGAGCATCAGCGCGGGTGCGACGCTCAGCAGCGTGATGCCGATGAGCGTCACCACGGCCGACGAGGGGGTGCCGTCCGGGCCGTTCACGCTGACGCTGAAGTCACCGGTCGCGGGGGCGGTCGGGGTCGCCGGGGCGGTGGGTTCGACGACACCGGCGGCGTGCGCACCCGTCGTCGTGAGCATCAGGAACCCGGCCACGACCGCCAGGCCGAGCAGGACGAGGGCGACGAGTCGACCCGACCGTGCCAGCCGGTGCGGCCCTGCCGCGGTCACCCGGCCCGCCGGTTCCGCAGCGCAGCGGCGGCCTGGCGCCAGGTGTCGACCGACAGGATCGAGCCCTGCAGCTGCTGCGCGCTCGGCACGGCGCGCTGCGGGCGACGGTTGCGCGGGCGCATCGGCAGCGGCGCGACGGCGCTGGTCGCGTCGGTCGCGCGTCACGTCGTCCGTGTCTGCCGGGAGGCCCGTGGTGGCGTCCGACTGCTGCGCGAGTTCCCGACCGAACGCGTCGGCCGACGGGGCGGGACGCACGGGCAGCGCCACCGGTCCGGTCACGATGGTGAGTTCCGGCGCGGGCGCCTGCCCGCTGGTGAGCAGGTTGACCCCGTGCTCGGACACGCCGAGCACGAGCCGCTCCCCCTCGACGTCGACCACGACGACGCTCGCCTTGCCACCGATGCCCTGTCGACCGACGACCTCGACGGTCGCGGCACGACGGCCCGACGGCTTGCCCGAGAAGCGCTTGCGGCTCGCGCGGTGCAGCACCCACATGAGGGCGAGCACGACGCCGAGCGAGAGCGCGACGCGGAGGGTGACGACGAGGGTGTCCACGTGCGGGTCAGACCGTTTCGGCGACGTCGAGGATGCGGGTGATCCGGACCGCGTAGTCCTGGTCGACGACGACGACCTCGCCGTGCGCGATGAGGCGGCCGTTCAGCAGGACGTCGGCGGGGGCACCGGCGCTGCGGTCGAGCTCGACGACGGCGCCGGGCTCCATGCCGAGCACGTCGCGGACCGACATCCGGGTGCGGCCGATCTCGACCGTCAGGGTCATCTCGACGTTGTTGATCCGGCCGAGGTTGCCGGCGGGCAGGTTCGCCACGACGGGCGCCGACACCGTGCCGTTCTCGCGGATCCGGATGCCGAACCACCCGGCGGGCAGGCCACCGGCGGTCAGTTCGAACACGACGGTGTCCGGGTCGGCCAGCAGCGACGCGGCCGACTCGCGGTTCGCCTCGCCGAGCACCCCGACGCCGAGGACCCCGGCCGCGGCCTCGAGTGACGGACGCAGGACGTCCGTGACGGCCACGATGCCGTGGTCGGTGCCTCCGGCGGCCGTGATCGACTCGAGGTCGGTGAGCACGAGCGCCAGGTCGGCCGACAGGCCGCCGACGAACGAGGCGACCACGGCGTCCGTCGCCGCGTCGAGCACGACCGGTGTCGCGCCTCCAGGCAGGAGCACCGCGGTCAAGGGGGCGGCCGTCGGGAGCTGCGCCGCGAGCGACTCGGCCGCTGCGGTGTGGAGGGTGGTCGTTTCGGTCATCAGTGCTGCTCCGTGCTCGTGGTGGTGACGACGATGCCGGCGAGGCGCGAGCCGTTCGCGCCGACCGCGGCGGTGCCGACGGGTTCGCCGTCGACCGCGATGGTGAGGGGCCGGTGCTGCGGGTGCGGCAGCGGCAGGACGTCGCCGACGGCGAGCCGCAGGACCTGCGTCGGCAGGACCGCGGCCGGGGCGAAGCGCAGGCTGACGCCCACGGGCACGCTCTCGAGCTGCGCGTCGAGCAGGGCTCGGGCGTCGGCGGGCGACACGTGCGCGGCGGCCTCGCCGAGCTGCGGCAAGACGGCCTCGGCCGGCAGGGCCAGCGTGCCGGGGGCGATGCGGTCGCCGACCCGGATCGAGAACGAGGCGACGATCATCAGGTCGCCCTTCTGCGCGGCCTGGGCGAACTGGCTGTTGAACTGGAACCCGCCGACCGTGACGTCCTGCGCGAGCAGCCCGCCGAACGAGTAGCGGAGGTCGTCGAGGGCGTCCTCGACGATCTTGCGGACCAGGGCCTGCTCGATGGGCGTGAAGGTGCGGTCCGGCGTCGGCAGCGGCTTCGAGGCGCCCAGCGCGTGCGACACCCACGTCAGCGCGGCGTCGAGCGGGACCTGCAGCACGCCCTTCGGGGTCAGGCCGGTGATCGGCAGCAGCACCATGCCGGTGAGCGCGGGCAGCGACGCGGCGTACTCGTCGTACGTCGTCATCTCCACCTGCTCGCAGGTGACCTGGCTGACCGCGCGGACCTTCGCCGTCAGCTGCGTGCCCCACTGGCGCGCGAACGTCTCGAAGGCGAGCTCGAGGACCCGGGCGTGCTCACGGGCCAGCGTCGACGGGCGCGCGAAGTCGTACACCTCGGGCGCTGGCAGGGTCTCGGTCACGGGTGCGTCTATCGGTCACCTGTGGGGCACCCGTCAGTGCTGTACCCCGTAGTGGGGCGGTGGCGGCAGCGCTGGTGCCCTCCGGGCGCTGCGTGTCGCAGCCCTGCTGCGCTGCGTGTCCCAGCCCTGTTGCGCTGCGTGTCTCAGCCCTGCTGTGCTCCGTCCTGCGCCTTGGCCAGCGCTGGCATGAGGGCGCTGACGTCCTGGTCGGCGTTCGACAGGACCACGATGTCGACCCGCCGGTTCAGGGCGAGGTCGCGGTCCGTGCCGCCCTTCGCCAGCGGCCGGCTCGACCCGAACCCGACGCTCTGCACGTGGTCGCCGGGCATCCCGCCCCGCTCGACCAGGTCGCGCAGGACCCCGGTCGCCCGCGCCGCGCTGAGCTCCCAGTTGGTGGCGTACGGCGCGGTCGAGTTCCGCTGGTCGGCGTGCCCCTCGACGCTGACGTCGTGGGCGGAGGTCTTCAGCACCGGCGCGATGGCGTCCATGATCGACCGCGCCTGGTCGGACAGGTCCGCGCTGTTCGTGCCGAAGTACGTCTCGCTGCCGATCAACCGGACGATCAGGCCGCGGGCGTCCACGGTGAACTGGACGTTCTCGGTCTGGCCCGCCTTCGCCAGGTTGCGCTGGATCGCACGCTCCAGCTTCGTCAGGTCGTCGAGCTCGCGCTTCGCCTCGGCGAGGTCCTGCTTGCTCGCCGTCGTCGGCACCACCGTCGACGCGGGGTCGACGTTGGTGTCCTTCGTGCCCGACGACGCGGTCGAGTGGTCGGCCTGGGACTTGTCCGTCGAGTAGCCGGAGCCGTCCTCGACCTGGTCCTTCGTCACGACGGTGCCGCTCGCGGTGTCGATCTTCTGTGAGTCGACCTCGCCGAAACCGGTGGCGAGCGACTGCTTCAGCTGGATGTACTTCTCCTGGTCGACGGTGGACATCGCGAAGAGCACGAGGAACATGCACATCAGCACCGTGATCATGTCCATGTACGACGCCATCCAGCGCTCGTCGGGGTGCTCGGCCTCGTCGTGGGACTTCTTCGCGCGACCGCGGCCGCGGCCCCGGGGGTTGGCGCTCACGGTCAGGCCGCCAGCTGCTGGTCGTCGGCCGCGTCGGCCTTCTTGCCGGCCTTGCCGGCCTTGCCACCGGTGTCGGCGCGTGCAGCGGGCGGGACCATGGCCTTCAGCCGCTCACCGAGCAGGCGGGGCTGGCTGCCGGCCTGCACCGCGAGCAGCCCCTCCATCAGGAGCGTCTGGCGGTCCGACTCGAGCTGGGCGAGCTTGCGCAGCTTGCCACCGATCGGCAGCCACATGAAGTTCGCGGTCAGCAGGCCCCACAGGGTGGCGACGAACGCGCTGGCGATCAGCGGTCCGAGCTCGTCGGGCTTGCCGAGGTTCGCGAGCACGTGGGTCAGCGAGACCACGGTGCCGATGATGCCGACGGTCGGGGCGAAGCCGCCGAGGCCCATGAAGAACGCGCTCGCGCTCCGGGTCGGGGCCGCGTTCGACTCGATCTCGTCCTCGAGCAGGATCCGCAGCTCGTCGCCGTCGGTGCCGTCCGCGATGTTCTGCAGCGCCTTCTTCATGAACGGGTCGTCGTGCTTGTCGGCCTCCTGCTCGAGGGCGAGCAGGCCGTTGGCGCGGGCGGTCTCGGCGAGCCCGACGACGTCGTCGATGACCGACGCCGGCGGGGTGACCTTTCCGGTGAACGCCTTCGGCACGGCCTTGAAGCTGGCGATTGCGTCCTTCAGTGTGGTGCTGGCGATGCCACAGCCGATGGTGGCACCGAACACGAGCAGCATCGGGGCGGGCAGGAAGAGTCCACCGAGCTCGACGTGCTCCATCTGGACCATGCCGAACAGGGCGCCGAAGGCGAGCAGGATGCCGACGATCGTTGCGATGTCCACGTCAGCGACCCCCGTCCAGCGCGCGGCCGTGCTGCGTGGAGCGGAGTGCGGCGACCGGGGCGAGCGTCGGCTGCGGGCCGGTGTTCGTGCTCGAGCGGGGGGCCTGGTCGGTGCCGTAGGCCATGCCGACGATGCGTGCGCGGTACGCGGCGATCAGGTCGATGACGTCGGCCATCGACTCCCGCACGATGTACTTCGCACCGTCGACCATGATGAGCGTCGTGTCCGGCGTCTCCTGGATGCGCTCCACGAGATCGGGGTTCACAGCGAATCCGCTGCCGTTCAGTCGTGTGACGACGATCATGGCCCGTCCTGGTTCTCGATCGTCCCGCCGCCGTCCGTGGGGCGGGATGCGGGCCCGTCCGTGGGCCTGCACGGAGGACTATCGGCGGGTGCGACGGGTGCGTTAGCGACCGTCACTAGCCTGGATCGGTGATCGATGCCTCGGACCTGCTCGCCCACCCGCGTGGCCGGCGCTTCTGCATGGAGCTCGTCAGGGGTGTCCAGGACTCCGACGACCCGGCCGTCGTGCAGCTCGGCCACCTGCTCTTCTGGGCGGAGCACCACCTCGGCGTCGAACGCGGCGACGACCGAACGCTCTTCGGCATCGGTGGTCCGGTCGAACCCGATCCGGCTCCGGACCTCGCAGCGGTGGCGAGCGCACTCGAGGCGGTGTCCCTGCCGTCCGTGGGCGAGGACGACGTCGTGGTCGCACTCGAGTCGACTGCGGAGAGCGCGCTGTGGTGGCAGCAGCCCGATGCGCTGGACGCGCTCCTCGCCCGGACGGAACTGCTGGCCGCGCTCCGGCGGCTCGCTCGGTGGGCGGTCGACAGCCCGGTCGTGCGCAGGCTCTTCGACCCGCAGGGCGGAGCACGGACCGTCGAGTTCGACGAGGACGAGCAGCCCCGACGTCCGGGAGCGGCAGAGGCGCTCGCCGACTGGTCCCGGGAGCTGCGCCGCGAGGACGCCGAGGGGAACCCGGGGGTGGCCAGCGGGGTGTGGTGGACCACGCCGCCGTGGCCGCTCGCGCAGCACACGCGAGCGCCGTTCCCGTCCGCCGGGCCGTTGGCGCTGTGGGCGGTCGAGGACTCCTTCGGGCAGGAACGCGCCGTGGTCTCGGCCGTGCCCGCCGATGCCGCCGCGCGCGTGTGCACCGTCGACGGTCCCGCCGACTGGGCTGCGCTGTGCCGACGCTGGCCGCTCGACGTGACGCGGACGACCCGACGGAACGACTGGGCCGTGGCGACCGGACGGCAGGGTGACTGGGTGCTGCCGGACTGGTCCGCGGTGGCCACCGAGTACGACGTCGTGCACCTGACCGTCGCGGGCTGGTTCCGCACCTCCGGGCTGGCCGTGCCGGTCGACGGCAGCCGCGCGAGCGTCGTCGCGGGGTGGACGCCGGACTCCGCGTACCGGCTCACCGACCGGGGAGGGGACGAGGCGGTCACGGGCGATCCGGAGACCTGGTCGCGTCCGGGCAACGCAGGGGTCTGGCGCCGTCTCAGCTGATCCCCAGGAAATCGCTGCATCCGATCGGGGTGCTCCGGCGGTAGTGGGGGTACGACGTCGACGACGACGTCGTCCGCACCGGCCCGGACAGGCCCGAAGGAGACACGTCATGCGCAAGACACTCGCCACCGGCCTCAGCGCCGGTGTCCTGTTCGCCGCCGCTGCGGCCGTACTGCCCGCGACCGCTGCGACCGCCGCCACCGGCGAGGCGACGCTCTCGGTCCTCCACGCCGTCCCGGACGTCACCGTCGACGTCTACCTCGACGGCGAACGTGCCATCGACGACTTCACCCCGGGCACCCTCGCCGGCCCGATGATGGTGCCGGCCGGTGCACACCAGCTCGCGATCACCGCCTCGGACGCAGCCGACGCGTCGAAGCCGATCATCGGCCCGGCGGACGTCTCGTTCGACGCCGGCGGCAACTACACCGCCGTCGCCCACGACGCCACGGACGGGTCGCCGACCGCCACGGTGTTCACCAACGACACCTCGGCCGTCGCGGCCGGCCAGGGACGCCTGGTCGTCCGGCACGTCGCCGCCGCACCGGCAGTCGACGTCCTCGCCGGCGGGAAGGCCGTCGTGTCGAACCTGTCGAACCCCGACGAGCAGGCACTCGAGCTGCCGGCCGGCACCGTGTCGGCGACCGTCGCCGCCACCGGGACCACCGACCCCGTGATCGGCCCGGCGGACGTCGCGGTCACCGCGGGCTCGTCGACCATCGTCTACGCCTGGGGCAGCCTGGACGACGACAACCTCGCCCTCGCCACGCAGACGATCGCGGACCTCGGTGGCACGCCGAACGGCGTCCCCGCCGGGAACGCCGGTCTCGTGGCCACGAACGACCAGGACCCCCTGCCCCTGGTCGGCGCAGCGGCGGCCGCACTGGCCGCCGCTGCCGCGATCGGGGCCGTGGTGCTCCGCCGCCGGCACGCAGCGACCCGCCGCTGAACGTGCCACGCCCCGTGCGGTCCGCCACGGTGACGCTCGTCGTCGCCGTGGCGGCCGCCGCCCTGACCGGGTGCTCGTCGGCCGGGACCACCCCCGGCGGGCAGCCGTCCGTCCTGCCGACCACCACCCCCACACCGGTCCCGTCGGCGTTCTCGACCGAGGTCCCGCAGCAGGCCGCCACGATCCCCCCGGTCCGGGACGCCCCCGCCCCCACCACCATCACCGTCGACCACGCCGGGATCAGCGCGCCGATCCGCCCCGAGGGGGTCGACGAGGACGGCGCGATGGCGCTCCCGCCCGACCCGGCGACCGCGGGCTGGTACCGGTTCGGTGCCGCACCGTCGTCCACCGAGGGCACCGTCGTCATCGCGGCCCACGTCGACGCGGTCGGCTACGGCATCGGCCCGTTCTCCCGGCTCGGCGACGCCCCGACCGGCACCCGGGTCACCCTGACCGACGCGGACGGTGCCGAGACCGCGTGGCGCATCGACTCCGTCAGCATGCTCGAGAAGCAGGGACTCCCCTGGGGCGAGGTGTTCCGTGACGACGGACCACGACGGCTCGTCCTGGTGACCTGCGGCGGGACGTTCGACGCAGCCACCGGACACTACGAGAGCAACCTCGTCGTCACCGCGGTCCCGGCCTGACCGTGGCGACGATCCGCCCCCTACGATCGGATCGTGGTCGACGACGACCGCGCCAGCGACAGGAAGACGTGACGACCATCCTCCCGGACGACAGCGAGCTCTCGGACGCGTTCCGCGCCGGGGGCGAGCACGCCCTGCGAGCCGTCTACGAACGGTGGTCGTCGCTCGTGTACTCGCTGGCCCTGCGCGCCCTGGCCGACCCGGCCGCCGCGGAGGACGTCACGCAGCAGGTCTTCGTGAAGGCCTGGCAGCGCAGCACGAGCTACGACCCCGGCCGCGCCCCGCTCGGCGCGTGGCTGGTCGGCATCACCCGGAACTGCATCACCGACGCGCAGAACGAGCGCCGACGGCACGCCAGCGCCGCCGACCCGGACGTGGTCGAGGAGACCACCCCGGCGCCGGAACCGGCCTTCGACCTGGCCGAACGCGCACTGGTCGCCGGCGAGCTCGAGCGGCTCGACGAGGTCCCACGGCGCGTGATGCGACTGGCGTTCTACGACGACCTCAGCCATCGTGAGATCGCCGAACGGCTCGAACTGCCGCTGGGCACCGTCAAGAGCCACATCCACCGAAGTCTGGCTCGGCTCCGAACACGTCTGGAGGTGATCGAATGAAGCACGTCGACGACGAGACGCTGGCGATGCTCGCGGTCTCCGACCAGGTCGCCGCGGACGACGTCGCCGAGCACCTGGCGTCCTGCGACCGGTGCCGCGACGAGGTGGCCGCGCTGCAGCGGGTCGCCGCGGTGACCCGGGCGTCCGAGGACGTCACGCTGGCCGCGCCCCCGGAGCACGTGTGGGACCGGATCGCCGCCGAGATCGCACGGACGCCGCAGCAGGCTGCGGCGCCGGCGGCCGACCCCGGACGAGCGGCCGAACGCGCGTCCGCCGCCACGACGTCCGACGCGCAGCACCACGCCGTGGCACGCCGACCCCGATCCCGTCCGCGTCGTCGCCGTGCCTTGGCGCTGGTGATCGCCGGCGTCGGTGTCCTCGCCGTCGTCCTCGGCATCGGTGTGGCGTCGGGGGTCGTCCCCGGACTCCCCCGCGGCGACACCGAGACCGTCCTGGCGAACACCGAGCTCGCAGCGCTGCCCGGTTGGTCGGGGACGACCGGCCGCGCCGAACTCGAACGTGACCAGGACGGCCGGGTGACCCTGCTCGTCGACCTGCACGGTGAGCGCGGTCGCTCCGGCACCGGTCCGCTGCGCGAGGTCTGGATGATGCGGTCGGACCTCGGCGGACTGGTGAGCGTCGGCTACCTCGACGGCGACCAGGGCCGCTTCACGGTGCCCGACGGCGTCGACACCGCGGAGTTCCCCGTCGTGGACGTCTCGGCCGAGGCCGACGACGGTGATCCGGCGCACTCCGGTGACTCGATCGTCCGGGGCACCCTGACCGATCCCTGAGCCGTGCGGGCCCTGGTGTCCGCGAGCGGGACAGCTCCGTCAGCTCCGTCAGCGGAGGATGCCGAGCGCCCGGGCTTCGGACACCGCGGCGGTCCGGGATCCGACGCCGAGCTTGGAGAACACGTGCACCAGGTGTGACTTCACCGTGGCGTCGGTGATGTGCAGGCGTGCCGCAACATCGACGTTCGAGGCACCCTCGGCGACGAGCCGGAGGACCTCGATCTCACGAGCGGACAGGCTGACCCGTGGCGCACGCATCCGTGCCATCAGGCGGCTGGCGACCGCCGGCGCGAGGGCGCTCTCACCGGCGGCTGCGGCGCGGACCGCGGCGAGCAGTTCGTCGGGCGGCGTGTCCTTGAGCAGGTACCCGCTGGCGCCCGCTTCGACGGCGCCCAGGATGTCGCCGTCGCTGTCGTAGTTGGTGAGGACGAGGACGTACGGCGCGGCGTCGGTCGACCGGATCTGCCGGGTGGCGTCGGCACCGGTGCGGTCCTGCCCGAACTGCAGGTCCATCAGCACGAGGTCGGGGTCCAGGGACGCCACGAGCGCGGCGGCTTCGTCGGGTGTCGCGGCTTCCCCGACGACGTCGATGTCGACCGCCCCGTCGAGGAGTGCGCGCAGGCCGGCGCGGACGACGGGGTGGTCATCCGCGATGACGAGTCGGATCACGGGCGACCGACCTCTACGGTCGCGGTGATGGTCGTGCCGTCCCCGGGTGCGCTGTCGATGGTGAGACGGCCACCCAGCTGGTCGACACGTTCACCCATCGCGCGGAGCCCGAACGCGTCGGACGTGCCGGAGCCGGTGCCGACACGGTCGGGGTCGAAGCCGGAGCCGTCGTCCTCCACCCGCAGGGACGCGTGCGTCGCGCTGACGTCGAGGGTGATGTCGACGGTTGTGGCACCGGCGTGCTGGGCGACGTTCGCGACGGCCCCCTGGGCGATGCGCAGCAGAGCGGTCTGCACGTCCATCGTCAACCCCGACGCTTCGGGTGCGGCCGTCACGGTGATGCCGAGCCCCTCACGGTGCCACTGGTCGCTGAGGCGGCGCAGTGCCGCGGGGAGACCGGCATCGAGGGACGGCGGTGCGAGCTCCCGGATGAAGCGCCGCGTGTCGGCGAGGCCGTCGGCCGCTGTGGCGCGTGCGAGGCGGATGTGCTCGATGCCCGGCCGGCCGCCGTCGGCTGCTTCGGCGGCGTGGAGGAGCATCTGGATGCTGGAGAGGTCCTGCGCGACGGTGTCGTGGATCTCGCGTGCCAGGCGGGCGCGCTCGGTGAGGACCCCCTGCTGCCGTTCGGTCGCGGCGAGTCGGTCGCGGGTGGCGAGGAGTTCCGCCAGGAGTGCCTCCCGCTCGACGGACTCGCGGGCGAGCGCCCGGTAGCCGAGGCCGATGAGCAACGCGACCCCGGCACCGACGAGGGGCCCGATCACCCCGCCCACGGTGAAGCCGCCGTGCAGGCCCAGGGCGACGACCGCGATCAGGGTCGCTGCGACCACGGCGGCCGGCCCGACGATCCGGGGCAGGACGTGCAGGTAGAGGAAGAACAACGGGAACACCAGGTACGCCGCTTCCGGCACCAGGACGAGCAACGCCACCCACACGGCGGTCAAGGCGGTGATCCAGGCCGCTCCCACCACGGCTCGGCGTGCCTCCGGCGCGGCGGCGACACCGGCGCCGAGCAGGTACAGGACGGCGAACCCGACCACCAGGGCGATCGCCGCCCACATGGTCGGGTCACGGACGACGAGGACCCGGACGACGACGAGTGCCACGAGCGCAGCGAACAGCACGTGCAGTCCGGTGCGGAGCCCGACGAACACGGGCGTGAGGGTGCTGTGTGCCATGTCCGTTGCAGCGTACGGCGGCCACGACCCACCGGACATCAACCAGAAGTCGGACGACAGCAGTCAACCTCCCGGCGATGGCACCGGGACCCGCGATGGCGAGGCTCGTCTGGACGGCAGGGAGCGTCCCCGCCGTCGGGAAGGAACCATCGTGTTCGTCGCTTGGCGCGACCTCCGATCCGCCCGTGGCAGGTTCGTGCTCATCGGGTCCGTGGTGTCGTTGATCACCCTCCTGGTCGGCTTCCTCGCCGGCCTGACCGGCGGCCTCGCCGCGCAGAACGTGTCCGCGGTCCTCGGCCTCCCCGGGAACCGGCTCGTGCTGCAGGAGCCCTCGACCGGGCAACCATCGTTCTCGCAGTCGACGATCGACGCCGCGACGGTGTCCGCGTGGCGGGAGTCCTCCGGCGTCGAGCACGTCACGCCGATCGGGATCGCACAGGGGCGCGCCGCCGTGCACGCCGAAGCCGCACCAGCGGTCGCCGTCGCCCTGTTCGGCGTCCCACGGGGAGCCCCCACGTCGACGGTGACCGACCTGGCTCCGAGGTCCGACGACACGGTGGGCCTGTCCGCCGGCGCAGCGAAGGACCTCGACGTCGCCGTCGGGGACGCGGTCACGATCACCGGGACGACCTACCGGGTCGCCACCGTCGGCGGAGACGCGTGGTACAGCCACACCCCCGTCGTCGCGCTCTCCCCGACGGCGTGGGCGTCGACCGACCGGCGCCTCGGCGGGGACGGCGAAGCGACCGCGCTCGCCGTCTCCGGAACGCCGGACTGGGGCAGCACGGCGGACCGCACGCGCACCGTCGCCGTGTCGCCGCTCGCCAGCCTCACCGCGCTCGAGACGTTCAAGTCGGAGGTCGGGTCCCTCGGACTCATGATCGTGATGCTCTTCGGAGTCTCCGCGCTCGTCGTCGGGGCGTTCTTCACCGTGTGGACGCTGCAGCGTGCCGACGACATCGCCGTCCTGAAGGCCCTCGGCGCCTCCGACGCGTCGCTCGTCCTCGATGCCCTCGGCCAGGCACTCGTCGTCCTGGCCGCGGGCGTCGGGGTCGGGATCGGTCTCGTGGCGGTCCTGGGGACGCTCGCGAACGGTGTCCTGCCGTTCCTGCTCAGCCCGCTCACCACCCTGCTGCCGGCCGCCGTGATGGTCATCCTCGGCCTCGCCGGTGCCGCCGTCGCACTCGGCACCGTCACCAGGGCCGACCCCCTCACCGCACTCGGGAGCAACCGATGATCACCCTCGACGACGTCACCCTCACCTTCCCCGACGGCGACTCCCGCATCACGGCGGTGGACCGCGTGTCCCTGACCGCTCCGAGCGGGGTCGTCACGGGCATCACCGGGCCCTCCGGCTCCGGGAAGTCCTCACTGCTCGCGGTCGCGGCGACCCTGATCCGCCCGGACTCCGGGCACGTGTGGATCGACGACGTCGACGCAGCGACCCTGAGCCGGAACGAGGCGACGACGCTCCGCCGCGACCAGGTCGGCATTGTCTTCCAGCAGTCGAACCTCATCGAGTCGCTCACCGCGCGGGAACAGCTGCTCGTCATGGCGGAGCTCGGCGGCGGCCGCCGAGACCGGACCGCGGTGCGCACCCGTGCCGATGCGCTGCTGGCAGCGGTCGGTATCGCCGAGCACCGCGGCAAGCGACCCGCGCAGCTCTCCGGCGGCCAACGGCAACGGGTCGCCATCGCCCGAGCCCTGGTGAACACCCCGTCCGTCCTGCTCGTCGACGAACCCACCAGCGCGCTCGACCAGGAGCGAGGCGCCGAGATCATGGCGCTGATCGCGCGCCTCACGCACGAGCAGGGCACGGCGACGATGCTCGTCACGCACGATCTCGTCCACCGCGACGCGCTCGACCGCCTGGTCACC
Source organism: Curtobacterium sp. MCLR17_055 (assembly GCF_003234305.1). Taxonomy (NCBI): domain Bacteria; kingdom Bacillati; phylum Actinomycetota; class Actinomycetes; order Micrococcales; family Microbacteriaceae; genus Curtobacterium; species Curtobacterium sp. MCLR17_055. The sequence continues at coordinate 142,829 of NZ_QKSX01000006.1, forward strand.
GTCGTCGACGGCCGCCTGACCGATGCCTGAGCGTCGTCCCCCGAAATTCCCAACTGTGACGTATTCGAGACCTCAGGACGCGCGACGGGTGTCGATCTTCCACCGCTTTATCTCATGAGCGTGTTAGCGTGGCGCGCATGACCGACACCACCACCGTCGTCTCGCCGGCATCTCCGGCGACCGCAGCACCCCTCCGTGAGGTCGGCGCCCTGATCCGGGGCGCCCGCAAGGGCCGCAGCATGACGCAGGCCCAGCTCGCCGAACGCGTCGGCACCAGCCAGAGCGCGATCAACCGCATCGAGCAGGGCGGGCAGAACCTGTCCCTCGAGATGCTCACCCGCATCAGCGACGCCCTCGACCAGCAGATCGTCTCGATCGGCGGCGCCCCGCAGCGTGCCCACCTGCGCGTGCAGGGCGGCCGGAAGCTCAGCGGCTCCATCGCGGTGAACTCGAGCAAGAACGCCGCCGTGGCACTGCTCTGCGCCTCGCTGCTCAACCGCGGCGTGACCCGGCTGCACAAGGTCGCCCGGATCGTCGAGGTCGACCGCATCATCGACGTGCTCCGCAGCCTCGGCGCGAGCGTCACCTGGTCGGAGGACGGCGAGACCCTCGAGATCGTCGCCCCCGACGACCTGCACCTCGACGCGATCGACGCCGACGCCGCCCGCCGCACCCGCAGCGTGCTCATGTTCCTCGGCCCGCTCAGCGGCCGGTACGAGTCCTTCCGCCTGCCATACGCCGGCGGCTGCGACCTCGGCACCCGCACGGTCGAGCCGCACCTCATCGCGCTCCGTCCGTTCGGCGTGGACGTCGAGGCGACCTCCGGCTGGTACGAGGTCGACGTCGCGAACCAGGCCGTCCCCACCAAGTCGGTCGTGCTCACCGAGCGCGGCGACACCGTGACCGAGAACGCGATCCTCGCCGCCGCGGCCCGCGACGGCGAGACCGTCATCCGGAACGCCAGCCCCAACTACATGGTGCAGGACCTCTGCTTCTTCCTCGAGCTGCTCGGGGTGCAGATCGAGGGCATCGGCACCACCACGCTCCGCATCACCGGCAAGAGCCGCATCGACGAGGTCGTGGACTACTGGCCGAGCGAGGACCCGGTCGAGGCGATGAGCCTGCTGACCGCCGGCATCGTCACCGCGTCGACCCTCACCGTGACCCGGGCGCCGATCGAGTTCCTCGAGATCGAGCTCGCGACTCTGGCCGAGATGGGCCTGCGCTTCGACGTCACCGAGGAGTACGCCGCCGCCAACGGCCGCACCCGCCTCGTCGACATCACGGTGTACCCGTCCGAACTGCACGCGCCGATCGACAAGATCCACGCGATGCCGTTCCCCGGCCTGAACATCGACAACCTGCCGTTCTTCGTCGTCATCGCGGCCATGGCCGAGGGCACCACGCTCGTGCACGACTGGGTCTACGAGGGCCGGGCGATCCACCTGCTCGACCTCACCCGCCTGGGCGCGAGCGTCACCCTGCGTGACCCGCACCGCCTCGACGTGACCGGCCCGACGCACTTCTCCGGCGCTGAGATCAGCTGCCCGCCAGCGCTGCGGCCCGCCGTCGTGATCCTGCTGGCGATGCTCGCGGCGAAGGGCGAGAGCGTCCTGCGCAACGTCGGCATCATCGCCCGTGGCTACGAGCAGCTGCAGGAGCGCCTCAACTCGCTCGGCGCGTCCATCGAGACGTTCCACGACTGACGCTGAACCCCCGCAAGACACCGGTGTTCGCCGGTTGAACACGCGCAGACCGCGGTTCAGCACGCGAACACCGGTGTTTTGCGTTTCCCCCGACCGGCCCGTCCCCGCAAGTGGGGACGGGCCGTCACCCGTTCTGCGGGGTCCCCACGGGCCTCCAGGCCGATGCCCAGGAGCGCTCCATGCGCCGCCCAGCCCGACCGTGCTGGATGGGCAGATGGCCACGAGATCACTCCTGACCGTCCCCCTGCTCATCACCGTCGCGGCCGCCGCGGCGGCCTGGCTGGTGCTCGGCCCCGCCGCAGCGCTCGCCTTCGTCGCCCTCGCGTTCCTCGAGATCGCGATGGCCGCGGACTCGTCCGTGCCGATGGCCGGCATCGCCGGCCGGCTGCACTCCCCCGCCCGGCGGCTGTTCCTGTCGCTCGGAATCGTCGCGGGCGTGCTCGCGATGCGCCTGCTCCTGCCGCCGGCCGCCGTCGCGGTCGGTGACGCGACCGACCCGGCGAGCTCGGTGGAGGAAGCCGTCTTCGCGCCCGGCTCGTTCTCCGCGCACCTGGCCGAGGTGCGTCCCGCCCTCGCCGCCTTCGGCGCCGCGTTCATCTGGCAGGTCTTCGCCGAGTACCTGTTCAACACCGACCGCGCGTCCCGCAGGTCGTGGCTGGGCAGCCTGGAGGCGCGGCTCGCCTCCGTCGCGCGACCGCGCGTCTGGTCGCTGGTCACCGCTGCGACGGGGGTCGTCGTGACCTCCGTGCTCGTCGGGTCGCGTTCCGGCTGGGCCGCCGGTGCGCTGTTGCCGGTCGCGCTCGGTGGGGTGGCCGGCATCGCCGCGTACCTCGTGTCGAAGCGGACCGCGGCGTGGGCGCTTCGCGGTGGCCCCGGCGGCGGGTCGGACACGGCGTCGATCGGCGTGGGCCGGGGAGCCTGGCGCATCCACCTGTACGCGTCGACGGTCGTGTTCGAGCGGGGGCTCGTCGTGTTCATGCTCTTCGAGATCCTCGACGGCGTGTACAGCCTGTCCGGGTCCGGGCCGCTCGGGTCGGACGGGCTCGGGGCGCTCGAGCAGGCCGCGGTCGCCATCGGGGCGATCGGGGTGGGCGCGGTGTTCCTGGCCCGCCTGACCTCGCGGGTCGACCAGGCTGCGGGGCTCAAGCGGCTGCGGTACCTGAAGGCCGGGGCGGCGTACGTCCTCGGGGTGCTGTCGGTGCTGCTGTGGGCGAGTCTGCTCGTGCCGATCCCGGGCGTCGTCGTGGGGTGGTTCGGGACCGTCGTGATCGGGTCGGCGCTGGTGAGTTCCCTGCCGTGGCGCGCGTGGTGGCGGCGGGTGGTGCGGCGGCCGCGGGCGGTGTGAGCGGGCGCTCGTGACGCGTCGTGCGGTGTGGTGCGGCGCGTCGTTCGGCTGTGCGCGGCGCGTCGTCCGGCTGTGTGCGGCGCGTCGTCCGGCTGTTCTGGAAGGATCCACCGTGGATCGGCGTTGACTGGCGGGTCGGACGACGATCGGAGTGCACGTGCTGGGACCGGAACTGGTGGTCGTGCTCGGCCTCGCCATCGCACTGACGGCGGCCGTGGCCGACCGGATCCGGATCGCACCACCCGTGCTGCTCCTGGTCTTCGGCGCGCTGCTCGGGCTCGTGCCGGAGTTCGCGGACGTCGAGCTCCCCGCCGAGGCCGTGCTGCTGCTGTTCCTGCCGGCGCTGCTCTACTGGGAGAGCCTGACGACGTCGCTCCGCGAGATCCGGAAGAACCTGCGCGGCATCGTCCTGATGGGCACCCTGCTCGTCGTGGTGACCGCCGGTGCCGTCGCCGTCCTGCTGCACCTGCTCGGGATGCCGTGGGGACCGGCCTGGGTGCTCGGCGCCGCGGTCGCCCCGACCGACGCGACCGCGGTCGGCGTGCTCACGAAGATGCTGCCGCGGCGGAACGTCACGGTGCTCCGCGCCGAGAGCCTGGTGAACGACGGCACCACCCTCGTCGTCTACGGCATCGCGGTGGCCGTCACCGTCGGCACGCAGGAGCTCACGTTCTGGGGCGTGTCCGGCATGCTCGTCCTGTCCTACATCGGCGGGGTCGCCGCCGGGCTCGCGGCCGCGTGGATCGGGACGATGGTGCTGCGGCGCGTCGACACCGTCGTGCTCGAGAACCTCGTCACCCTGCTCGTGCCCTTCGCAGCCTTCCTGGCCGCCGAGGCCATCGGCGCTTCCGGCGTGCTCGCCGTCGTGGCGGCCGGCATCGTCGTCAGCCAGGTCGGTCCCAAGCTGGACCGTGCCGAGACCCGCCAGCAGGTGCGCGCGTTCTGGTCGTTCCTGACCTTCCTGCTCAACGGCGCGCTGTTCGTCCTGGTCGGCATCGAGGCGATGGTCGCCGCACGTGCACTCGACCCCGCCGACCTGCTGCGCGGGACCGGCATCGTCTTCGCGGTCGCGGTGCTGCTCGTCATCGTGCGGTTCGCGTTCCTCAACGCCGCGGGCGGGACCATCTGGCTCGTCACCCGACGCACCGGCGGAGAACCCCGCGAGGGCCACCGCGACCGGCTCGTCAGCGGGTTCGCCGGGTTCCGGGGCGCGGTGTCGCTCGCCATGGCCGTCGCCGTGCCGCGCACCCTCGAGTCCGGCGGCGACTTCCCCGAGCGGGACCTCATCGTCTTCGTCACCGCCGGCGTGGTCATCGTCACGATCGTCGGGCAGGCGCTCGTGCTGCCGGCCGTCCTGCGTCGCGCCGCGCTGCCCGAGGACGAGTCCGTCAGCGAGGAACGTCGCTACGCCGAACGCACCGCCATCGAGGAGGCGCTCGATGCGCTCCCCCGCCTCGCACGGTCGACCGGAGCCGATCGTGCCACCGTCGATCGCCTGCGGAAGGAGTACGAGGCGCACCTCGACGTGATCGAGGCCCGCGAAGGGGACGACGACGACCACCCCGCGCTGCAGCGGCACGACAACGCGGTCGCCCTCGAGCTCGCACTCGTCCAGCACAAGGCGAACACCCTGTTGCGCCTGCGGGACGCCGACGAGATCGACGACCTGGTGCTGCGTCAGGTGCGTGCCGGGTACGACGCGGAAGAGGCGCGGCTGGACGGCATCGAATCGGTAGCGTCACCGCCCACGTCGTCGTAGGGCGGCCCCGGGCACACCTGGTCGAATCGGGCGTACCCGGTCGGTCGTTCCGACTAGGTATGCCCGTTCCGCGTTCCCATTGCAGCCGTCATGGGATGGAACGCGCTCGTTCAGCCGGCCGGTCAGGGCCTCGCGTCGAACCGTCGGCGGTAGCTCGAGGGTGTGCTGCCGAACGCCACGGCGAAGTTCTGCCGCAGCGTGACCGGGTTGCCGAACCCGCACGCTGCGGCGATCCGGTCGACGGGCAGGTCGGTGGTCTCGAGCAGCCGACGGGCCTCGTCCAGACGGCGACTCCGTACCCAGGCCGCCGGGGTGGTGCCGGTCGACGCCCTGAAGGCCCGGACGAAGCTGCGGCGGCTCATGTGGGCCGCCGCAGCGAGTCGGTCGACGCCGAGCTCCTCGTCCAGGTGCTCCACCGCCCAGGCCGATGCCGTCGCCACCGGGTCGTCGCCCCGACGCTGCACGACCGGCCGCTCGATGTACTGGGCCTGCCCGCCTTCGCGGTGCGGCGCGACGACCAGGCTCCGCGCGACCCGGTTCGCTGCCTCGGCGCCGAGCCGCGTCCGCACGACGTGCAGGCACGCGTCCAGCCCGGACGCCGTGCCCGCCGAGGTCAGCACGTCACCGTGGTCGACGTAGAGCACGTCGGCGTCCACGGTGACGTCGGGGTGTGCGGCGGCGAGCCGGTCGACCTCGCGCCAGTGCGTGACGGCGCTGCGTCCCGCGAGGAGCCCGGCACCGGCGACCGCGATCGACCCGAGGCACAGACCGACCACGACCGAACCCCGCGCGTGCGCGTTGACGACCGCCCGCTCCGTCGGTGCCGGCAGTCGGGTGCCGTCGTCGGTCCAGGACGGCACCACGACCAGGTCGGCCTCCGCCGCGGCGTCGAGCCCCTGCACGGGACCGAGCGTCAGTCCCTCGGCGGTCCGGACCGAACCGTGCCGGTCGGAGAACACGACGGTCTCCCAGTCGGCGAGACCGAGCCGGGTGACCTCGTCGAACACCATCTGCGGGACCGACAGGTGGAACATCGTGATGCCGTCGAAGGCGTAGATGGCGATCCGCACGCGGGACTCCTCCGGTTTGGCCTGGATCCATCGTACCGACGCACGCGTGCCAATCGCACCGAGCGCATCGGCGGACGAGGATCGTCGAGTACGCCTACCGACCCAAGGAGCTCCCGTGTCCGATCCCCAGCGCGCCCTCGTCCTCGTCGACATCCAGCTGGAGTACTTCAGCGGTCCACTCGAGGTCCGGTTCCCGCCCGTCCGCGACGCGCTCGCGCAGATCACGACCGCGATCGACGCCGCGACCGCTGCCGGCACGCCGATCGTCGTCGTCCAGCACACCGCCGGTGACGCTGCGCCGGTGTTCAACCCGACGACGGAGGCGTTCGCCCTGCACCCCGAGATCGAGCGGCGACGGACGCCCGAGTGGCATCAGGTCACGAAGCAGTTCAGCTCCGTCTTCGCCCACACGGACCTGCTCGCCTGGTTGCAGGAGCGGTCGATCGACACGGTCACCCTGGTCGGCTTCATGACGAACAACTGCATCATCGCCTCGGCAGCCGAGGCGGAGGCACTCGGCGTCTCGGTCGAGGTGCTGTCCGACGCGACCGGCGCGATCAACATCGTCAACGCCGGCGGGGCCGTGTCCGCCGAGACGGTGCACCGCACCCTGATGGCGTTGTTGCAGTCGAACCTCGCCGCCGTCGCACCGACCGCGGAGTGGACGTCGGCACTCACCGCCGGCGTCGCGATCCCCGCGGACGCGTTGCCGACGTCGGCCGTCGCGGGAACCCAGCGGTTCCCGGGCTGACATCCGTTCTCATCTATAAATGTATTGCAACTTCTGCATACGTGATCTACGCTGAGGGCATCCCAACCGACGATCAGCAGGAGGTCACCATGGCCGAGCACGAGAACAGCGCAGAACACACCGTCGCCGAGCACACCCACCAGGACGGCTGCGGCCACGAGACGGTCCAGCACGAGGACCACGTCGACTTCGTCCACGACGGACACAAGCACGCCCAGCACGGCGACCACTACGACGAGCACTGATCTCCTGATCAGCGCAGGCCTGTGATCAGCACCGATCGACGGACCTGCACGACGGCCCCGACGCACCGCGCCGGGGCCGTCGTGTTGCATGCACGTATGCGCCTGCGCTTACATGAGTCCATGTCAGACGGGATCGAAGCAGCAGCCGAACTCTTCAAGGCGCTGTCCTCGCCCGCCCGACTCCGGATCCTGTCGGCGTTGATCTCCCAGCCTTCCGACGTCGGCTCCCTCGCCGAAGCGACCGAGCTGTCGCAGCCCCTGGTGTCCCAGCACCTCCGCACGCTGCGGCTCGCGGGCATCGTGCAGGTCGAGCGCATCGGGCGGAACGCGGTCTACTCGCTGCACGACGAGCACATCGCGCACATCGTCGGCGATGCGGTCAGCCACGTCCGCGAGACCGAAGCCGACTGAACCGCCGTCCGCGGGCAGACTTCGCTCAACAGCAGTCGCAGCCGTCGCCCTCGCGCTCCCCCGTCAGCGCCGACACCGGCTGCTTGCACGCGTCACCGCGCCAGGCTTCAAGTCCCTCGCGCACGGCGAACACCACCACGACGAGTCCGGCGAGCGGATCGGCCCACCACCAGCCGAACAGGCTGTTCGCCAGCAGGCCGAGCAGCACCGCCGCCGACAGGTAGCTGCAGATCAAAGTCTGCTTCGAGTCGGCGATCGCCGACGCCGAACCGAGTTCGCGTCCGGTCCGCCGTTCGAGGAGGCTCAGGAACGGCATGACGGCCAGGCTCACCGCGGCCAGGACGATGCCGACCGGACTGTGCTCCGGCGACCGGACACCCGTGAAGGTCAGGACGGCATCGACACTGACCACGACGGCGAGCCCGAAGAACGAGACCGCGATCACCCGCAGTGCCGTTCGTTCCCGGGCCTCCGGGTCGCGCCCGGCGAACTGCCACGCGACGGCCGCTGCCGACAGGACCTCGACGATCGAGTCGAGCCCGAAGCCGATCAACGCGGTGGACGAGGCAACCGAACCGGCGGCGATCGCCACGCCGGCCTCGATCACGTTGTAGGCGATGGTCGCCGCGACGATCCACCGGATCCGTCGCCGGAGCACGCCGACACGAGCCGGTGTGAGCGACACCGCGGCCGTGGTCACCGCTCGACCTCGCATCCGTCGTCGTCGGCAACGTCCACCGCGAGCACCACGTCGACCAGGGACTCGAGCGCGCGGGTGAGGTTGCGGTCCGCGATCTCGTAGCGGGTCCGACGCCCCTCGGGCACGGCGACGACGATCCCGCAGCCGCGCAGGCACGCCAGGTGGTTCGACACGTTCGTCCGCGTCAACTCGAGTTCCTCGGCGAGCCGCGCTGGGTAGCCGGGTCCGTCGAGCAGCCGGAGCAGGATCCGCGCACGCGTGGGGTCGGAGAGCGCCCGCCCGAGACGGTTCAGCACGTCGTGCCTCGAGGCAATGGTCAGCATGCGCTGACCATACGACGAAGGGAGGACGCGGAGCAAGTGCGGAGGCCCCGCTGATCCTGGCCGCTCAGGGTGTGCTGATCGCCGGCACCGGTGTGAACACCGGAGGCGTGAAGTCACCGTCCTGGATGGCTGTGCTCGGTCCGTAGAGACGGAGGATGAGGTACGAGTCCTTCTCGGGGATCGGGAGGAACTCCGGGTCGTCGGCGTGCGCGTCGACGTCGGCGCTGAGCAGGATCGAGTACATGCCGTTCTCGTCCGGTGTGAGCGTCCGGTCACCGCGACTGTGGCGGTTGATGCTGTTGTGGGCCATCAAGCGGTCGTCCTCCCCGTACACGGTGACCGACCAGAACTCCGAGACGTCCGGAGCGGGGAAGCTCGCGCGGAACTCGCGTCCCCCCGACCCGTTGATGTACTCGTTCGACCCCGCAGCGGACTCGATCTTGACGTACACCGACTCGACTGCGGGCAGTCCCCACTGTCCGACGAGTGTCCCGATGTCGAAGACGTCCCGGGGCGCGTCCTGCAGTTCGTCACGAGTGCCGAGGACGCCCTTGGAGCTGGACACCGTGGGGACGAGCTCCGTCAGGTGCTGCATCCCGAGTGCTTCGCCGCGCGCGGCGGCGTCGAGCTGGTCGTCGGAGAACTCGGTCCGACCGGGTTCGACGCCGACGGCGTCGAGGCCGACGAGCCAGGCGGCGTCCGCCCGGGCCATCGATCCGTCCGCGAGGAGGAAGTCCACTCGGTGCAACCACGTCGTCGCGGCGGGGTCAGGGAAGTCCCGGACCACCGGCGCCGGTGCGCGGGTGCCTCCGTGCTCCGACAAGGTCTCGAGGGTCCACTGGTCCTGGAGCGAGCGGGCGATCTCGAGGTCCGCACCACCCGTCGTCATGATCCGCCCCATCACCTTGATGAGGTTCGAGTCGGAGCGGATCACCTCGTCCACGCCGTCCGGGACCTCGCCGGCCCAGTCGCGCGCCGCGAAGAGGAACGTGCCGCCGGAAGCCCCACGGGTCCGAGAGCCGATCATCGCCGTCGTGTAGTGCCCCATGTCCATCGTGTGCAGGATCCAGTAACGGTCGCCGTCCACGTCCGGGACGCGCACCACGACGGGTTCCGCGGCGACGTCGAACCACCCCTGCAGGTGCAGCGTGTCGTTGTTGATCGTCGGGTGCGCCGTGTACGTGTCGTCAGCGAGGTCGCGGAGCTTCTGGAACTCGTTGAGCCGGACTCCGGGCTCGATCGTCGTCTCGTACAGGAACTCGTACGCCTTCTCCATCGAGTACCCGTAGAGGTACGCGTCCCGCGCGGTGTCGTCCGAGATGCCCACTGTCGTTCCCTTCGTCGACGAGACGGTCGGCATCCACGACGGCGCCGACCCGCTGCACGAGCGTTGCAGCGCGCAGCCGAGCACGTCTCCCCCGGACCGGGTGAACTCCGACCCTGCTCGGTCACGGCCGGACGACGACCCGCAGACACGCAGACCCGCAGACCCGCCTGCCCGCATGCCCGCCGACCCGCAGACCCGCAGCGCAGGGGGATATCACCCCGATGGGGCGAGCCAGTCGCCCGCAAGGACCACGATCGTTGCCGGTACCCGCCGCACCGCGGGCGCCACGGACCGAGGGACGGACATGACCAGCGACGTCAGCACCACGACACCCACCGACCAGGACGTCGTCGACGCCTACCTCTACCTGTTCGGGCGCCTGCTCGTGGCTCGGCAGGAACACCACGACATCGAGGTGGAACGAGTCGGGTGGAACCGGATCAAGTACAACCCCGTCGGGTCCGCCGAGTTCGTGAACCCGAACCTCGACGTCGCGTACCTCGAGGCATGGATCGCGGTCGACCGAGACCACGCGGTGCTCCTCGAGGTGCCGGAGATCCACGGCCGGTACTTCACCGTGCAGGTCATGGACGTCTGGGGCGAGGTGATCGTCAACGTCAACGAACGGAACTTCCCGGACCACCCGTCCGGGACGGTGGCGTTCCGCCTCGCGGGCACCGACCCGATCATCGACGACAGTGCACTCGTCGTCGACCTGCCGGGCCCCAAGGCGAAGATCCTCGCGAGGGTCGAGCTGCAGGACACCCCGGACGAAGCCGTCGCGCTCCAACGACGCTTCAGGATCGACGCACCCGCGGGGATCGACATCGCACCGCCTCCGGCCGTCCCCGAGTTCACGAACGCCGAACTGCCCGGAGTCGAGGCGTTCCGCGTGGGCCCGGCCCTGCTCGAGACCGCGCCGGACGCGATGCCGGACGCCCCGCGGTACGTCGCGCTCGTCTCGGCGGTCGCGGACTTCGCCGCCTCGGGGCCGGACGCGGCGGAGCACGTCGACAGGGTGATCCGGACGCAGGCCTGGCCCGCGTTCCTCGCCGGCACCAAGGGCTTCGGGACGCAACGCAACGGCTGGTCCGTCGCGTTCGCAGCCGGACGGTTCGGCAACGACGTGCTCGCCCGCGACATCGTCGACTACGGCGGACTCTGGGCGAACGTCGTGGACGAAGCCATCTACTACGTGGGGCAGCTCGGCGACGACGGCGCGCTGCTCGACGGCAGCAGGACGTACGAGGTCCGCTTCGCGCCCGGCGAGCCGGACGCCCTGGTGGACGCGTTCTGGTCACTGACGCTCTACTCGGTCCCCGACTACCGGGTGGTCCCGAACGACCTGGAGCGCTACGACGTGAACTCCGAGGCGTCGTTCGTGCGCAACGACGACGGCAGCACGAGCATCTGGCTCGCGCCGGAGCGCCCGTCGGACGCCGGCGAACCGAACTGGCTCCCGACACCGGCCGGCCGCGGGTTCTCGCTCAACCTGCGCCTCTACGTGGCTCGGAGGCCCGCGCTCGACGGCACGTGGTTCCCGCCGCCGATCGCAGCGGTCGACGCCCGCTGACCGGCTGACGACGGTCGGGCACTGTCGTGCAGGACCTCCTGAACACCCTGATCGAGCGCTCGTCGTTCGGCGTCTGGGACGTGGTCCTCGCAGCCGTGGTCCTCGTCGTCGGCTGGCTGGCCTCCGGGTGGGCACGGCGAGGGGTCGCGGCGGCATTGTCGAAGTGGAGCGGCCTCGGCCCCGGCCCCACCAACCTCATCGCCCGGCTCGTCCGGTACTCGATCCTCCTGCTCACGATCGGCATCGTGCTGACGGCGCTCGGGGCGCCGCTGCAGCCGGTGCTCGCCGCTGTCGTGATCGTGGGCGCCGTCGCGTTCCTCGCGCTCCGCGGGATCGCAGCCAACTTCGGTGCGGGCCTGGTGATCCAGGCGCGTCGACCGGTGCGCATCGGGGACGGGATCGAGGTCGAGGGGATCTCCGGTCGGATCATCGAGATGACCGGTCGCTCCGTGCTGCTCAGCGCGGCGGACGGCCGGACCGTCCGCCTGCCGAACACGATGTTGCTCGAGAACCCGCTGTGGAACGCCAGCGAGTCCGGCGCGGTCCGGAACGAGGTGCGCCTGCGGGTCCGCGAGCCGCCGGACGTCGAGGCGGTCACCACCACGGTGCTCGCCGCGGTCTCCGCGCTCGGCCACCGGTCGGAGCGCCCGCCCGAGGTCTTCGTGCACACCGTCACGCCGGCCTCGGTCGACGTCACCGTCCGCTTCTGGTCGCCCTGGGGTGCCCGAGAGCACGTCCGCTCGGCCGCCGTCCGGTCTGTCTCCGAAGCGCTCGCCGCCGCCGGGCTGGTGTCGTCGGTCTCGTCGGACCCGCCGCCCTCCGCGATCGCCGTGCGCGATGCGCTCGACTGACCACCAGCCGTTCCGGTCCGACACCGGGGCGCTCCCGGACTGGCGCCCGGACGTGCTCGGCCCCGACTACGAGGCATTCCGACTCGACCTCGAGCCGGACGCCGAGGGGCCGGTCGTCGCCACGCTGGTGCGGCGGACGTCGTCGCACCGACCACCGGGGGTCTGGTCCAGCGCACTGACCCGACGGAGCGACCGCCACCCGCTGGGCGGAGCCGACGTCCTGTACGTGCACGGCTGGTCCGACTACTTCTTCCAGCAGGAGCTGGCCGAACACCTCGAAGCGCTCGGCGCACGGTTCCACGCGGTGGACCTCCGCAAGTACGGCCGCAGTCTGCTGACCGGGCAGACGCCCGGGTACACCGACGACCTGACGGTCTACGACACCGACCTGGAGGCGGCGCTCGCCGTGATGGGGCACGGTGCGTCCGACAGACCGAGGCGTCGTCTCCTGCTCCTCGGACACTCCACGGGCGGCCTCACCCTGGCACTGTGGGCAGCACGGCACCCGGGCCGCGCCCACGGGCTGGTCCTGAACAGTCCGTGGCTCGAGTTCCAGGCCAGCGCGCTCGGACGCGAGGTGCTCACACCGCTCGTCAAGCTCGGCGCCCGTCGGAACCCGCTCGCGCCGATGCCCGTCGTCGACCCCGGTCACTACACGCGCACGGTGTCGAGCGAGGCCGAGGGATCGTGGACGTACGACCAGCACTGGCGCCCGGTGCACGGTTTCCCGCTGCACCCGGGGTGGCTCGCGGCGGTGTTCGCCGGTCAGGACACCGTGGCGCGCGGGCTGCACCTCGACATCCCCGTGCTCGTGCTGCTCAGCACGCACAGCAACCTCGGCCCCCGGTGGTCGGACGCGATGACCCACTCCGACGTCGCCCTCAACGTGGACGCAGTGGCACACCGGTCGCTGTCGCTCGGGGACGACGTCACGGTGGTCCGGGTGCACCGCGCGCTCCACGACGTGATGCTCTCCGAGCCCGCCGTCCGCGATCGTGCGTACGTCGCGATCCGGCGGTGGGCTCGGACGATCCCGCTGCACGGGTGAGCACCCCTCACCCTCTTCGGGTGATTGTCACGCGGCGTGACGATCTTCACTGCGCAAAACGGACCAGTGCGCCGTAGCGTGTGCACCACATCAGCCTTTTCAGGGGAAGGCCACACGTGCAGACCATCGGAGAGACCAGGACACCGCCGCGCACCAGGCTCCGGCCCGAGCCCGGCGGGTCCACCGCGCCACCGCAGCCGGCAGGACACCAGGGGACGGTGCGGCGTCCGCGACTGCTCGAACCGCTCCGGCAGTTCACGCGGACGGACCTGCGCCTGCTCACGCTCTGGGCGGTGGCCGGGGCTGGCAAGTCCACCGCGCTGGCGGAGTGGGCGGCAGCGCTCGAATCGGACGGTGCCCGCGTGCGGTGGCTCAACGAAGCAGACCTGCTGCTCGACGCGGACGTGCCGCTCGACGGCGACGGAACCGTGGACTGGTGGTTCGTCGACGACGTGAACACCCTGTTCGGCGGGCAGTGCCCAGCACCACTCCGTCGACTGCTGTCGATGGCGCGGGCCGGCGCGCGGATCGTCGTTGCGGGGCGTTTCGAGCCGACGGGCTTCGGCTCGGTCGTCGACACGCTGGGCGGTCAGATGGTGGTGCCGCCCGCGGCACTGGCCTTCACCGTCGACGAGACCCTCGCCCTCGCGCTCCGCTTCGACCTCGTCCTGCCGGTGCAGGACGCCGAGACGCTGGCGCAGCGCACCGGCGGGTGGGCCGCCGGTGTCGTGTTGGCGATGCCGTTCCTGCTCACCCAGACGGACCGTGCCGCCGCGGTCGCCCGGTTCGGCGGTGACCACCACCAGGTGGCCGACTACCTGACGGTGCGGATCCTCGACACCCTCAGCGCAGCCGACCGCGCCGTCGTCATGCGCGCGGCAGTCGCGTCCGAGGTGCCGCTGGACCTCGCCGTGACGCTCACCGGCCGCAACGACGTCGGGGCAGTCCTGCAACGGCTGAGCGCCCGGCACCTCTTCGTCGAGTCTGCAGCCGACGGCGACGGGTTCCGGATCCACCCGGTCCTCGCCGCGTACATGCGGGCCGAGTTCCGTCGCCGTGACGAGTGCAGCGCGGTGCGCAACCACGCGACGGCCGCCGAGTGGTACGAGCAACTCGGCGCCCACGACCTCGCGATGGAACAGGCGCTGCTCTCCCGCGATCCCCTGACCATCGCGACACAGGTCGAACGCTCCGGCAGCGTCCTCTTGATGCAGGGACGCACGACCCTGGTCGGGACGGCGCTCAGCGCACTCCCCCACGGGCGGGACACGCTGCCGGTCGCGGCGATCCGGCTCGCGATGGACGCCCCGGCGTTCCCGGACCGCATCGGGGCCGAGGAGTGCCTCACCCGGGCCGAGTCACTGTTGGCGACCGCCAGCGCGACGGAGGACCGGCGCTGGCGACCGGTGGTCCTGGCGCTCAGCACGTTCCTGATCACGGACGACGTCGCTGCCGGGGCCCGGCTGCGCGAGTTGGGCGAGTTCCTCCGCGGAACGCCGATCCCGTCCCTCGACACCGCCTTGGTCCTCCGCGCAGCGGTCGCCTGGTGCCTCATCGCGACGGGGCAGCGCGACGACGCCGAACAGCTGCTCCGGTCGGTGCAGGCAGCCGCCCTCCGCGCCGGCTACGGATGGCTCTACGTGATCGCGGTGGACGCCTCGGCCACCCTCGCGGTCCGTGCCGGCGACTGGCGGACGGCCAGTGCGCACGAGGAGCGGATGAACATCGTCCGGTTCGACACCACGCCGCCCTACAACCGGGCGACCGCACGCGCGATGCTGCTGACGACCATGCAGGCCTACGCGCGGTGCGAGCCGGTCTCCTTCGCTGCGCTGCACCGCATCGAAGCAGCAGACCCGACCGGCGCCGAGCTCGGGCTGCTGTTCCAGGTACGGGTGGTGCTCTGCGTCGCGGCGGTCGATGCGTCGGCGGCTCCCCGCGAGCCGCTCGCCCGACTCGTGCAGCTCGTCCGGACGGACGGGCGTGCTCACCCCCGGACGGTCGCAGCGGTCTCGACGCGCTTGCACTCCTGGTCGCAGACCCTGCACGGGCCGGCAGCGGCGGCGGACATCCGTCGTCTCGTCGCCGGGATCCTGGGCCCCGACTCACTCGAGGCGAACACGCTCCGGCTGCTCGCGGCCGGGCGCACCGACCACCTCGCATCGGCCGCGGTCGCCGAAGCCGTCGACGGCCGGGACGCAGCGTGGACCGGGGTCAGCGTCGTGCACGCCCATCTCGCCCTCGCCGCCCACGCGGAGCAGCAGGTCCGGCCCCTCGAGGTTGCGAACCGCGTCCGACGGGCACTGGACATCAGTGAGGAGTTCGGCTTCGCCCGGGAGTTCCTGGCGTCGCGGAACGCCGGAGCGGACCTCGTCCGCGCACTCCGTGGCTCGTTCGGCCCGCTCGAGGACTACGCGTCCCACATCACGTCGCTCGCCGCCACGGCCGCGGGCGACGCGGGGACCGGCCAACAGCAGATGGCCGTGGCGCTGACCGCCAAGGAGCAGGAGCTGCTGCTCGAGTTGCCGGCCCACCAGACGATCGCCGAGATCGCCGCGAAGCACCACCTCAGCGTCAACACGATCAAGACGCACCTCCGGAGCGTGTACGCGAAGTTGTCCGCCTCCGGCCGTACCGAGGCCGTCACGGCGGCACGACTGCACGGGCTGCTCTGAGCGGCCGGTCCACGACGACTTCACCCGGTTCAGGGGACTCGCCGTCGGCTCCTCGGTGCGATGCTCGGCCTGGAGCAGGAGGTCGCCATGAGCCGATACGAAGTCCGGTTGCCCTACGCGTCGTCGCCGACGCTCGAGGCGGCGTTCCCCGAGTTCGAACTGGTCCAGGTGGCTCCGGCCCAGACCCTGCTGATCGGGACGCTCGAGGACCAGACCGCCCTGCACGCGCTGCTCGCCCGCATCGCCGAGCTGGGGCTCGAGATCGCCGAACTCCGCCAGGAACGGTGATCGGCCGAGGCGCCGGTCACCGTGACGTCAGCGCCTCGACCGCCGCCCGGTTGCTCGTGTAGACGGCGCTGTCACCGAGCAGGTCGAAGTGTTCGAGCTCCGCCCGCGTCGCCGAGCGGACGCGGCTGAACCCGACCGTGACGCCCTGTGCCCGCGCCCACTCGATGGCCTCGCCCGCAACGTCGGCCGCGGTGGTGTCGACCCCGGTGACCGCTTCGCAGTCGATGACGAGTGCGCGTGCCCCGTCGGCGAGTCCGGCGGTCACCGCCGAGTGCACGGCGGACGAGAACACCTGCGCGTTCCCGAAGAAGAGCGGCCCCGCGAACCGCAGGACAACCACACCGGGCGCCGTCGTCACTCGACCGTCCTCGGCCGCGCGGAACACGTCGACCGGCTCGCCGCTCGGCACGAGCACGTCGACCGGCGGGTTCGCCGCCGAACGGACCACGTTCACCAGCGAGAGGACGAACGCGATGAGCACGCCGATGATCGGACCGAGCAGGAGCACTGCTGCGAAGCAGACGGCGGCGACGACGAACTCGAAGCGCCGGAGCCGCCACAGCCGTGCGAACTCCGCGATCCCGAGCAACGGTGTGACGGCGACGGCGACGATCGCCCCGATGGCCGGCGACGGGATGTCCTGCAGCAGCGCGGTGCCGAAGCAGACCACGAGCAGGGTCAGGACGGCTGCGACGACGGAGGGCAGCTGGGTCCTCGACCCGGATTGGTCCATCGCTGCGGTCCGCGACGCCGACGAGCCGACCGTGAAACCGCCGGTGAGTCCGGATCCCGCGTTCGCCGCGGCGAAGGCGAACAGGTCTCGGTTGGCGTCCTCGGCGTAGCTGTGCTGCTCGGCGTACCGACGTGCGACGAGCAGCCCCTCGGCCATCGCCACGAGGGTGAGCGCGACGGCGCTCGGCACGAGCTGCAGCCACTGCTGCCAGGAGATCTGCGGCCAGGTGAAGGTCGGCGGGCCGGCTGGGACCTCCCCGAGGACCGCGACGCCGGCGTCGTCGAGGCGGAACAGCACGAGCACGACGGTGGTGACGACGAGCACCACCAGCGCCCACGGCACCGCACGGAAGCGGCGCCCGACCACCAGGACGAGGACCGACGCGACCGAGATGCACACGGACCAGACGTTCAGGTGCCCCAGACCGCTGACGAGTTCGCCCAGCCGGGGGATGAACTCGTCGCCGCTGTCGACCTTGACACCGAGCATCTTCGCGACCTGGCTGAGCAGGATGTCGAGCGCGAGGCCGCCGACGAACCCCACCAGGATCGGCGCCGACAGGAAGTTCGCCAGGAACCCGAGCTTCAGCACCGCGCAGGCCGCGAACACGACCGCACCGATCAGTGCCTGCGCGAGGGCGAACTGCAGGTAGGAACCGCTGCCGGCCACCGCGAGCCCGGCCAGGGACGACCCGACCAACGCCGCCGCTGCCGCGTCGGGCGAGGCGACGAGCTGCCGGGACGACGCGAGGAGGGCGAAGAGGACGCCCGGCACGATCAGTGCGTAGAGGCCGGCGGTGGGTGGCAGACCCGCGATCTGCGCGTACCCGATGTTCAACGGGATGGCGATCGCCGCGAGGGTGATGCCCGCCAGGGCTTCGGTCCGCCAGGAGCGACGGGTCACGCCCGGGAGGATCCGCATCAGAACGCCCCGATCCCCTTGCCGACGGTCGTCACGCCGATCACGAGCAGCAGGACGGCCATGATCGTCGCGTTGTTGTCGGTGAGCCAGTCGCGGAGGTTCTCGAGCGGACCCGCGACCCGGTCCCCCGCCACCAGGAAGCCGAGGACCGGGATCCCGATGCTGAGCGAGGCGATCACGACGAACACGACCACCGACCACACGACGGTGCCGCCGGCGGCAGCGCTCGTGCCGACGGTGACGCCCGCCGCCACGGCCATCATGAGGTTCTTCGGGTTGACCGCCGCGAGCAGGAACGCCAGGCCGGCGGCCTTGGCCGGGGTGATCGTGTCGATGGCCGTCATCCACTTCGGCGGCGCCGGGGTCGTCCCGCGCTGCGGTCGACCGCGCCACTGGTGGACGGCGAGCAGCAGCAGCAGCACGCCCAACACGATCTTGACGATGCCGGCCACCGGCTTCGACGCGTCGGGGTCCGCCGCCGGGATCGACGAGGACAGCAGGGTCACGACGACGACCGCGACGGCGATTCCGGCGACCCACCCGACCAGGAACGCGGGTGCGACCGTGCGCGCACGTGGCGAGAGGAGCATGAGGATCGCCGCGATGATCGGGATCGGACTGATGGCGATGGTGACTGCCTGCGGCAGCATCTCGCCGAAGAGGGACGCGAAGTTCACGGTGTGCTCCTGTCTGGGTGGTGGGACGTGCTCCGCTCGCGCCGACGACGCTCCCGTGACGTCGGCGGTGACAGACCGGCGACGTCGCCGAGCGCCGGCCGGATCCACCGGGCGTCCGGGTTCGCGTCGACGAGGAGCGCCCGGACCAGGAGCGTCAGCGGGATCGCCAGCACGGCGCCGAGCGGGCCGAGGACCGCGGACCAGAACACGACCGACAGGAACGCGATCGTCTGGTTGAGCGACACCGCAGAGCCGACGATGTGGGGCTGCAGGCCGGACTGGATGACTCCGTTGATCACGGCGTAGATGATGATGACGGCGACGGCGCTCCCCCACCCGTTCGCGAGGAGCGCGAGCACGACCGGCGGGATGATGCCGATCCAGTACCCGATGTTCGGGATGAACCCGGTGATGAAGGCGAGCAGCCCCCAGAGCGCGGCGCCGGGGACCTGCAGCACGACCAGTGCCAGGGCGTCGAGGGCGGCCACGGCGGCACCGAGCACCGCCGTGACGACCATGTACTTCCGGACACTCGCGGTGAACGACGCGAGCGCGTCGACGAGCTGCGGTCGTCCGGGACGGACGCGGTCTGCGATCAGTCGCCCGTACCCGGCGTCGAGCGTCATGAAGACGATCAGCGCGAGCACCACGAGGAGTCCGACGCCGAGGCTGAACACGCTGCCCACGACACCCGAGACGGCACCGACGACCTTCCCGGGGTCGAGTCCTGCGAGGAGCGCCTGGACCTGCTCCTGCCCGATGCCGAGGGACGTCAGCCAGTCGCCGAGCTGCTCCTCGAAGGCGTGGATCTGGGCTGCGTACTGCGGGAACAACGTGGCGAACTGGGCCACGGAGAGCACGAGGGCGGCCGAGAAGCCCACGAGCAGCACCAGGATCACGACGATCACGACGGCGGAGGCGAGGCTGCGGGCGAACCCCAGCCGTTCGAGGAACACCCGGGCGGGCTGCACGCAGATCGTCACGACGAGCGCGAGCACGGTCGGGGCGATGATCCCCGAGAACCGGGCGCAGCCGACGGCGACGACGACCGCGGCGGCGAGACCCAGCATGATCCGCAGCCCCCGGTCCGGGGTGGCTCCCTGCTCCCCTCCAGTCACAGGTGTGGACCCGGAGGTCGACCCCGGTGTCGGTGTCGGTGTCGGTGACGGTGACGGCGTCGGCTGAGCGTGGTGCTTCCAGAACGGCATCGTGCCCTCTCCCTGCTGCCGGGATGCGCTGCGCACCACCACGTCGGACGCTAGTGAGCGGACGAGGGCGCGGGATCGTCCGTTCCGGGTGAGACCCCGGTGCGCGGCGCCGAGGGTCGCCCGACGAGTTCGGTGGCGGCGACGACGACGAGCGCAGCCACTAGCGTCCAGGCGATGAGCCCGGGGGTGAGCGGACGGTGCGTCACGATGACCGCGGCCGCTGCGATCGCGAGCAGTGTCCGGATGACGACGCGTCCCCGCCAGACCAGCACGCCGACCCGCCCCGTCGACAGACCACGTCGTTCTGCGGCGGCACGCAGCGATCCCGCGGCGCGGACGAACGACCCGCGCACCGTCCGCGCGGACGACGACGAGCCCGCGTACCACGCGACGAGTGCGACGGACAGGGCGAGGACCGTTCCGGCGACGGCGGCGCTCGCGACGAAGGCGACCACGCTGTCGTAGATCGTCCGAGCGGCGTTCCTGGGCATCAGGTCAGGGGCAAGGGCGTGGACGGTCAGCACCCGCCCGACCCCGACGGCGACCAGGGTCACGATCATCGTCACGGCGACGCCGACCGCTGCGAGCGTGAGCGCGCGTGCTCGTCGGGTTGCCGTGACGACGCCGAGTCCGATGGTGGCGACCAGGATCCACGGCAGCCACCCGGCCACGATCTGCACCACCGCGAACGCTGTCTGCGCCCGCACCGCGGCGTCCGAGGTCGCGATCACGAGAGTCCGGTCGACGCTCGGGATCCGCACCGCGAACGTGAGCCCGCGCTCGATCAGTCGACTCTTCACCTCGGCGACGACCGGACCGAGCTGGATGCCGATCGCGCCGTCTCCACCGATGGAAACGGCGGCGTCCCGGTCTCCTCGCAGGGAGGCGACCATCTGGGTGTGCCCGGTCCGCAGGAGCCGGTCCCAGAGCTCGGCGAACTGCTCGGACGCCACGAACCGGTCGACGGTGCTGGTGATCAGTCCCTCGATGCCGGCGGTCGCAGGCGCCTGCAGCGCGCCCAGCGCGTCCTTCGCGCGTGGTGGGAGGTCGAGCTGGGCGATCCCGTCGAAGACCGTTCCGGTGAGCTGCGACACGTCGAGTCGCTCGTTGATCACCGCGACCGTCCTCGATGCGACGAGGGCCTGCACCGAGCCGTCGTGAGCGAGCGGGGCGAACGTCTCCACGAAGGCCTCGGTCGAGGACGCTTCGCGCTCGGCCCAGACGGCGACCACCGTCACGGGGGCGAGCAGCGCGCCGATGATGATCAGCGCGGCAGCGGGGACGGCCCGTCGCCAGCGCCGTCGTGGTCCAGGGTGGGTCGACGTTCCGTCGCGGGCAGCCAACCGCGCACGGAGTGCGGCGTTCTCAGCGCGGAGGGTCGTGAGTTCGTCGGCGGTGCTGGTCATGGATGCGCCCTTCGACGTGGCGTCACGGGATGAGCGCTGCGAGGGCCTTCTGCAGTTGCAGCGCACCGATGACGAGGATGAGGAGACCGTTCAGGACGCTGGTGTGCCCGGCGATCCAGGTCCGGAGTCCTTCGAGGACCGGTGCGGCCGCGGCGCCACGGACCGCGACGAAGCACACCGGGACGGCGATCGGTGCCACGCCGACGACGACGAACCCGACGGCGACCGCTGCACCGGCAGCCGTGCCCACCGGTGCACTCGCGATGTCGAGCCCGGCGATGATCGCGCACGAGGCGTCGACCGGATTGAGGACGAACAGTCCGAAGCCGAGCGCGAACGACCGTCCCGGGGTGAACTCGCTGACCCGTTGCAACCAGCCGGGGAGCTGTGGAGCAGCGGCAGCGATCTGCTCAGGAGTCGCAGCGGCGGCCATCTTCCGCAGGTCCTTGCCGCCGCGACGGAACACCCACACGGCGGTGAGCAGGAGGACGAGCGCGATCACGAGCCGGACCAGGGCGAACCAGGACGACGTGTCCGTCCGTGGGTGGAAGTCGACCGCGGTGAACACCGCGACCGACACCCCGACCCCGACGATCACACCCAGCAGCCAGCCGGCGGAGTAGGCGATGCCGTTGGCACGGTTCCGCCGGGACAGCAGCTCCGCGACGAGGGCCATGATCGCCAGCGGGCTCAGGAGGATACCGAGCGCCGGGGCGATGAGGTCGGCGATGAGTACGCCCATGGCCCGGACCCTTCCGTGTCGTCGGAGGAGATGGTGACGCGCCGCCCGTCCAGGACCGGCGGCGCGTCACCGGAGGGAGCTCAGCGAGCACCCGTCATGTCGTGCGCGAGTTCGTGTTCGTCGGCCTCGGACAGCGACGTCTGCACGACCGCGCCGCCGAACCGGGAGAGCGCCTCGCCGAACTTGTCCTCGGTGATCTTGGTCGCGTAGACCACGACCGCGGACCGCCCGTCCGCGACCGCGGACTTCACGCGGTCGCGGAACTCCGCGTTCAGGCCGGTCTTGTCCAGTCCGGCGAAGAGGGCGCCGAGCGCCCCGCCGATGACCAGGCCGAAGAACGGCACGAAGAACAGCAGGCCCAGGAGCGTGCCGAAGAGCGCTCCCCCGGCTGCGCCGGCGCCCACGTTCCCGACCGGTCCCGGGGTCTCGACGTGTGTCTTGCCCTTGTCGTCGACGTGCACGAGTGCGAGGCCGGCGAGCTCGACCACGAGGTCGTCCTGCAACTGCTGGATCTCGTCGTACGCTGCGGTGGCTCGGGCGTCGTCGTCGAACGAGATGACGATGAGGTCTGCCATGGTGTTCCTTCCGTTGGGTGGTTCGGTGGTGTCGGTCGTGGTCAGCCGGCGAGGAGCCGCTGTTTCGCGGCTGCGAACTCCGCGTCGTCGAGCAGCCCCTGCTGGTGCATCTGGCCGAGCCGTTCCAGCTCGCGCAGCAGGTTCCCGCCGTCGTCCCGCGGTGCCGGGGGCGTCGGTGGGACGGGAACGGTCTGTTCGGCGTCCCAGGCGTCGGCAGCTGCACGCTCCTGCGCGGCTGCCTGCTGGTGGGTGCGGATCGCGCCGCCCACCGCGCCGGCGGTACCGGCCACGACCGCGGTGCGAGCGGCGAGGCCGAGGAGTCCGGGTCGACCGAAACGTCTGAACAACATGGTCGTCGCTCCTAGCCGATGTGTGCCGTGGCGGCGAGTTCGTTGAGCTCCGGTGCCGGGATGCGCGCGCTCCAGAGCAGCTGCCCACCGCTCGCGGCGAACCGTTCGGCGAGGGCTTTCTCCCAGACGTGCTCGACGACGACGATCGCCGCCGAGGTCCCGGGTGCCAACGAGTCGGCGATCTCGTCCACGTCGTCGTTGGCGGCGAGACCACGAGCCTCGAGCACGATCGGTCCGGCGAGCCCGGGGTCCGTGACGTCGTCGATCTCGCGCACCCGGACGGAGCCGTCAGGAGCGCGACTGATCAGCAGGATGTCGAGGAGCCGCAGGGTGTCCGTCGCGATCAGGTCGGTGAGCGCCCCGAGGACGGCACGGTCCGGCAGGTTGCCGTCGTGGAGGACCACGAAGGCTTCGGCGGGACCGTAGGTGAACGTGCGCATCGCTCACACCGCCCCGGCGGTCGCGGACGTGCGCGTCGTGCTGAGGGCGTGTGCCTTGATGCTCGCGAACTCGCTCGACGTTATCGTCCCCGCGTCGAGCAGTGCCTGGGCCTTCGCGATCTCGTCAGCCGGTGACGTCCCGGCGACCTGCCGGATGTACCCCTCGGCAGCCTGCTGGTCCTGGTGTGCCGCTCGAGCACTCCGCTCGGCCATGCCCCGGCCGCGCGCGATGAGGTAGACGAACACCGTCAGGAACGGGACGAACACGAGGAACAGCACCCACACGGCCTTCCACCACCCGCTCAGCTCGCGGTCCCGGAACAGGTCGGCGATGACCGAGAAAAGCGCCATGAGCGCCGCGACGAACGTGAATGCCAAGAATGCGTACCAGACGATCGCCCAGAACGTGGTCCAGAAGTCCATGGTCGGTTCCCTCCGCGGTTGATGGGAGCAGGTCTACCCGGCCGGCCGGGCCCGCAGGACCACCCCAACGGGGTGATCCGGTCGGCGGGTCTGGCTCACCCACCCCGGGTGATGCCGTGCACGGCGGAGACGACGACGATCCGGGGATGACCACTGACGTCTCGCCCACGGCCGCCGACATCCCGCCCCGCGAGGACCTCGCAGGGATCTTCGACGAACTCGACCACCAGCTCGCGTGCCAGGCGTACCTCTGGGCGCTGCCGATCGTGTCCTACGCCCAGTGGCGGACACAGCACCGCGACGTCTTCGGCGCGACCGACCACGACCTCGTCCGCTACCTCACCTACCAGGACCGGCTCGGCTTGATCACCGCGAACGCGACGACGCCGTACATCCTGAACTTCTTCGACCTGTCCGCGACCGGCCCGCTGGTGATCGAGCTCCCACCCGGCCCGACTGCCGGCGGGATCTCCGACTTCTGGCAACGGGAGGTCGCGGTGCTGGGTGAGATGGGAGCGGACGCCGGTCGAGGCGGGACGACCCTCGTGGTCGGACCGGGCCAGGACGTCCCCGACCACCCGTCGGACTGGACGGTCGTCGAGAGCACCGGTGTCAACGTGATGTTCGGCTTCCGGACCCTCGACCCCGACCCGGATCGGAGCGCGTCCCTCGCCGAGGCGGTGCGCGTCCATCCGCTCGCGGTGCACGCGGATCCACCGACCACGCGGCTGGTCTCCCCCGGTGGCCGGCGATGGTCGGGTGACCAGCCACGCGGCATCGCCTACTGGGAACGGTTGCACGAGATCTACCAGACCGAGGTCGTCGACGAACGCGACCGGTTCTTCCTCGCCGTGCTGCGCCAGCTCGGCATCGAACCCGGCACGCCGTTCGCGCCCGACGACCGCCTGCGGCGCATCCTCGAGCGGGCAACCGTCGACGGCGAGCGGATGGCGCAGGCGAACACCTTCGCCAAGCGGTTCCCGGGAGCGAAGTACTGGCCGGACCGGCAGTGGGACACCGCGGTCGTCCTGACCAACTCGTCCCAGCGCGGGCCCTGGTACGACGAGCTGCTCGAGCGGGCTTCCTGGTTCTACGAAGCGGTGAGCTTCTCGGCTGCGATGAAGAGCACGGTCCCGGGCAAGGGCCAGGCCTACCTCGGCGCGTACGTCGACGCGGACGGTGCCTGGCTCGACGGGGGCGTCGACTACACGCTCACCGTTCCTGCCGACGTGCCCGCCGCCCTCTTCTGGTCGGTCACCGTCTACGACGTCGCCACACGGTGCCTCATCGACAACGAGCAGCAGCGCGGTGACCGGGGCAGTCGCGACGACGACCTCGTGACCGAACCGGACGGCTCCGTCGTGCTGCACTTCGGGCCGACCGAACCCGCCGCAGGAGCCAGCAACTGGGTGCAGACCATCCCCGGGCGGCACTGGTTCTCGTACCTGCGGTTCTACGGCCCCCTCGAGCCCTACTTCGACCGCACCTGGAAGGCCGGGGACGTCACCAGGACGACCTCGTGATCGGTGTCGACGCATGCTCGCGACGATCGGACAGATGCTGCCCCTCGTCATCGCGGGTGCCCTGAGCTCCGTCCCCGTCATCGGCGTGCTCACGCTGCTCCTGGGTGGGCGCGGCGCCGGTCCCGCCGTGCTCTACACAGCGGGTTACACCTCGGGCGTCTTCGTCGTCACGGTCGTCATGACCGCCGTGTTCGGATCGGTGGTGGTGCCGGCGCTGCACGTCCGGGCGGCGCCGCTGCTCGGCGCACTGGAGATGCTCCTCGGCGCCGTGTCGGCAGCCGCGGGCGTCGTGCTGCTCCGCCGACCTGCGGGACCGGGCGGGAACGGAGCGACGGGCCGACTCACGCGGTTGCTCGCGACCGTGCGACCGGCCGTCGCGTTCGCCGTCGGCGCGCTGCTCGCGTTCCGGCCGAAGGCGTTGCTCCTCGCCGGCGGTCTCGGGATCGTCCTCGGGTCCGCGCACGTGCCGTCGGTGCCGGCGGTGGTGCTGCTCGGCGGCGCCGCCCTCGTGACCACGAGCACGGTGAGCGGCCCCGTCGTGTTCGCACTCGTCCGAGCCGACCAGGCGCGCGCCGGCCTCGAGGCGGTCCGCGCCTGGATGGCCCGCAACGCCAGGACGGTCACCGTGGTCGTCCTCGTGCTGAACGGGACCGTGTTCTTCGGGAACGGGCTCGGACGCCTCTGACGAACGGGAGCGCGCCGTTCCGGACCGGGGTCACCGGTCCGGTTCGGTCAGACGTCCGAGAGCCGCCGCCCGGTCAGCGCGTCGTTCCAGCTCGTGCGGCCGCCGGGAGCACGCGACTCGTGCACGCCGTCGTGGCCGCGTGGTCGATCACACCGCCAGCGGTCGAAGACGCTGCAGCAGCGGTGGTCGGACTGGTGGTCGGTGTCGTGGTTCTCGCGCATCGCACCGATGAGACGTGGCGACGCACCCTTTCGTCACGAACGGTCGCCGAACTCCCTGCACCACGAACGATGGTGAGCAGGAACGGTCGAGTCCCCCTTCAGTACCCGACCGTTCCTGCTCACCAAGCGCCCGCAACCCGCGACCCGCGACCGCGACCCGCGACGCGCGCCCGCGAGCCCCCCGCGCCTAGCGCTTCAGGTTTGTGAGCTCCTGCAGCACCTCGTCCGAGGTGGTGATGATGCGGGCGTTCGCCTGGAACCCGCGCTGCGCCACGATCAGGTTCGTGAACTCCTGCGACAGGTCGACGTTCGACATCTCGAGCGTCCCCGCCGCGAGCGAACCGACGCCCGCCGAGCCGGGGCCGCCGACCGTCGCCCCGCCCGAGTTCGCCGTGGCGCGGTAGCCCGACGCCCCGGTCTTCTCGAGGCCGGCCGGGTTGGCGAACGTGGCGAGGGCGATGCGGCCGAGCGCGAGCGACGCGCCGTTCGAGAACGTGCCGGTGACGGTGCCGTCCTTCGAGATCGAGTAGCCCTGCAGCGCGCCGGCCTCGCGGCCGTTCTGCGAGCCGATCGCCGCGGTGTTGAGCGAGGCGAACCCGGTCAGGTCGCCCATGTCGACCCGGATGCCCCCGACGGCGAGGGTGCCGCCGGCGGTCAGCTTGCCGTCGGTGCCGAAGGTCAGCGAGGTCGTCGCCGTGGTGCCCTGGCCGTTGCGCCCGGTGACGTCCCAGCCGTCGGCGGTGCGCGTGTAGGCGAGCGACATCGTGTGCTTGGCACCCGAGGCGTCGTACACGGTGGCCTCGCGGGTGATGGTCTGGCCGACGGCGGTCTCGGACGGCAGGTTGCCGGCGACGGTGGCGGCGGTGGTGCGGACCGCCGGGGCCGCTGCTTCGAGCGGCAGCGTGATGTCGGACAGCTGGCCGTTCTCGTTGACGACGCCGTTCGTGGCCGGGTAGCCCTGCACGATCTTGCCGTCGGCGGTGACCAGGCGGCCGTTGGCGTCGAAGTCGAACGCACCGGCGCGGGTGTAGACGGTGTCGTTGCCCAGGCGGGTGACGAAGAACCCGTCGCCCGAGATCATCAGGTCGGTGGCCTTGCCGGTGGCCTGCGCCGAGCCCTGCGAGAAGTTCGTGGAGACCCCGGCGACCTGCACGCCGAGGCCGATCTGGGCCGGGTTCGTGCCGCCGATGCCGGTCTGCGGTCCCCCGGCACCCTGGGTCATCTGCGACAGGGTGTCCTGGAACACGGTGGTCGACGACTTGAAGCCGACGGTGTTCACGTTGGCGATGTTGTTGCCGGTGACGTCGAGCATCTGCTGGTGGGAGCGGAGGCCGGAGATCCCGGAGTAGAGCGAGCGGAGCATGGTGCGTCCTTTCGGAGAGGCAGGAAGAGCGAGGAAGTACGAGGAAGAGCGAGGAAGGGAGGAGCGGGCGTCAGGACGCCGGAGCGGTGGTGGTGATGCCGGAGATCACGTCGAGAGCGACCTCCTTCCCGTTCACGGTGACCGTGGGCACGCTGTTCGCGTACGACACGGCCGAGGCGGTCCCGGTGACGGACTTGCCCGAGTCGGCGTCGGTGTAGCTGACCTGCTTGCCGACGAGGTTCGCTGCGGCGATGCGCATCTGGAGCGAGAAGTTCTCGTTCCCCGTCGTGGTCTGGTTGGTGATCTGCTCCATCATCGCGAGCTGCGTCTGCTGGCCGATCATCTGGTTGGTGTCCATCGGCGACGACGGGTCCTGGTTGCGCAGCTGCGTGACGAGCAGCTTCATGAAGACCTCGGAGTCCATCGTCTGGGACTTCTGGGCGGTGGAGTTCGCGGCGAGGGCCGCGGCCTGCGCGGTCGGGTCGACGCTGCCGGTGATGCCGTCGATGGGCATGGTGCGTTCCTGTTCGTGAGCCGGATCAGGCGAGGACGTCGAGTCCCGCGGTGCGGATGGAGGGCGTGTGGGCGGTGGGCTGCGTGCGCGGGGTGACCCGCGCCTCCAGGCCGGGGTCGCCAGGCAGCGCACGCGCGGCCGGGCGCTCGTCGCGACCCGGCGAGTCCTGCGGCTGGTTCTGCGACGACAGGTCGAGCGTGGTGCTCACACCGGTGCCGGCCGCGTCGCGCCGCAGGTCCGGCAGGACCTGGCGGACGGCCTCGCGGCCGGCGTCCGACGCGGCGAACAGCTCGACGTGCATGCCGTGGGCGGTGACGTGCGCGCGGACCGTGACCGGGCCGAGGCTGTCCGGCACGACCTGCACCGTGACGACGTGCTCGCCGGGGCCGGCCTGTGCGAGCGAGAACACCGGTCGCGCCAGCTGCTGGGCGAGCGGTGCCGGGGCCGGCGCGGTCGCCGCGGCGGGCGGCGTCGTCGACATGACGAACGGCGTCTCGCCACCGCGGCTGGGGGCGACGGCCGGGAGGCCCGGATCACCCGGCGTCGACGCCTGCTGCTCCGTCCCGTGGCCGGCTCGGGAGCCGGTGCCGGCTGCCGGGGCGGCGGCCGCCACGACCGGCGCCTGAGCAGGGGTCACGGTGGCGGTGTCGCCGTCGGCGGTGCGGGAGGCGGCGGGGGCCGCGATCGCGGGAGCGGCGGTCGGGGCGGTGGTCGCCGGGTCGCTCGTGGCCCTGGTCGTCGACGCAGCGGTCGTCGCGGGGGTGGCGTCGGCGACGGTCGTCGCGGCAGCGGCCGGAGACACGGTGCCGGCGGGCGTCACGGCAGGCGTCGCCGCGGCGGCGGTCGCCGGCCGGGTCGTCGCAGCGGCAGCCGTCTCCGGTGCCACGCCCGACGCCGGTGCCTGCTGCGGGGTCGCCGTGGCGGGGGCGGTGGTCGGCGCCGCAGTCGACGGGACCGGCGTCGACGTGTCCCCCTCCACCGACGGCGGTGTCGTGGTCGTGGTGTTGGTCGTTCCGGCGGTCACCCCTGCGGCCACGACGGCGTGTGGGCCGTCGGCGGAGGTCTCGGCGGCGCGGCTGGCCGGAGCGATCGGTGCGGCCACGGCCACGAGTCCGGCGGCGAGCAGCGCCTGCGCGTCGACGGGCGCTGCGTCGCTCGGCACCGCCTGGTCCGACGCGGACGTGGCCGCAGACGTGGACGGCGTAACGGCGGTGCCCGGCGTCGCAGCCGAGCCGTCCGCCGTGCGGCCGTCGGCGTCGTCCCGCCCGGCACCACCGTCGCCGGCTCGCCGCTCGGTCGCGACGGCGGCGGTCAGTGCCGCACCGAAGGACCCGGCAGCCGCGGGGTCGGACGATGCACCCCGGGTGGAGCCCGGTGCGGTGGGCACGGACGGCTGGGTGGCGATGGTCAGGCTCATGCGGCGCTCCCGGACTGCATCATGGACAGCAGCGCGGCGGTCTGCAGGTCGGTCGCGGAACGCGCTGCCGAGGCGGTCGGCGCGGCGACGGCCGCCGGGGCCGCCTGGGCGGGGACGATCCGGCGGATGGTCGCGATGTCGCCGTCGGAGTACCAGTTGTCGACGATCCGGACGTCCTTGCCGGGGCGCGGCGCGTGCAGCACCTTGCCGTCGCCGACGTAGATGACGACGTGGCCCTCACCCTTCGGGATGATCAGGTCGCCGGGCTGCGCGTCCTTCAGGGAGCCGACCTCGACGCCCATCTTCGCCTGGTCCGGCACGACCCGGGGCATCGTGACCCCGAGGTCCTTGAAGACCGTCTGCACCAGGCCCGAGCAGTCCATGCCCGCGGTCGTCTCCCCGCCGAACACGTACGGCACGCCGAGGTACTTCTTCGCGTCGGCCACGACGTCGGCCCCGGTGGCACCGCTGCCGGTGGCGAGGGTGCCGGCCCCGGCGTCGACCGAGGTCGCCGGGGCACGGGTGGCCGTCGGGGTCGTTGCGGCGGTCGCACCGGCAGCGCTCGCGGCACCGGTCGTGCCGTCGGCGGTGGCGAGGGCATCGGCGAAGGCCGACGATCCCGCGGCACCGCTGGTGGCGGAGGCGCTCGGGGCAGCCGTGGCCGTCCCGCCGCGCAGCGTGTCGATCTGGGACCGGATCTCCGAGATCCGGGAGAGCACCGCTTCGACGCTCATCGGGCACGACCTTCCGTGCGGCGTCGTGCCGCGATCTCGTCGAGGGCGTTCTGTTCGGTCCGGAGTTCCTCGGCCGCCTGCTGCTCGGTGTGCTTGCCCTCGAGCTTCTCGAGGCCGACGGCGGCACGACGGGCGGCGGTGTAGTCCTGCTGCGCCCGGTCGGCGTCGGCACGGCGGTTCTGCACCACGGCGTCGAGCTCCTCGAGCATCCCGCGGGTCGCGGCACGGGCTGCGGCGACGGCGCTCAGGGTGGCGGCGTCCTGGATCGGCTGGGCGTCCTCACTGTCGGCGAGGCTGCGGCGTGCGGCGATCCGGGCGTCGGCGGCGTCACGGACGCGCTCGTTCGCGGCGGCCAGTGTGGCGGCGGCACGGTCCTGTTCGGTGTGGCGCAGGCGCAGGAGCCCGGCGAGCGGGAAACGGCGGGCCATCACGACACCCCCAGCTGCTGCACGAGGCCGCCGAGGCGCTGCCAGGACGCATCAGCCGTGGCCCGCTCGTCCATCCCCTGGCGCAGGAACGCGTCGATCGGTCCCTGGTGGTCGACGGCGGCGTCCACGAGCGGGTTCGACCCGCGCTGGTACGCACCGACGTCGAGCAGGTCCTGGGCACCGGCTCGGGCGGCCATCACCTTCCGCAGCACGGTGGCGGCGGCACGCTGCTCGGGTCGGGTGACCTTCGAGGCGACGCGGGACACCGAGCCGAGGGCGTCGACCGACGGGAAGTGCCCGGTGATCGCGAGCTTGCGGTCGAGCACGACGTGGCCGTCCAGGATGCTGCGGGCGGCGTCGGCGATCGGCTCGTTGTGGTCGTCGCCGTCGACGAGCACGGTGTACATGCCCGTGATGCTGCCGACGCGGTCGGTCCCCGCACGCTCGAGCAGTCCGGCGAGCACCGAGAACGTCGACGGCGGGTAGCCCCGGGTGGCCGGCGGTTCCCCCACCGACAGGCCGATCTCACGCTGCGCCATCGCGACGCGGGTGAGCGAGTCCATCATGAGCACGACGTCCTGCCCGGCATCGCGGAACGACTCGGCGATGCGGGTGGCGACGAACGCGGCACGCAGGCGCATGAGCGCCGGCTCGTCGGAGGTCGACACCACGACGATCGAGCGGGCGAGCCCCTCGGGTCCCAGGTCGTCCTCCAGGAACTCGCGCACCTCGCGGCCGCGCTCCCCCACCAGGGCGATGACGTTGACGGCCGCGTCGCTCCCGCGCGCGATCATCGACAGCAGCGACGACTTGCCCACGCCGGACCCGGCGAACAGGCCCATGCGCTGCCCGCGGCCGACGGTGGTCAGGGTGTCGAGCACGCGGACGCCGAGCTGCATCGGCGTGTCGATGCGGGTCCGGGCCATCGCGTTCGGGGTGTCGTGGTCGAGCGGGACCCAGGTGACCGGTCCGCCGCCGGGGCCCTCGAGCGGCCCGCGGTCGTCGATCGGTCGGCCGAGTCCGTCGAGCACGCGGCCGAACAGACCGGATCCGGTCGGCACGAGCACCGGGCGGCCGGTCGGACGCGCCGGGGTGCCCGCGGTCACGCCGGTCAGGCGGCCGAGCGGCATGCAGCGGACGCCCGAGGCATCGGTGGCGACGACCTCGACCGCGGTCTGTTCGCCGTCCTCGGCGCCGACCGTGACGACCTCGCCGACGCGGGCGTCGAGCCCGGCGATCGTGAGCCCCAGGCCGACGGCGCTCGTGACGACACCGACCCGCTGGGGTGCGGCCCGCAGGAGCGCCTCGTCGAGACCGCGCGGACGGAGCAGCGTGGCGGTCACCGGTCGGCTCCCGTCGCGTCGACACCGAGGGCGGTGCGGGCGCGGTCGAGCGCCGTGGCGATGCAGGCGTCGA
Organism: Curtobacterium sp. MCLR17_055; assembly: GCF_003234305.1. NCBI lineage: Bacteria > Bacillati > Actinomycetota > Actinomycetes > Micrococcales > Microbacteriaceae > Curtobacterium > Curtobacterium sp. MCLR17_055. Next base: position 174,677 of record NZ_QKSX01000006.1, read on the forward strand.
GCATGCCGTCCGGCAGGTCGACGACGGCGTCGCCGTCGCGCAGGGCACCGTCGGCGACGACCGGCACCGGCAGGTCGAGGCCGGCGACGCGCGCGGCGTCCCCCGGGCTCAGCCGGACGGCCACCGGGACCGTGCGGTCGACGGACGCGAGCGCCCGCCGGACGGTGGCCTCGGCGCCGGACGCGATCCGGGCCTCCCGGCTGCCCGGTCCGTCGGCGACGGTCGCGTCGTGTGCGGGCCTGGAGGCGCGGACCACGTTGCCGACGATCGCCTCGGCCAGGTCGACTGCCGCACTCGCGACCGACGCCTCGGCGTCCGCCAGGACGGGGGCGACCGTGGACAGCATGGCGTTCGTGGCGGCGTCGAGGACCGCGATCCGGCGGGCCGTGTCGGCCTGCAGCGCGGTGATCCGCGCGGCGTGCTCGGCCTCGAGCCGGGCGCGCAGGGCGTCGGTCTCGGCCTGCGCGGCCCGCAGGCCGGCGGTGTACCCGGCCGCGTGCCCGCGGACGTCCGCGCTCGACGCGCGCTCGCGTCCGGCGGGGTCGGCGAGCACCGGGAAGGCGACGCGGTGCACGACGGTGTCAGTCAACGAGCTCGTCCTCCTCGGCGCGGTGCACGGTGACGACGCCCTGGGCCTCGAGCTCGCGCACGGAGCGGACGACCTCGGCGCGGGCTTCCTCGACCTGCGAGACGCGGACCGGGCCCATGGCCTGCAGTTCGTCGTCGAGCAGTTCGCGGTTGCGCTCGGACACGTTCGCGCGGATGGTTTCGACGACGGGTCCGGCTGCGCCCTTCATGGCGGTCGCGAGGATCTTCGAGTCGATGCCGCGCAGCACCTGCTGGATGTCGCGGGACTCGAGCTTCACGATGTCCTCGAAGGTGAGCATGCGGGAGCGGATGTCCTCGGCGAGCTCCGGGTCCCGGGCTTCGAGTCCCTCGAGCACGGCCTTCTCGGTGGCGACGTCCGAGCGGTTGATGATGTCGACCAGGGGCGCGATGCCACCGACGACCTCGACGCTCTCACGCGGCGACACGACGGCCCCGGCGCGCTGGCGCAGCACACCGGCGACGATGCCGACGGCCTCGGGGGTCGCGCTGCCCATGGTGGCGAAGGCCTGGGCGACGTCGGTGCGGACACGCTCGTCGATCCCGGCGAGCACGGCACTGGCCTGCCCGGGGCCCAGGTGGGCGAGCACGAGGGCGATCGTCTGCGGCAGCTCGCCCTCGAGCAGGGAGATGACCTGGCCGGGTTCGGCGTCGTCGAGGAAGTCGAACGACTGGCCGGCGAGGTTCGAGGCCAGACGGTCCATCACGCCGGCGGCCCGCTCAGCGCCGAACGACGCCTCGAGCAGCCCGAGGGCGGTCTCCTTGCCACCGCGCTTCTGCAGCCGGCCGCTCATCGTGATCCGGTGGAACTCCGACAGCGTCTGGTCGACGACGGTGTCCTCGACGCGGCGCATCCGGACGATCTCGGCGGAGATCTCCTCGGCCTCCATCTCGGTGAACTGCTTCATCACCTCGGCGGCGCGGTCGGTCTCCATCTGCATGAGGATGAGCGCGACCTTCTGCGCACCGGTCAGGGCACGGTCGCTCGGACCGGAGCCGCCGCCGGGGCTCGGCATGAGCGCGCTCACACCGGTGCCCGGTCGTCCAGGAGCCCGCGCAGGAGCTCGGCGGTGCGCTTCGGGTCGCGCTCGGCCAGGGCGGAGATGTCCTGACGGCGGCGCTCGGCGGTGATCTCCTCGGTCGTGAGCACCTCGGTGGGGGCGTCGCCGGCGGGCATCGCCGACAGCACGGCGGTCGGGGCGTCACCGGCACCGAGCGTCGCCCGGTCGTCGACGCCGTCCATCGCGAGGGGCAGCTGGAACGTCTCGCCGGCGAAGGCGTCGAGCTCGCCGAGGTCGACGGCCTCGCGCTCCTGCTTCCGGTTGCGGCGGGCGACGAAGAACATGATCGCGATGACGGCGAGGACGATGCCGATCACGATGCCGGCGGTGCGGATCGACGACCACAGTGCTTCCTGCTGGTCGGCCTTCTGCTGGGCTTCCAGGGCCTTGGCGGCCTGGTCGGAGGCGCTCGTGTCGAAGTCCATCATCGCGACCTTGACCTGGTCGCCACGGTCCTGGTCGACACCCGCGGCGGCGGACACCAGGTCGTTGATGCTCTGCAGGTTCGCGTTCTGCACGGCGGCGGCCTTCGAGTTCAGCGCGACCGAGATGGTCTGCCGGTCGAGCCCGCCCGAGGGGATCTGCGTGGTCTCGGTGGTGTGGTCGACGGCGTTGTTCTTCGTCGCCGACTCGTTCTTGTACCCGTCGTCGCCGGCGCCGCTCGTCGCGGTGCCGTTCGGGACGGCGATGTTGTCCGGACCGAGGACCCCCGTCGCGCCGCTCCCCGCGCCGGAGCCCGCGCCGTACTCCTCGGTGGTGCTCGACTCGTTCAGTGCGACCGGACCCGAGGTCGGGCTCGTGTAGCTCTCGGACGTCCGGGTGCCGGACTCCTGGTTCATCGTCCCGGAGACCACGACGGTCGCGTTGCCGACGCCGAGCGTGGTGTCGAGCAGGTCCTGGATCTTCTTGCTCGTCGCCGCGTCGTAGTCGGCGGCCTGGTCCGCGCCGCTACCGGTCGCACCGGTGCCGACGGCGGACAGGGTCTGGCCCTTCGCGTCGACGACCGAGACGTCGGTGGGCTGCATGCCCTCGACCGAGGCGCTCGTCAGGTGCACGATGGCCTGCACCTGGTCGGTGCTGAGCTGCGTGCCGTTGTCGGTCGCGATGAACACCGACGCGGTCGGGTCCTTCTCCTCGGAGACGAACACCGACTTCTCCGGGATCGCGAGCTGCACGGTGGCGGTCTGCACGCCGTCCATCGCACCGATGGTCTTGGCGAGCTCGCCCTCCATCGCGCGCTTGTAGGTGACGTCCTGCTGGAACTCCGAGCTCGTCACGCCCATCTTGTCGAGGAGCGAGTATCCGCCCTCGTTCGACGACGGGAGGCCGTTCGACGCCGCCTTGAGCCGCTCCGAGTACACCTGCGCCTGCGGCACGAGGATCGTCGCGCCGCCGTCGGTGAGCTGGAACGGCACACCGTCGGTCTGCAGCTGGTCCGTGATGGAGCTCGCGTCGGCCGCGGCGAGCCCGGTGAAGAGCGGCGCGTAGGACGCCTTGCCGAGCCAGGACGCGAGGGCGATCCCACCGAGCACGAGCGCCGCGATCGCCAGGATCGCGATGGTGCGCTGGGCGGCGGAGAAGCCCTTCACGTAGGCGCTGAGGCGCGCGAAGACGTTCTTGACGGCGACGGGCATCAGGCCTGCATCCTCATGATCTCGTTGAAGGCGTCGACGCCCTTGTTGCGGACGGCGGAGACGAGCTCGAGCGTGACCTGCGCGCGGGTGGCGGCGATCGTGGCGTCGTGGATGTCGTCGAGGTTGCCGGTCACGGCCTTGAGCGCGAGGGTCTTCGAGTCGCTCTGCAACGACTGCAGCCCGTCGACGGCGTTGCCGAGGCTCGCGGCGAACCCGCTGCCGTCGGTCGTCGCGCCGGCGGCACCGGTCGCGTTCGTGCTGTCGCTGGACGTCCCCGACACACTCGTCAGGGCGTTCGTCATCGCGTTGGTGGTCACACCGTTCACGGCGTCGATGGGCATCAGTTCTTCCCGATCTGCAGTGCCGCCTCGTAGGCGGTCTTGGCACGGTCGACCACGGCGGCGTTCGCCTGGTAGCCGCGCTGAGCCATGATGAGGTCCGCCATCTGCGTGCCGAGGTCGATGTCGGGCATGCGGACGTAGCCCTCCTCGTTCGCGAGCGGGTTGTCCGGGTCGTAGGTCACCCGGCCGGCGGCGCTGCCGAACGCAGCGCCCTTGACGTAGGCGCCGGAGACACCGGCGCCCTCCTGCACCTCGACGTAGCGCGCCTGGAACGCGGTGTCGTCCATCGACTTCACGGTGTTCGCGTTCGCGATGTTGTCCGAGACGGCGTCGAGCCACTTCCGGTGCACGGTCAGGCCGGTGCTCGCGATGCCGATCGCGTCGAAGGTCGTCACGAGTTCGTCCGCATCGCCGCACGGACGCTGGTGAGCTCGGAGTTCATCGCCTGCGTGGCGAACTGGTACCGCAGCACGGTGTCGATGTTCGACAGCGTCTCCTCGTCGAGGTTGACGTTGTTGCCGTTCGTGTTCGTCGGCTCGAGGCTGCGCGCCATCGTCGGCGTGGTGGCGCCGTCGCCGTCCACGATCGACTTCGCCAGGGCGTCCTCGAACTGGACCTTCTCGGCGTGGTAGTTCGTCGTGTTGATGTTCGCGATGTTGTTCGCGATCACCTTCTGGCGCATCGACAGGCCGTCGAGTGCGCTCTGCAGCGCGACGCTCGTCACGGAATCGAACACGGGGGTCCCCTCGTCAGGCGGCGTCGGTGCGACGTCGCCGTGCGGTGGTGGCCGATCCCTGGCCGAACTGGTGAGCGATCCGTGCTCGAGTGGCGCTATCGGAGCCCGTCGTCCGCCGCGTTAGGCGTCGCCCCGAACGGGGGGCGGTGGGGGCTGTGGGCGGCGGAGCACCCGAGATGCGACAGAGCACCCGTCGATCGACGGGTGCTCTGTCGCAGAACTGGTGCGGGGGCGCGGGTCAGGCGGAAGCGTCGAGGTACACGGAGCCACGGGGCTCGCGCGTGGCATCGACGGCGCGCAGGGCACCGAGGTGCTCCAGCGTCGAGCGGCGGTCCGCCTCGAGCACCGTCATGCGGTCCCGCTGCGCGGCGAGCAGCCGGGAGGCCCGTCCCACCAGGTCCCGCGGCAGCGGTCCCAGCCCGGCCGGCTCCGACCACCCGGCCACGGCCGTGGAATCGGCCGCCTGCCCGGCCGCGTCGTGCTCCAGGGACGTGAGCAGGGCCTCCCATGCGGCTCGTTCTGCGGACGGCTCAGGCGACACCGAGGGCTCCCCCGGTCGGCTGCTGCGTGGCGGGCGTCGCGGGCAGCGACGCGGCTGCCTCGTGCCACGACTGACGCAGCGGTTCGAGGATCCGGATGCAGTCGCGGGTGGCCTGCACGTCGCGGTGCACGTTCGCCGTGATGAGCGACGTGGAGGCGTAGTTGTAGACGGCGAGCAGGCCCTCGCCGCCGTCCCAGACGTCGATCCGGAGGGTGCTCGAGAGCTCGCCGACGATCGCCTGGGCGTGCAGGAGCTGCTCGCGGGCCGCCTCCCAGTCGGCGGCGACCTGCGCGGCCTCGGCACGGTGCAGGTCGAGCAGCAGCCGGTCGTAGAGCATCGTCACGAGCTGGGCCGGCGTCGCCGACAGCACGGCCTCGTTCGTGTACTGGGCACGGCGCTGGTCGGTGACGGTGCGCGGCTGGGCGGCCTGGCGGAAGGCGGCTGCCTGGAAGTCGAAGGTCATGGTCGTTCCCGTCAGCTCGACGTCGAAGCGAGCTGGCTGGCGAGCCAGCTCGACTGCGACTGGAGCTTGCTGAGGCTGGTCTCGAGGGATGAGTAGAGGGTCTGCAGCGAGGCTCGGCGCATCGCCAGCCGGTCGGTCCAGCTGTCGATCTGGGTGGTGAGGTCCTTGGCGACGGCCTGCTGCCCGGTGATGGACGTGGTGACCGAGCCGTCGTACTTGTCGGACGCCGCGGTGGCCGCGGCGCCGACGTTCGCGGCGACCCCGGAGAGCATCGCCTGGGTGGCCTTCGGGTCGGTCGCGAGGGCCTTCTGGAAGACCTCGGGGTCGAAGGTGAACGTGCCGTCCTTCGTGATCACGATGCCGATCGTCGACGGGGACTTGCCGTCGACCGGGGCGGACATCGTGCTCGTGAGCCGCTGCACGGCGTCGCGGGACGCACCGTCGCCGAGCAGGACGCCGGCCTTCGTGGTCGTGGTGCCGGACGTCGCGCTGGTCGAGCTCGACACCGCGGTGTTCGTCTTGTAGTAGGCCGCGATCGCGTTCATCGCGTCGACGAGCCCGGAGGCGACGGACTGCGCCTTGGTGGTGTCCTGCGCGACCGTCACGGTGACGGGCTCGGTGGTGGCCTTCGAGACGGTGACGTCGACCCCGGGGACGAGACCGGTGAAGGTGTTCGTGGCGCTCGTGACCGTCTGCGCGGCGGCGGTGCCGGCCCAGAGGGTGACGCTGGCGTCGGTCGCCGCGGTGACGACGGCGGCACCGGTCTCGGTGAGGACGTTCGTCGCGGTGCCCGCTGCCGCGTCGTCGGCGCCGCCCCGGTACACCTGGAACCCGCCGGCCGCCCCGGTCTTGGCGGACGTGAGCTGCAGGCGGTAGAGCTTGGTGCCGTCGGCGTCGGTGCCGGCGGAGACCTTCGTCGCGGTGACGCCCGCACCGGACTTGTTCAGGGCGGACACGGCGTCGTCGAGCGAGCCGGACGCCGGCGTCACGGTGGTGGACTTCCCGTCCGTGCCGACGATCGTGATCGGCTGCGCACCGGTCGACCACGTCGACATCGCGGCCGTCACCCCGACCTGGGCCGCGGCGGTCGATCCGACGGTGAAGCTGATGGAGCCCGCGGTCGCTCCGGTACCGGTGACGGCGGTGACGCTCGGCGCGGTGCTCGTCGCGGCGAAGAGGTCGAGCGACGAGGCCTTCGCGGCGTCCGCGGCCTTCGTGGCGAGCCCCTGGATCAACCCGTTGAGCGTCTGCAGTGACGAGATGAACGAGTTGGTGGTGGTGAGCTTGTTCTTGAGCAGGGTCTGCGGGACCCCCTCGACGCTCATCAGCGAGTTGATGAGGTCGGTCGTCTTGAGACCGCTGACCAGACCGTCGATCGCGAGGCTGGTGCTCGATGACACGGACGAGGACATCGTCGACACTCCCTGGCGTCGTGGAGGTGGTCAGGACGGCGGCGTCCGTCCTCCGCGCCCGAAGGGGCCCGGAGGACGGACGTCGTGATGGCTAGCGCAGGAGCGAGAGCACGCCCTGGGTGCTCTGGTTCGCCTGCGCGAGCATCGAGGTGCCGGCCTGGCTGAGGATGTTGTCGCGCGTGTACTTGACCATCTCCTCCGCCATGTCGACGTCGGTGATGCGCGAGGAGGCAGCGGTGAGGTTCTCCTTGGCCACGTTCGTCACGTTGATGGCGTGGTCGAAGCGGTTCTGGACTGCACCGATGCTCGAACGGGCGGCGGAGACGTACTTGATCTGCTCGTCGATCGCGGTGATGGCAGCCTGAGCGTTCGTCGCCGAGTCGAAGGTGAGCGCGCCGACCGCGGTCGACACGGACTCCACGTTCGACTTCGACAGGTCCACGTCGATCTGGCTCGCCGCGTCGCCGTTCGCGCCGACCTGGAACTTCAGGACGCCTGCGGCGCCGGCGGAGCCGTCGAGCAGGTTGATGCCGTTGAAGTTGGTCGACGCCGAGATGCGGGTGAGCTCCTTGGTGAGCTCGCCGACCTCGGTGGTGATCGCCGTGCGGGAGTCCGCGTTGTTCGAGTCGTTGCCGGCCTGGACGGCCAGGTCGCGCATGCGCTGGAGGATCGAGTGGGTCTCGGTGAGGCCACCTTCAGCGGTCTGCACGACGGAGATGCCGTCCTGCGCGTTGCGGGCGGCGACCGTGAGGCCACCGACCTGGGACTTCAGCCCCTCGGAGATCGTCAGACCGGACGCGTCGTCGGCAGCACGGTTGATGCGGAGGCCGCTCGAGAGCTTCTCGAGGGACTTCGACAGGTCGTTCTGCGTCGAGTTCAGGTTCCGGTACGTGTTGAGTGCCGAGAGGTTGGTGTTGATGGACATACCCATGGTGGTTTCCTCCGTGAATGTGGGTCGTGCGTCGGCCCGTCCGTGGGCTGACATGGATGACTCTCGACCGGTTGCCGGGAGTCGTTAGGGGATCGGCGGAGAAGTTTCCGCCGACGTCTCAACTCGCCGCGACGGCCGGTGCTGCTGCGGCGTCGTGCACCGCACGGGCGACACCGGCGGCGGCGTTCGTGGCGACACGGGCGAGGTAGGCGCTGCGGCGGGCCGCGGTGGTGCGGCTCGCGGGCTCGACGGTCGTGCCGTCGCCGTAGTGGGCGGCGAGACCGTCGTGGAGCAGGCGCATCGCCTCGGAGCGCTGCTGCGAGACGGCCGAGTGCGTGATGCCGAGCTCGGCGGCGACGTCGGTGACCGAGCGGTCACCGAAGTAGACGGCCTCGACGATGAAGCGCATCCGCTCCGGCAGGGCTTCGACCGCGGCGCGGAGGTACCGGCGCTTCTCGGTCTCGAGCAGGTCGTCCCCGGGGAGCGGCAGGTCCGCGGCGACGAGGTCGTGCACGGTCTCGTCGAGCGGCGCGACGGTGCGGGCGGCGTCGCTCATCGCGTCGACGGCGGTCTGCTTGTCGACGCCCATGGCATCGGCGATCTCCTGCGCACCGACGCTCCGGCCGAGGCGCGCGGACAGGGCCTCCTGCGTGGCGAGGGTCTCGCGGATCCGCTTCCGGGTACCGCGGGACGCCCAGTCGGCCGAGCGCATGTCGTCCGCCAGTGCGCCGGCGATCCGGGTGCGGGCGTAGGCGCCGAACGGCACGCCGAGGGTGGGGTCGAAGGCCTCGGCGGCTGCGACGAGTGCGAGGGACCCGACGGCGGCGAGGTCGTCGCGGTCCAGGTGCGTCGCCCGGGAGCGGACGTCGGCCACGATGTAGCCCACGAGCGGGAGGTGCTCCACGATCATCGCGTTGCGTTCGGTGCGGTCCATGCTGTTCCCCTGGTCGACCTGACGTGTGTCGGCTCACCCGTCCGTGGGCGCGACGGACGCCGGCCTCGGATGGCCGGTGCGTACGCCGAAGACCCGCCCGGGTCCCTCCGAGCGGTGCAGCCCGCATCGTTCCCGAGCGGTTCCGGGTGTCCCCCGGGGTGCGTTCTGAATGTATCGGCTGGCAATGCGCTGAACAGGTGCACAACCGTCCCCAGTGCGGGGGTGTCAGGCCCCGTTTCCGGTCGGCATTTGGGGGGACCCGGGGTCGGGAACGCTCGTTCTTGTCCCCCGACGGGGGTCATCGGGTCACAGCGTCGACGAGTACGGGTGACGGCACTCGGGCGCCGGGGCTTACGGTCGCGGTCACCGAGTCGATAGGTCCCGGTGTCCGCAGGATGACGGACCGGGGGCCACCCCGACGAACCACCACCTGGGAGGAGCTGATGAGCGTGAACGACCTGTCCGCCGTGCTCTGGCGCGAACGCGAGCTGCTCGAACTGCTCACCTTCAAGCTCGAGGAGGAGCAGCTCCTGCTCACCGCGGGCCGCTCCCGCTGGGTGTCGCACGCCAGCCGCGAGGTCGAGCAGGTCCTCGACCGGCTCCGCAGCACCGGTCTCGAACGCGCCGCACAGAGCGCCGAGGTCGCCGAGGAGTGGGGCGTCCCCGCCGACGCTCCCCTGCGCGATGTCGTCGCCGCGGCACCGAACGGGCCGTGGGGTGAGATCCTGTCGTCGCACCTCACCGCGATGGTCGAACTGACCACCCAGATCGGCGCCCTGCGCGACGAGAACGACCGGTTCCTCCGTGCCGCCGCCCAGGCCACCGAGGAGACCCTGGCGGGGACCGTCACCGGTGCCGCCACCTACGACGCCAGTGGCACGTCCGGCGCAGGCCAGGACGGCGCCCGCCTGTTCGAGGGGACGCTGTAGCACCGTGGTCAGCACCTTCGGATCCCTCGCGACCGCCTACTCCGGCCTCGCCGCCGCCCGTGCCGGCATCGACGTCACCGGCCAGAACATCGCGAACGCCGGCACCGCCGGGTACACGCGGCAGCGCGTCACGCAGAACTCGATCCCCGCGACCCAGACCGGGTTCATGCGGGGCACCGCGGCCCTCGCCGGCCAGGGCGTCTCGGTCGACGGCATCGCCCGCCTGGCGTCCCTGACGCTCGACGCCGGCGTCCGCGTCGCCGCCGGTTCGTCCGCCTACGCCGACGCCCGCGCCACGGCGCTGTCCGCCCTCGAGACCGGGTTGCACGAGCCCGGCAAGGACGGCCTGAGCGCCAAGCTCGACGCGTTCTGGTCGTCCTGGAGCGAGCTCGCCAGCCACCCCGACGACCCGGGTGCCGCCAGCGCCGTGCTCGGGGCCGCCGGTACCGTCGTCTCCGCCCTGGCCGCCGGCTCGAAGGCCGTCGACGCGCAGTGGTCCTCGGTGCGCGGCACCCTGACCGGGCAGGTCGCCCAGCTGAACGGCGCCGCGGAGCAGGTCGCCGACCTGAACGGCCGGATCCGCACCGCGCTCGCCTCGGGCGGCAGCGCCAACGAGCTGCTCGACCAGCGCGACCAGCTCACGCAGCAGATCGCCACGCTCGCCGGCGGCACCACCCGGACGAACGCCGACGGCACGGTCGACGTGCTCCTCGGCGGCAACCCGCTCGTGCAGGGCACCGACGCCCGCTCGGTCGCCCTCGGCGGCGGCGAGCGTCTGGCCGACGGCACCGCGGTCACCCTGACCTGGACCACCGGAACGGCTGGGGCGGTCGGGCTGAGCGGCGGCTCCATCGGCGGCGCCCTCGCGGTCCTCGCGCCGGCGTCCGGCACCGGTACCGGCGGCGCACTCGCCGAGGCCTCCGCGTCCTACGACGCCGTGGCCACGCGGCTCGCCACCACCGTGAACACCCTGCACGCCGCCGGGACCACCCCGGCCGGCACCACCGGCGCACCCTTCTTCTCCCTGGCGACCGGCGTCCCGGCCGCCCAGGCGCTCGGCGTCGTCCCCACGGACGCCAGTGGGCTGGCGACGCGGAACGCGGCGGGGGAACTCGACGACTCGTTCGCCGACGCGCTCGCGCGACTCGGTGCGTCGTCGGACGGTGCCGACCAGGTCTGGGCGACGTTCGTGGCGGGGGTGGGCACCGCCTCCAGGTCGGCGACGTCGGAATCCACTATGACCGGACTCGCGCTCACCAACGCACGCACCCAGCAGCAGTCGAGCGCCGGCGTCGACCTCGACGAGGAGAACGTCAACCTGCTGAGCTACCAGCACGCGTACCAGGGCGCGGCGCGCGTCCTGACCGCGGTCGACGAGATGCTCGACACCATCATCAACCGCGTCGGACTCGTCGGGAGGGGCTGATCGTGATCACCCGTGTGACCACCCAGATGTCGATGGCGGCTGCGTCGGCCCGGCTGCAGGCCGGTGCCGCGCGGGTCGCCGAGCTCACCGACCAGGCCACGACGCTGCGTGCGATCCAGAAGCCCTCGGACGACCCGGTCGGCACCGCTTCGTCGATGCAGGTGCGCAAGGAGCAGGCCGCCGCGGCGCAGTACTCGCGGAACGCGAACGACGCCGCGGCCTGGCTCGCGACGACCGACAGTGCACTGTCGAGCGTCTACTCGGTGCTCAACAACGTGCGCGACCTCACCGTGCAGGCCGCGAACTCCGGCACCATGAGCGACACGAACCGCGACGCCTTCGTCACGCAGTTCCGGTCGCTCAAGGCCGACCTCGAGGCCCGTGCCAACACGACCTACGGCACCCGCTCGGTGTTCGCGGGATCGTCGACCGCCGCTGCTGCCTACGACCCGGCCACGGGCTGGGCGGCCGCCGGCACCGACGTGTCCCGGCGGATCGGGGACGGCACGACCGTGCGCGTCGACACCGCCGGCACCGCGGTCTTCGGCTCCGGCGACGACTCGGTGTTCGCGGTGATCGACTCCATCGTCAACGACCTGCAGAACGGGGTGAACGTGAACGCTCGGATCAACGACGTGGACGGCGCACTCGGGACCGTCCGCGGCGCCCAGGCCGACGTCGGGATCCGGCACGCCGCCGCGCTCACGGCGCAGGACTCGCTGAAGTCCGCGACCGTCTCGCTCGAGGGCCGTCGCGCCGACATCGAGGACGTCGACCTCGCCAAGGCCGTCCTCGACCTGCAGGTGCAGCAGACCAACTACCAGGCAGCCCTCGCCGTCACCGCGAAGGTCCTGCAGCCGACCCTGATGGACTACCTCCGATGAGCATCTCCCTGACCTTCGCCGTCCCGCCGTTCGGGCTCGCCCCCGCCGCGGCCTTCGAGCTGTCGCCGGTCGACGGCGCCGAGGGGCTCTTCACGCTCGTCGGCGACGACGCACGGCTGTTCCTGCTCGACGCCGCGGTGCACCTGCCGTCGTACGCGCCGGAGCTCACCGACGAGCAGGCCGCCGGGCTCGGGCTGACCGACCCCGCCGACGCGATGCTGCTCGTCGTCGCGAACCCCGGCGCATCCGGCACCACGGTCAACCTGCTCGCGCCGATCGTCGTGAACGCCCGGACGGCCGTGGGCGCGCAGGTCATCCTCGAGGAGCAGGACCTGCCGCTGCGGGCGGAGCTCGCGCGGGTGTAGCGCGGGCGGCGGGCGCGGCTGCTTCGCACCCGTTCTGCGACAGTCCACCAGTCGTTCTCGGCGTGGATCGTCGGAAGATGTGTACGCAGAGGTTGCGCGTGCATGTGACGACAAGACACGAGTCGTTCGACGCGTGGGTCGTCGCAAGATGCACGCGCATTGCAGCTGGTCAGTCCTGCACAGGTCGTCGTCGCCGCCCGGCTCTCCACAGACTGGGCGATGGCGAGAGCTGGGCCACGAGGTTCGGCGAGCCTGGTGTCATGTCCAGAGCGAACGACGTCGAACTGATCCGCACGACGGGGGCGACCTCCGCTGAACGCCGCGCGCTCGAGCGCGATGTCCACCGGGGACGGTACGAACGCCTCCGCCCCGGCGTCCTCGTCCGCCTGGATGCACTCGACGGGATGCACCCCGGTGAGCAGCACCACGTGCTCGTTCGTGCCTCGGCGCACCGACTCCGAGCGACCGATGTCGTCTCACACCAGTCTGCCTGCGCGGTCCTCGGGCTCCCGTTGATCGGGGCAGCACCACCCAAGGTGCACCTCACCGATCCGACCACGACGCACACCCGTGTCACGGCGTGGTTCGTCCGGCACGGTGCACAGGAGCGGCCACCCGCAGTCCTCGTCGATCAGCAGGCGACCCCCACCACGACGGCCTCGAGGACCGCCATCGACGTCGCTGCGACACGCTCCTTGCTCGAAGCACTTCCCGTCGTCGATGCCGTGCTCTCCCGTCGGCTCGCCGACCGTGAGGCGCTGGATGCGGAACACGCAACGCTGGCCTTCGCTCGGACCAAGGCGGGGATCGCCGTGGGGATGGGGTCGGCGCTGTCGGGGTCACCGGCGGAGTCGGTGTGCCGCGTGCGCTTCCGGGAGCTCGGTGTGCCGGAGCCGGTGCAGCAGCACGTGTTCGCCCGGGCCGGATCGGCCACGGCGGTCGTGGACTTCTGGTTCCCGGACCAGGGCGTCGTGGTCGAGGTCGACGGCCGCGCGAAGTACGAGGACCCGGCGCTGCTCGACGGGCGATCCACCGCGGACGCGCATTGGCGCGAGAAGCGGCGTGAGGACTTCATCCGGTCGTTCCCCGAGGTCCGCGCGGTCGTGCGGCTCTCGTGGGCCGACCTGATGCAGCCCGACCGGGTGCGGGCTGCCCTGCGGCGTGCGGGTGTCCCGTGCTGAGGCTGCGTGTTCGACGATCAGCGCGGACGACGCGGCGCATCCGGGTGGTACGTGCGCTGACGCTCGATCCGCGGGCGGCCGGAGGACGCCCCGATGTCCACTGCCCCACCGACCACGACCTCGCCGAGCCCCACGCGCACCCCACGGACCGGCCCGGTGCCCTTCACCACGCCGCCGCGGTGGTCCGGGTCGGGTTCGCGGTGGTCGCCGCCGTCCTCGAGCTCGACGTCGCGCACGGACACCGGCCCGAGCACCTGCGCGCCCACACCGATCCGCGCCGGCCCCTCGACGAGACACCCGGCCGTCAGGCGAGCCCGACCACCGATCACGACGTCGGACCCGTCCGCGACGACGGTGACGGGGCCCGGGCCGAGTTCGGCGCCCTCCCCGATGTGCACCGTCGCCGCAGACGCGACGACGGTCACGGGTCCGGGGCCCAGGCGGGCACCGGCAGCCAGCGTGATCGCCCCACCGTGACGGGTCTCGAGCGTCGTGGACGGGTACAGCTGCACTCCGGGCAGGATCGACACGCCAACCCCGATCAGGACGGACGCCGGATCGAGGACCCGGACCTCGGGCGAGAGAGCGGCCACCTGCCGGACGGTCAGGAATCCGGCCGCACGACGGGCGTCGTCGAGTGCTCGCTGCGCGGGGTCGGTGTCCATCCAGCGAGCCTCTCACGTGTGCGGCGTACGGTGATCGCATGGCCCGCGCCCCGAAGGACCAGTCGATCGTGCCCCTGCCGACCGCACCGGTCTCCCCCACCACGTCCAACCCCCGAACGCAGCAGGTCCAGCCCACGGGCTGGGCGAAGTGGCTCGATCGGGTCATCAGTGTGCAGCGTCCCGTCGTGGTCGCGCACGTCAACGCGATCCGTCGCCGCAAGCCCGACGCGACCCCCGCCGAGGTGATCCAGATCCTCGAGCGGCAGTACCTGGCAGCGGTGACGACCGGCGGTGCCGCGGTCGGTGCGAGCGCGGTGATCCCCGGCGTCGGGATGGCCGCTGCGCTCGGACTGAGCGGCGCCGAGACGGTCGGGTTCCTGGAGACCACCGCGCTGTTCGCACAGTCGGTGACCGAGGTGCACGGCATCGCGCTGGACGACCCAGAGCGCGCCCGCACCCTGGTGATGGCGATGATCCTCGGTGCGCCGGGCACGCAGCTCATCAAGCAGCTCGCCGGCCAGGCTGCCGGCGGGCAGGCCCGGACGGCGTTCTGGGGCGAGATGGTGACGTCCTCGCTGCCGAAGCAGGTCGTCAACGGCATCGGCGGACAGGTCCGTGACCAGTTCATCAAGCGCTTCGCCATCCGGCAGGGCGGTTCGGTCCTCGGCCGCGCGCTGCCGTTCGGCATCGGAGCGGCGGTCGGCGGTCTGGGGAACCACGCACTCGGGCGCAAGGTGATCCAGGCGTCGCGGACCGGGTTCGGGATGCCGCCGGCGGAGTTCCCGATCGTGCTGACGGTCACCCCGGCTGCCGAGAAGACCCGGCGTGCCCTGCCGTGGAAGCGCGGCGCAGGCAAGGACCAGGACCTCTGGACCGAGCCGGGCCAGGACGACCCCCGCTCGAAGCGTTAGCCAGGACGACCGAGAACGGCCCGGCACGCCGACCGAGAACGGTCCGCCGCGACGACCGAGCAGGGTCCGGGCACGGATGCTGATCACCCGAGCCCGGGCCGTTCGTGCAGCTGCGCCCTAGAAGGACCGCACCGGCGTCGTCACGACCTGCCCGGCGTGGGCGAACCCGCCACCGAACCCGAACAGCAGGGCCGGCACTCCCTCCGGGAGGTCGCCACGCTCCCACGCCTTCGAGAGCCCGAGCGGCACGCTGGCGGCCGAGGTGTTCCCGGACTCGACGACGTCACGGATGACGAACTTCGACTCCCCACCGAGCGCGGTGACGAGCGGCTCGATGATCCGCAGGTTCGCCTGGTGGAACGCGAACACCTCGATGTCGTCCATCGTGAGTCCGGCGGCCTCGACGACCTTGCGGGCGTGCCCCTCGGCCTCGGTGATGGCCCACCGGTAGATCGAGCGACCCTCCTGGTTGAAGCGCCCCGGCGACCCTTCGACACGCACGGCGTCGAGCAGGTGCGGCACGCTCCCCCACGACACCGGGCCGATCTCGGGCGTCTCGGCGACTCCGAGCACGGCGGCACCGGCCCCGTCACCGACGAGCACGCACGTCGACCGGTCGGTCCAGTCGGCGATGCCGGACAGCACCTCGGACCCGATGACGAGCGCGACGTCGGCCGAACCGGTGCGGATGGACTGGTCGGCGAGCCCGAGCGCGTACTCGAAGCCGCTGCACGCGGTGTTGATGTCGATCGGCGCCGGGCCGTTCGTCATGCCCAGTGCAGCGGCAACGCGGCCTGCCGTGTACGGGGCGCGGTCCTGGTGGGTGGTGGAGGCGACGATGACGAGTCCGACGGCCGAGGGCGACACCCCGGCGTCGGCGAGGGCACGGCGCCCGGCCTCGATGGCCATCGACGTGACGGTGTCGTCGGGACCGGCGATCCGACGCGTCTGGATCCCGGTGCGGGTGCGGATCCACTCGTCGTTCGTGTCGACCATCGTCGAGAGCTCGTCGTTGGTCAGGACGCGTTCGGGCTGGTGGTGTCCGAACCCGAGGATCCGGCTGCCGCGGAGTGCTGGGATGTTCATCGTCGGCACGTTACCCCCTCACCCCACCGCCGCATGCCGAGCGGGGCATGCACGGCACGCGCGACGGTCACTTCCGCGCGGCAGCGGTCGCGCGGTCGTTCGCCTTGCCGATCGCCTCGACCAGCTCGTCCTTCGTCATCTTGGAGCGGCCGCTGACGTCGAGCCGCTTCGCGACGTCCATGAGGTGCGCCTTCGAGGCGTTCGCGTCGACACCGCCCTCGGTCTTCCCGGAACCGCGGGAGCCGGCGGCACCGGAGTCGGACGGCCCGGAGGACTCCTTCTCCTCCCAGTGGTCGCCGACCTTCTCGTACTCGTGCTTCACGGCGGCGAACGCCGTTCGGTGCGCCCGCTCACCCGGGCCGTACGTCTCGTTCGCCGAGTCCAGTGTCTTCTCGAAGATCTCCTGCGCGTGCTCCGGGGACCGCTGCAGGGTGCTGGGGATCTCGTCCTTGGCTGGCATGGCTGCTCCTCTCGAGTGGTCCTCCCTGACTACTCCCCACCACTCGACCGGTACTCCCAGGGCCTGGCGCCACCAGCGCGTCACGAGTAGACCCGTCTCATGGACTACACACACCTCGGTCGCACCGGTCTGTCCGTCTCCCGCGCCGTGCTCGGCACGATGAACTTCGGCCCGGAGACCAGCGAGGACGACTCGCACGCGATCATGGACCGGGCCCACGAGCTCGGCGTCAACTTCTTCGACACCGCCAACGGCTACGGCGGCTCGGTGGGCAAGGGTGCCACCGAGGAGATCATCGGACGGTGGTTCGCCAAGGGTGGCGGTCGCCGCGAGAGGACGGTCCTCGCCACGAAGGTCTACGGCGAGATGACCGATTGGCCGAACGGCGGCAAGCTGAGCGCCCTGAACATCCGGCAGTCGCTCGACGCGAGCCTGCAGCGACTGCAGACCGACCACATCGACCTGTACCAGTTCCACCACGTCGACCGTGCGACGCCGTGGGACGAGATCTGGCAGGCGATCGACGTCGCCGTGCAGCAGGGCAAGGTCCTGTACGTCGGCTCGTCGAACTTCGCCGGGTGGCACATCGCCCAGGCGCAGGAGGCAGCGAAGCGCCGGAACACCTTCGGCCTGGTCAGCGAGCAGTCGATCTACAACCTCGTGGTCCGCGACGTCGAGCGCGAGGTCCTGCCCGCCGCCCGCGCGTACGGCCTCGGCGTGATCCCCTGGTCGCCGCTGCAGGGCGGCCTGCTCGGCGGCGTCATCGAGAAGACCGAGAACGGCTCCCGTCGGCTGTCCGGCCGCAGCGCCGAGTACGTCGAAGCGCACCGCGATCAGCTGCAGTCGTACGAGTCGTTCGCGAAGGAGCTCGGCCACACGCCCGGCGAGCTGGCCCTCGCCTGGCTGCTGCACCAGCCCGGCGTCACCGCGCCGATCACCGGCCCCCGCACGATGGAGCAGTGGGAGTCCGCGGTCCGCGCCGTCGACATCCGCCTCGACCAGCGTGCGCTGGACCGTCTCGACGAGATCTTCCCGGGGCACGAGACCTCGCCGGAGGACTACGCCTGGTGACGGAACCGGCGGAACCAACAGAACCAGCGGGTCGCTGACGCGACCATCTGCCTGGAGGCGCGGTGCGGGTCCGACCCGCACTGCGCCTCCCGGCGTTGGTCACGTCGAGAACGCGACCAACGCAACGACGACGGGCTCCGCGCTGCTGTGTGCGCGGGGCCCGTCGTCGTTGCGGGTGGTGCCTGGTGACTAGCGGACGCTGACCGGGCTGTCGTCGGTCTGCTCGTAGAGGACGTAGCCCTCTTCGCCGTGGACCGCGGTGTCGATGCCGGCGACCTCGTCCTCGGTCTTGACGCGGAAGCCCATCGTCTTCTCGATGATCCAGCCGATGACGAAGGCCAGGACGAACGAGTACGCGCCGACGGCGCCCGCTGCGGCCGCCTGCTTGCCGAGCTGCTCGAACGAGCCGGAGTAGATCAGGCCGGTGTCGTTCGCGAAGACGCCGAGGAACAGCGTGCCGAAGATGCCGCCGACCAGGTGGACGCCGACCACGTCGAGCGAGTCGTCGAAGCCCAGGCGGTACTTCCAGTCGATCGCGAAGCAGCAGACGATACCGGCGAGGAAGCCGAGCAGGATGCCCCAGCCCGGGGTCAGCGCGGCACAGGCCGGGGTGATCGCGACGAGGCCGGTGACGGCACCCGATGCGGCACCGACGGAGGTGGCCTTGCCGTCCTTGAGCTTCTCGATGAGCAGCCAGCCGAGGATGGCGGCGGCCGGGGCGGCGAGGGTGTTCACCCAGGCGATCGCGGCGATGCCGTCAGCAGCGCCCTCGGAGCCGGCGTTGAAGCCGAACCAGCCGAACCACAGGATGGCGGCACCGAGCAGGACGAAGGGCGGGTTGTGCGGCTTGTGCGCACCCTTGGCGAAGCCGACGCGCTTGCCGAGGACGATCGCCAGGGCGAGACCCGCTGCACCGGCGTTGATGTGCACCGCGGTGCCACCGGCGAAGTCGATGACGCCCCACGTGGCGGCCCAGCCGGAGGTCAGGTTGAAGACCCACGAGGCGACCGGGAAGTAGACGACCGTCACCCAGACGCCGGCGAAGACCATCCACGCGCCGAACTTGGCGCGGTCGGCGATGGCGCCGGAGATGAGCGCGACGGTGATGATCGCGAACGTCGCCTGGAACCCGACGAAGGCCATCGACGGGTACGCCGCCTGGATGTTCGAGGACTGCGCCTCCTCGAAGGCCTGGCCGAGGCCGATCTGGTTCCAGTCGATGCTGAAGAACCCGACCACGCCGGAGACCGCCGTGCCGTCGCCGTGGTTGGCGAAGGCGATCGCGTAGCCGTAGACCACCCAGAGCACGCTCACGAGCGCGATCGCACCGAACGACATCATCATCATGGAGATGACGGACTTGGCCTTCACCAAGCCGCCGTAGAAGAAGGCCAGGCCGGGTGTCATGAACAACACCAGCGCAGCCATCACCAACACGAACGTCGTGTTGCCCTGATCAAGCATCTGCTCACCTCTCGATTGCACGAGCGGCTCTTGGACCGCCTCGGGTGTCACAGAGTCTGGCGAGGCGAGGTTTCACGAGGGAGCACGAACTGTTTCGCGGATGTAACGCGACCGCGCCGTTTGTAAACGTCGTGTTTCCAGCGGCCCGATGTCCCCTGCGCGAGGGGCAGGAGACCGCCGTGGACAGATCGGTCTGACGGCGAGCGACGCTCAGGCGCGGGTGAGCGCCACCACGCGGGACGCCGCGCGCAGGTACTTCTTGCGGTACCCGCCCTCGAGCATCACGTCGGGGTACACCTGGTCGAGCGGCGTGCCCGACGCGACGATGCGCACCTGCGCGTCGTACAGCCGGTCCACCAGGGCGACCCAGCGCAGCGCGTCGGTCTGGTCGGTGAACGCCCGGACGTCGGTGAGCCCGACGGCGTCGAGGTCCTCGACCAGCGCGACGTACTTCGACGGGTGCACGGAACCCAGGTGCGCGACCACCGCACCGAAGTCGTCGAGCGTCACGGAGCCGGACGGCAGCGCGGCGGGCACGTCGGACACCACCTGCGCCGACTCGTCCACGGCACGTCGGCGGTAGTCCAGGCCGTCGATGCGCATGGTGTCGAACCGGTCCGACATCGCCTGGATCTCGCGCAGGAAGTCCTGCGCGGCGAAGCGTCCCTCACCCAGGGCTCCCGGGGGCGTGTTCGACGTCGCGGCGAAGCGGGTGCCGGTCTCGGTCAGTTCCTTGATGAGCCGGGTCATCACCATCGTGTCGCCCGGGTCGTCGAGCTCGAATTCGTCGATGCACACCAGTGCGGTGCCGCGGAGCAGGTCGACCGTGCCCTGGAACCCCAGGGCGCCCACGAGCGCGGTGTACTCGATGAACGTGCCGAACGTCTTCCGGCCGGTGGCCGCGTGGTAGGCGGCTGCGAGCAGGTGGGTCTTGCCGACACCGAACCCGCCGTCCAGGTACACGCCGGACTTCGCCGCGGGTTCCGCCGCCTGCTTCCGACGCCCGAACAGCCCGCGCCGCGGAGCCTCGGTCGGACCGGCGGCCACGAACGCGGCGACGGCATCGCGGACCGAGGCCTGCGAGTCGTAGTCCGGGTCCGGCCGGTACGAGTCGAACGACGCGTCCGTGAACTGCGGCGGGGGCACGAGCGCCGCAGCCATCTGCTGCGGCGTCACCTGGGGATCACGGTCGACGAGGTGAGCGGGCAATCGGGGAACCCTTCCGGGAAGCATGTCGTGGGGTGTCACGTTGCGTCAGGAGCACGGTACGTCCGCGTACCGTTGCCCACAGGCACCGACGCCCGATCCTAGTCCGGCGCCGGCAGCACGCACCCGGGCACAATGCTCGCCCCGCACCACGCTCGCCCCGCACCACGCTCCCCCGCACCCCTGGAGGTACCCCCGATGACCGCACCGGTCGACCCGTCCGAGAAGTTCGCCGCCTACGCGCACCCGGAGCGCCTCGTCTCCACCGAGTGGCTGCAGGAGCAACTCGACGCCGGGGCCGGCGCGCCCGACCTGGTGGTCGTCGAGTCCGACGAGGACGTCCTGCTCTACGAGACGGGGCACATCCCGGGTGCTGTAAAGGTCGACTGGCACACCGACCTCAACGACCCGGTGCAGCGCGACTACATCGACGGCGCCGCCTTCGCCGAGCTCCTCGGCGGCAAGGGCATCGGCCGCGACACCACCGTCGTGATCTACGGCGACAAGAACAACTGGTGGGCGGCGTACGCCCTCTGGGTGTTCACCCTGTTCGGCCACGAGGACGTCCGCCTGCTCGACGGCGGTCGCGGCAAGTGGATCGCCGAGGACCGCGCCCTGACCACCGACGAGACCCCGGTCACGCCCGTCGAGTACCCCGTCGTCGAGCGGCACGACGAGCCCGTCCGCGCCTTCAAGGACGACGTCCTCGCGCACCTCGGCAAGCCGCTCATCGACGTCCGCAGCGCCCCGGAGTACAGCGGGGAGCGCACGACCGCGCCCGACTACCCGGAAGAGGGTGCGCTGCGCGGCGGCCACGTCCCCACCGCCGTGAACATCCCCTGGGCGACGGCCGCTGCTCCCGACGGCACCTTCAAGTCGCGCGACGAGCTCGACGCCGTCTACCGTGATGGCGCCGGCATCGGTGACGCCGACGAGGTGATCGCCTACTGCCGCATCGGTGAGCGCTCGAGCCACACCTGGTTCGTCCTGCAGCACCTGCTCGGCTACGACAACGTCCGCAACTACGACGGCTCGTGGACCGAGTGGGGCAGCGCCGTCCGCGTCCCCATCGTGCAGGGATCCGAGCCGGGTACTGTTCCGAACCGATGAACGCCAGCACCGACGCACCACTCCCCGCCACCCTCGCCGAGATCCGCGACGACTTCCTCGCCCTGGGCCAGAAGGACCGCCTGCAGCTCCTGCTCGAGTTCTCGAACGAGCTGCCTGCGCTACCCGAACGCCTGCAGGGGCACGAGGACGAGCTCGAACGCGTCGAGGAGTGCCAGTCCCCCGTCTTCATCACCGTGACGGTGGGCGAGGACGGCGACGCCCCGGACGTGGTCCGGATGCACGCCACCGCCCCGCGCGAGGCGCCGACCACCCGCGGCTTCGCCTCGATCCTGGCGCAGGGACTGTCCGGCCTCACCGTCGAGCAGGTGCTCGCCGTCCCGACGGACTACCCGTTGACCATCGGCCTGTCCGAGGCGGTCAGCCCCCTGCGGATCCGCGGCATGGTGGGCATGCTCGGCCGCGTCCAGCGGCAGGTGCAGGCGGCGGTCGCGTAGACGCGACCCACTGACGGACGGGAGGCGCGGTGCCAGCTGGCACCGCGCCTCCCGTCCGCCCTCCGGTCGCGTCTACCGCGCGCTGGCCGCCCCGCGCCGCTGGACCACCTCGGTCAGCCACGCGAGGATCCGGGCGTCGAACCAGTCGGCGTCGTGGTTCCAGAGCTTGGTGTGCCGGGCCGTGGTCTGGATCTCGAGCCGCACCAGGTCGGGCCGTGCGCGGGCCAGGTCGTGCGAGGCCGAGGACGGCACGAACCCGTCGTCGTCGCTGTGCAGCAGCAGGATCGGCACCGTGAGCTCATCGGAGCGCGTGACCATGTCGAGCTCGCGCAGGTCGACGGGCTGCTGGAGCCCGGCGAGCCGATACAGCACCGGCGTGCGGAGCAGCCGCTGCGCGACCTTGCGGACCGGACGTGGCAGACGCAGGAGCTGGCTCTGCGACTTCAGCACGGCGTGCCAGTCGACCACCGGGGACTCGAGGACCACCCCGTCGACCAGGCCGGCGAAGCGGGAGCGGAGCAGCGTCTGCAGCACGACGGCGCCGCCCATCGACCAGCCCATGAGCACGACGCTCTGGGCGTCCTGCGCGGTGAGCCAGCGGAGGACGGAGTCGACGTCCTCCCACTCGGTGCTGCCGAGGCCGTAGCGGCCGTCGACGCTCGGCGGGGCGACACCGTCGTTCCGCCACGAGGCGAGCACCACCGAGTACCCGGCGGCGCGGAAGACGGGGACGGCGCGGATCGTCTCGGCACGCGTGACGCCACGGCCGTGCACGAGGACGGCCCACGGCGCTGCCGGGTCGTCGGCACGGACGACCCAGGCGGGGGCGGGGCCGTTC